>DASTGG010000299.1:0-4428 GCA_035719385.1 Usitatibacter sp.
CGTGGAACACGCCATCGACATAGACCTCGCCGCGCGGCTTCACGTCGAGGAGCACCACCCCCGGGCGCGAGCGCACCAGCGGCTGGTAGATGCCGCGCGCGATGACACCGACCAGCAGGATCGCGGCGACGCCTCCCACAGCGTACAGCGCGAAACGCCGGCGCCGCATGGCGCTGCGGCCCGGATCGGGCGCGTAGAGGACGTGTTGGCGCACGCGCGTGTCGGTGAAATCGCCCGCCTTCGAAAGGTCGGCCGCGCGATCGGGCGCCGTGATGCGCAGCGCGCGGGCGAACGATTCCGTGACGAGCAGGCGATCCGGCTCGGCGAATCGCGCCGCGGCCGCCGCACCGCCGAGCGCATCTCCGATCACGCGCCCGCCATCGCGGCCGGACGCGAGGCCGAGCGGGCCGTAATTCAGGCCGACCTGCACCGGCTCGAAGGCGTCCTGCTCGTGGATGCGCTCGCACACGGCTAGCGCCTGCATGGGCTCGCCCAGGAACACGATCGCGAGACCGTCGTCGGCCTCGAGCACCGCCCGGTCCGTGTCGGCCACGTCGGCGAGGCCGTCCTGCGCGCGTGCGAACAGCCGCTCCTTCCGCGCCACCTGGTCGGTGACCGCGAGGTCCTCGAATTGCGGGATGCGCAGGTAGGCAACGCTCGCGTTCAGTGGGGCGGCGGGGACGGCGGGTGCCTCGGGCATGCAGGGATTGTACGGTGTGCGTAGGCGTTTTCCGACCCGGCCGCGCGCCCGCGTCCGACAGAAGGGTCGGACACCGCCCGGGAAAATGGAGGCATGCTGTGCTGGACCCGCGACCTGGAAACGGTCAAGAGCGTCATGGACGTCGTGTGCCTCGCCAACGACTGCGTGGGGTCGCTCGCGGAACCGGCGCGCCGCGCGCTTCCCGATGGCTGCCGCCGCCGCGACGTGCGCGATGTCTCCGACGTGCAATGGTGGAGCGAGCGCCTGTCCGAGGAGTACTGGAAGCGCCGCGCCCTGGGGCTCGACGTCGAGGCGATCCAGGACGCCTGGAGCTTCTTCCTGCGCGCCTCGATCCAGATCGCCCGGCTCTCCACCCGCGAACGCGCCACCACGCCTTAGCGGCCGCCCTTCTCGGGACCGCGTCGTCGCCGGACGACGCCGGGAACACGACAAACGATGGAAGAACGACTACAAGCCCCTTCCGATCGGCTGATGGAGCGGTTGCCTGCGCGAGAACAGAATGATCGTGCAATCCCGATTCCGCGAAGGAAGGCTTCCATGACCGACATGGCCGAGAGCAGCCTGGGGTTCCGCCACGACGACCCGGTTTGGCACACACAGCTCGATCTCGCCGAGCGGGTGGGCGAGGTGGTCGCGATGGTGCGCGACTACCTCGCCGCCCTCACGCCCGAGGAGTTCGGCCGCCTGCCCGAGAGCTGCCGTCCGTTGCGCGTGAAGGCCGACGACGACATCGAGTACTGGACCTGGCGCCTTTCGGAAGCCACCGTCTGCGGCGAGCCCATCGACGCGGAGCTCGCGCACGAGGTCTTCACGCACTTGCTCCACGCGTCCCTGCGGATCGCGCGGATCCATCGCGACCGGGCTCGCGCGGCGGTGCTGACGCAATAGGGCGCAATACCCAGCGATACCGGTCCTCCCCGCAGCGCTCGCGCACCCACACGTGGAAGGGTGTGTCGACGTCCGCGTAATAGCGTTGTTCTTTCATGGCATGCAATGTAGAGACCGGCGCTTGCGCGGGGTGTAGGCGCGGGCGGGTTCGAACGTAGGAATCGGCCGCATGATCCGCGCGCGCCGAAACTTAAGGCGAGCCGGTTTCTCGAACCTCTCAAGCGCCTCCCTGGAGACGGCAATGAGAGACTGGAACCCGAAATCCCTGTGGGAGGAGCTGCTGCGGACCTTCCAGGGCTGGATGGACGAAGGCGACGATGACGAGGGCGAGGACGAACAGGCCCGCGACCCGACGCTTCTCTTCCACCTGCTGTTCACCGTGCCGCTCGGGCTCGCCCTGTTCGCGGCGTTGACGACGATGGCGAGGCACGCATGAAGCTGTCCGCGTTCAAGCCGCGCACGCTCTGGCGCCTCCTGAAGACCTCCTTCACCGGCTTCTCGCAGGACAATGCGTCCAGCATGGGCGCGGCGCTCGCGTTCTACTCGCTGCTGTCCATGGCGCCGCTGATCGTGCTGGTGATCACGATCGCGGGCCTGTTCATCGGGCGCGACGAGGCGCAGCAGCTGCTCTTCACGCAGCTCGCCGGGCTCCTCGGCGACACCGGCGCGCAAGGCGTGAACGTGCTGCTGCAGTCGGCGAGCTCCGAGAAGGAGGGCGCGCTGCAGACGGCGATCAGCGCCGTGGTGCTCGCCCTCGGCGCGACCACCGTCTTCACCGAGCTGCAATCGGACCTGAACCGCATCTGGAAATGCGAGGCGCCGAGATCGTCGGGGCTCTGGGGGCTCATCCGCACGCGGCTGCTTTCCTTCGGCCTGATCGCCGCGCTCGGCTTCCTGCTGCTCGTCTCCCTGGTGATCAGCGCCGCCATCGCGTACATGGGATCGGCGTGGTTCGGCGCGGCCGGGGAAGCCGCGGGGCACGCGATGGAGATCGTCGGCTCCATCGTCATCCTCACGCTCGTCTTCGCGCTCGTGTTCAAGGTGCTCCCGAGCCGCCGCCTGCCCTTCGGCGACGTGCTGATGGGAGCGCTGGTCACGGCGATCCTGTTCGAGATCGGCAAGTTCCTCATCGGCCTGTACATCGGCAAGAGCGCCGTGGCCTCGAAGTTCGGGGCGGCCGGGACGGTGATCGTCGTCATCATGTGGGTGTACTACTCGTCGCAGATCTTCTTCTTCGGCAGCGAGTTCACGCGCGCGTATTCCACGGAGCACGGGTCGCGCCGCCTGGACGCTGCGGCCAACTCGGACTACGTCGAGCACGACATGGTGAAACGCGCGGAGAAGATCGTACGCGGCAAGGATCCGGCGCTCCTGCAGCGCCGCACTTAGGGGATCGAATGAGCACGCTCGATGCACGCCAGTTCCTCGCGCTCGCGCGGCGCGCCGTCGCCGGCTGGATGGAGGATTCGGCGCCGAGCATGGGCGCGGCGCTCGCGTTCTACACGCTGCTCTCGCTCGCCCCCATGCTGCTCGTGGCGCTCGGCGTGGCGGGCATCTTCTTCGACCGCAACGAGGCGCAGAACGCGCTCATGACCCAGGTGGCGATGATCCTCGGCGAGAAGGCGGCGCTGGGCATCGAGACGCTCCTGGACACGGCCGGCGCGCGCGAGGGCGCCATGCCGGCGGTGATCGGGCTCGCCACCATGCTGCTGGGCGCGACGACGGTGTTCGCCGAGCTGCGCGCCGACCTGGACCGCATCTGGCACTACCGGCCGGCCCGGCAGGGCGGCGTGAAGAAGGCGCTCGCGACGCGCTTCTTCTCGTTCCTCATGGTCATGGTCGTGGGGCTCCTGCTGATGCTCTCGCTCGTGGCGAGCACCTTCCTGTCGTCGATCGGCGCGGACATGCTGTCGCTGTCGAGGGGGCAGCTGCACGCGCTCGAGTTCTTCATCTCGTTCATCGTCGTGACGCTGCTCTTCGCGATGATCTACAAGATCCTGCCGACGCGGCGCGTGGCGTGGAACGACACGTGGATCGGGGCGGCGGTGACCTCGCTGCTCTTCTGGGTGGGCAAGTTCGGCATCGCGGTCTACATCGCGCACACGGCCGTCGATTCCACGTTCGGCGCCGCCGGCGCCCTCGTGGTGCTGATCGTATGGGTGTACTACTCGTCGCAGGTCTTCTTCCTCGGCGCCGAGTTCACCCGGGAGTTCGCGACGCGCCACGGCTCGCGGCGCCCGGAACGGCGCCCGCTCGTCCACATGAACGCGACTTACGACGACCTGGTGCGGCGCGCGCGGCGCATCGTCAGGAAGCAGGACCCGATACTGGGCAAATAAATGGGGTCAGACTCCATTTCGCGGAATTAAGCTTCGGCTGCGAAACCTGAATTCCGTGAAATGGAGTCTGACCCCATTTATTTGAGCGGCTTGAAGCGCAGCCGGTGCGGCGCGGCCGCCTCGTCGCCGAGGCGCTCGTGCTTGTCTTCCTCGTACTCGTGGTAGTTGCCCTGGTAGAGGTACCACTGCGAATCGCCTTCGGCCGCGAGGATGTGCGTGGCGATTCGGTCGAGGAACCAGCGATCGTGCGAGATCACCATCACCGTGCCCGCGAACTCCTGCAGGGCATCCTCGAGGGCGCGTAGCGTCTCCACGTCGAGGTCGTTCGACGGCTCGTCCAGCAGCAGCACGTTCCCGCCGGCGAGCAGCGTCTTGGCGAGGTGCAGCCGGCCGCGCTCGCCGCCCGAGAGCTGCCCGACCTGCTTCTGCTGGTCGGCGCCGCGGAAGTTGAAGCGCGCCAGGTACGAGCGCGAGGGCATC
>DASTGG010000300.1:0-16680 GCA_035719385.1 Usitatibacter sp.
GTCTTCCCCTACGACCACTTCACGCACGTCACCGACGACGACAACCGCGCGATCTACGCGTACGTCATGACGCGGCCCGCAGTGCGCGCGAAGAACCGGCGCAACGAGCTCATGTTCCCCTTCGACATCCGCGCGACGCTCGCCGTCTGGAAGGCGCTCTACTTCAAGCCCGGGTCGATACGCGAGGACGCGGGGATGAGCCGCGAGGCGAAGCGTGGCGCGTACCTCGTCGAGGGCCTGGGCCACTGCGGCGGATGCCACACGCCGCGCAACGCGGCCGGCGCGGAGATCCGCGCGCGCGAGCTCGACGGCGGCGAGGCCGAGGGCTGGCACGCGTACGCGATCAACGAGAAGACGCAGGCGCCGGTCAAGTGGACCGTCGATGCGATGACCGCCTACCTCAGGCGCGGATGGCACGACGAGCATGGCGTCTCGCGCGGGCCCATGGCGGCCGTGACCGACGATCTTTCCGCGGTACCCGAGGCGGAGCTGCGGGCGATCTCCGCCTACCTGGTCGCGCGCATGGCCTCCGCCCCGCCGCCACCGGCGGTGCCCACGCAGAAGGTCGAAGCGCGCGATGGCGGCGCGCTCTATGCCGCCGCGTGCGCCGGTTGCCACGACGGCACCCAGCCGCTGCCCTTCGGCGGCATCACCCTGCCCGTGAGCATCGGCGTCGCGGGCGAGACGCCGCTGAACCTGGTGAACGTCATCCTCTACGGCCTGCCGCCCGCGGAAGGGCAGACCGCGCCGCTCATGCCCGGCTTCGAGGGCGCGCTCAGCGACGCGCAGGTCCGCGACCTGGTGAGCTGGATGCGCGCGCGCTTCACGCACAAGGCGGCGTGGACGGACGTCGAGGCGGTCATCCGCAAGGCGCGCCAGCATGGCGCGGAAGGCGCCCGCTACGCCGGCGGCGGCAACGGCACGGACCCGGCCACGATCGCCGAAAAGCAATGAGGGGAAGCCGATGATGCTCCATGTGAACGGCCGCCAGTACGACGTGAAGGCCGAGCCCGACACGCCGCTGCTCTACGTGCTGCGCGACGACCTCCAGCTCAACGGCGCCAAGTACGGTTGCGGCCTCGGCCAGTGCGGCGCCTGCACCGTCATGGTCGACGGCGAGGCGGTCTTCTCCTGCGTGACGCCCGTCGCGATGCTCGAGGGCAAGGAGATCACGACGCTGGAGGGGCTCGGCACGCCGGGCAAGCCGGGGCCGGTGCAGCAGGCATTCATCGAGGAGCAGGCCGCGCAATGCGGCTTCTGCATCCCGGGGATGATCGTGCGCGCGACGGCGCTGCTGAAGAAGCAGCCGGGCGCGAGCGACGCGCAGATCCGCCAGGCGCTGCAGCCGCACCTCTGTCGCTGCGGCACGCACATGCGCATCCTGCGCGCCGTGCGCAAGGCGGTGAAGGCATGAGCACGCGCCGCGAGTTCCTGCAGCAGTCGGGCGGCCTCGTCGTGGGCTTCGCGCTCGCGCCGCGCGCGTTCGCGCAGGCCGGCGGCCACGACGGCGGCGGCCTGCCGGGAAGCCTCGACAAGGCGCCATACCTCGACTCGTGGATCCGCATCGATACGTGGGGCGGCATCACCATCTGCACCGGCAAGGCGGAGCTGGGGCAGGGCATCAAGACCGCGCTGCTGCAGATCGCCGCCGACGAGCTCGGCGTGACGATGGAAAGGCTCAAGCTCGTCACCGCCGACACGCACGCCACCGCGAACGAGGGCTTCACCGCGGGCAGCCGCTCGATGCAGGACAGCGGCACGGCGATCCGCCACGCCGCGGCGCAGGTGCGCGACAAGCTCGTCGAGTTCGCCGCCGATTTCTGGAAGGTTCCCCCGGAGACCTTGCGCGCCGAGGACGGCTTCGTCGTGGCGCGCGACGGCCGCCGCATCGGCTTCGGCGAGCTGGTCGCCGGACGCTCGCTGCATCTGCAGGCGCAGCCGCATTCGCGACTCGTCGAGCGCGCGCAGCATCGCTTCATCGGCCGGCCCGTCCAGCGCGTGGACATTCCCGGCAAGGTGACCGGCGAGGTGGCGTACGTTCACGACCTGCGCCTGCCCGGCATGCTGCATGCGCGTGTCGTGCGTCCGCCGGGCTATGGCGCGCGGCTCACCGAGGTGGACACGCGCGGGGCGGCGGCGATGCCCGGCGTGGTGCGCGTGATCCGCGACGGCGATTTCCTCGCGGTGGTCGCCACGCGTGAATGGACGGCCGTGAAGGCGATGCGCGTCCTTGCCGAGCGCGCGAAATGGAACGAGGCCGCGAAGCTGCCCGAGCAGGACGCGCTTCCCGCCGCCGTGCTCGCGCTCGGCGCGCAGGCGATTCCGATCCACGACAAGCGTGGGGCTCCGGGCGCGGTCGCGAAGACGCTGCAGGCCGCCTACACGCGCCCGTACCAGATCCACGGCTCGATCGGCCCCGCCTGCGCCGTGGCCGAGATGAAACACGGCACGATGACGGTGTGGACGCACACGCAGGGCGTCTATCCCGACCGGCAGGCGATCGCGCAGATGCTCGGCATGCCGCCGGAGAAGGTGCGCTGCGTCCACATGGAAGGCTCGGGCTGCTACGGCCACAACGCCGCCGACGACGCGGCAGCCGACGCGGCGCTGATCGCTTCGAAGATGGAGGGGCAGGCGGTGCGCGTGCAATGGATGCGCGAGCACGAGCACGCGTGGGAGCCCTACGGCCCGGCCATGGTGTCCAAGGTGCGCGCCTCCCTCGATGCCAATGGCCGCATCGTGGATTGGGACTACGGCGTCTGGAGCAACACCCACTCGATGCGTCCCGGACCCGCGGGCAACCTCATCGCGGGCCAGCATTCCGCGAAGGCCTTCAAGCCCGCGGCGCCCAAGCCGCTGCCGCAACCCGAGGGCGGCGGCGACCGCAACGCGATCCCGCTCTACGCGATCCCGAGCGCGCACGTGGTCAACAACTTCATCGCCGAGATGCCGCTGCGCGTCTCGGCGCTGCGGGCGCTCGGCGCCTACCACAACGTGTTCTCGATCGAGAGCTTCATGGACGAGCTCGCCGCGGCGGCCGGCGCCGATCCCGTCGAGTTCCGCCTGCGCCACCTCGAGGACGCGCGCGGCCGCGAGGTGATCGAGCAGGCGGCGTCACGCTTCGGCTGGAAGGCGGGGGCGCGCAGCGAAGGCGGCCGCGGCCAGGGCTTCGCTTTCGCGCGCTACAAGAACCTCGCGGCCTACTGCGCGATCGCCTGCGAGGTGGACGTGGACCTCGATTCGGGCCGCGTGCGGCTGGTGCGGTTCGTGGCGGCGGTGGATAGCGGCGAAGTGGTGAATCCGGACGGGCTGCGCAACCAGATCGAGGGCGCGATCCTGCAATCGGCGAGCTGGACGCTGTACGAGGCGGTGCGCTTCGACCGGCGCCGCATCCGCTCCGTGGACTGGGCGACCTACCCGATCCTGCGCTTCAACGCCGTGCCCGAGACGGTCGAGGTTCACATCATGGAGCGTCCCGGCATGCCGTTCCTGGGCAGCGGGGAGTGCGGGCAGGGCCCGGCCGCGGGCGCGATCGCCAATGCCATCGCCCACGCCACCGGGCGGCGGGTGCGCGACCTGCCGCTCACGCCGGCGCGCATAAGGGGCCCGGTCGCGGTATCCTGACCGGTCAACGGGACTCTCGGCAAGACGTTCAGGGCAGGTGGGCAAGAACCGGTTCGGCGCGAATGCAGCCCGGCTCCTTCGCGGAGCCGCGTTGGGGCTTTTGGCCGCCGCCGGCATCGCCATGGCGGCCCCCCTCGAACCGGCTCCGTCGGCGCCGGGCGACACGGCCCGCGCGGAGCCCGAAGTCCAGCCCCGGCTGCAGGCCCCGCAAGCGCCGCTGGCGCGTGCGGATCTCGCCCGTGCGGCCAGGGTCCGGCTCGCAACGCCCGCCAAGGCCCTCGAGGCGCAGGGCAGCGTCGACACCGGCCCCGGCGTGCCGCTCCAGGTCGGTTTCGCGCGGTCCATCGCGTCGCTCTCTACCCCACAGGCCTTCGCCGGCACGATCGACTGGCAGGCGCTCGGCGATGGCGCGCGCGTGGCGGCCGTCGCCGTCACCACGTCCGGGGCGACGGCGGTTCGCGTCGGCGTGCTCGTGGGCTCGCTGCCCGCGGGCGCCATGTTCCGGTTCTACTCGCCCGACCACACGCAGGTCTTCGCGGCGTCGGCGGAGCAGGTGCGCGACACGCTGGACCGCAACCTCGCGGCGGGTGACACGAGCGAGGCCGGCCGCACGTTCTGGTCGCCGGTGATCGAAGGCGACACGCTCGCGGTGGAAGTCGAGCTGCCGCCCGGCGTGGCGGCCGCGGATCTCGGCATCGCCATTCCCACGCTGTCGCATATCGTCGCCTCGCCGAGCGCGGGCTTCGCGATGAAGGCCGCCTCCGCCTGCGAGCTGGATGCCGTGTGCTACCAGTCGACGTGGAACACGGAGAGCAACGCGGTTTCGCGGATCATCTTCACGGATGCCGGGGCGAGCTTCGTGTGCTCCGGGACGCTGCTGGCCGACAGCGACCCGTCCACCTTCATCCCGTATTTCCTCACCGCTTACCACTGCGTCACGACGCAGACGATCGCCTCGACGGTCCAGAACTACTGGTTCTACCGCTCGACCGCATGCAACAGCGGCATCCCCGGCCCGCTCCAGACGACGTTCGGCGGCGGCACGCTGCTGTACGCGGCCGTCGGCACGGACACGTCGTTCATGCGGCTCGCCACGCAACCGCCCGGCGGCGTCGCGTATGCGGGATGGATCGCCACGTCGCCATCGACCGGTGCGTCGCTCACCGGCATCCACCATCCGGCGGGCGACCTGCAGAAGATCAGCTTCGGCAACCTGTCGTCGTACTGGAATTGCGGCCCCGCCAAGGCGGACCAGTTCAGCTGCACCAGCGCCGCCGCTGCGGCGTCGACGTTCTACGGCGTCACGTGGCGCAACGGGATGACCGAGGGCGGCAGCAGCGGCTCGGGCGTCTTCACCGACAGCGGGCGCTACCTGGTGGGCCAGCTCTACGGCGGCAACGGCACCTGCAGCGCGCCGGGCACCGACTACTACGGCCGCTTCGACATCGCCTACAACGCCGGCCTCTACCAATGGCTCGGCACGGCGGTGAACACGCCCGCGCCGGCGCTCGATTATTCGGACCTGTGGTGGAACGCGAGCGAATCGGGCTGGGGCCTCAGCCTCACGCAGCACGGCCCGGCGCTCTTCGCCGCGTGGTTCGTGTACGACGGCAACGGCCGGCCGACGTGGTATGTCGTGCCGGGCGGCAACTGGACATCGAGCACGACCTTCGTTGGCGACGTCTTCGCGGCGACGGGGCCCGATCCGACGTCGGGATTCTTCGACCCGTCGCGCGTCGTGCGCACGAAGGTCGGCTCGGCGACGCTGCGCTTCTCCTCGTCCACGCAGGCCACGTTCTCGTACTCGGTGCGCGGCACGAGCGAGACGCGCACGATCCAGCGCCAGCCCTTCGGCGCGGGCGCGGTCGTCACCGGCGCCTATGGCGACCTGTGGTGGAACGCGGCGGAGTCGGGATGGGGCCTGTCGGTGCACCAGCACGCGCAGACGCTCTTCGCGGTCTGGTACACCTATGCCGCCGACGGCACGGCCACCTGGCTCGTCATGCCGGGCGGCGGCTGGACGAGCGCCGACACTTACACCGGGACGCTTTATCGCGCGGCAGCATCCGGCCCGTACTTCGGCGCGGCGTTCAACGCCGCCGGCGTGGTGCGAACGCCGGTGGGCAGCCTCACCATCCGCTATCTCGACGCGAGCACGGCGGTCGTGACCTACTCGGTCGACGGCGTCACGGGTACGAAGACGGTCACGCGCCAGCCGTTCTAGGCGTTCCCCTTCGTTCTGCACCGGGCGCCGATGTGGCGGGGTGTCATCTCCGGCCCGGAAACTGCAAGCGTGAGCCCTCGGGGCGCAATTCTGCGTGAACCCGCCGACTCCCATCCGGGCGCAGTGTCACGAGCGGGCGCCGCGGGTCGGCGATTCACGCACGACCCCTCGGCCTCGCAGTTTCAGGGCGCGTGAGATGACACCCCGCCATATCGGCGCTGCAGTGCCCGAAGATGCAGCACCACACATGAGCACGCCGCTTTCGGTCGCTCGTGCGACCAGCGCGACCGCATCGGCCCAAGCGGGGGACAAGCGGCGTGCCAGTTCGTTGGTGCGATGCCTCCGCGCGATGTGGGGGACATCACCCGCTCGCGAAATCCTTGTCGCCGATCATGCACGCGGCGCGCATGCAGCCCTTAGCATGCGAACTCGTGCCTTCTTCGCCTTCTCCCTCCTGACACCATGGAACAGCCCGGCTTCCGCATCCTGCCGCGGGTGGCGACGGATTCCGCCCTCGTGCGGCTCTTCGACGGCCTTCCCGCTTCGATCATCAGCGACAACCTGTCCCGCATGACCGGGACGTGGGGGCTCGCGCCGTATCACCGCCCCGGCGCGCAGCTTCTCGGCGCCGCGCTCACGGTGCGCGTGCGTGCCGGCGACAACCTCATGATCCACAAGGCGCTGCAGCTCGGAGCGCCCGGCGACGTGCTGGTCATCGACGGTGGCGGCGCGGTGGACCGCGGGCTCTTCGGCGACATCATGAAGAACGTGGCGAAGATGCGCGGCTTCACGGGCGTGGTGATCGACGGCGCGATCCGCGATGCCGCCGCGTACCGCGCGGACGACTTCCCTTGCTACGCCCGCGGCGTGTGCCATCGCGGCCCGTACAAGGACGGCCCGGGCGAGATCAACGTGCCGGTCTCCATCGGCGGCGTGGTCGTGCATCCGGGCGATATCGTCGTCGGCGATGACGACGGCGTGGTCTTCATCCGGCCTGCGGAAGCGCGCGCGGTCGCCGAAGCCTCGCGCAAGAAGGCCGCCGCCGAGGCCGCGACCCTGGAATCGATCCGCAAGCGCGCGTACGACGACGCCTGGATCGACGAGGCGTTGCGCGCGAAGGGGCTTGGGAAAGGAACCTCCGCATGAGCCGCTTCATCCGCCTCGTATCGGCCCTCTGGCTCGCGGCTCTTTGCGCTGGCGCCGCGGCGCAGGGCTTTCCCGCGAAGCCCGTGCACCTGGTCGTGCCGTTCCCCGCAGGCGGCAGCGCCGACCTGCTGGCCCGCGTGCTGGGCGAGCAGCTCACCGGGTACTGGAAGCAGCCGGTCCTGGTCGAGAACAAGCCGGGCGCCGGCTCGATCGTCGCGACGCAGTACGTGCAGCGCGCGCCCGCGGACGGCTACACGCTGCTGCTCATGGCGCCCAGCTTCGTCGTGAACCCGATGCTCAAGAAGGAGGCGGGCTACGACGCGATGAAGGACTTCACGCCGGTCACGATCATCGTCACGTCGCCGCTCGTGGTCGTGGTGAATCCGTCCCTGCCGGCGCGCACGCTGAAGGAGCTGGGCGAGCTTTCGCGCACGAGCAGCGGCAAGTTCAGCTTCGCCGCGGTCGGCCCCGGGACCACGCAGCAGATGATCGGCGAGATGCTGCGCCTCGAGGGCAAGTTCGATTGGGTCTATGCCCCGTACCCTGGCGGCGCGCCCGCCGTGACGGCGCTCCTCGGCAACCACGTGACCGCAGTGGTGGCGAATTATTCGGAGGTTTCCAGCCAGGTGCTTTCGGGCAAGCTGCGCGCCGTCGCCGTGGGCTCGCGCGAGCGGCTGGATGTGCTGAAGGACGTGCCGACCCTCGCGGAGCTCGGCTACCAGATGGTGGACGGCACGATCTGGTTCGGCTTCGTCGCGCCGGCCGGCGTGCCGAGTGACGTAGTTCACAAATTGCAGGCGGACATCGCGCGCGCGCTGAAGGAGCGTGCGGTGCGCGAGAAGTTCGTCGCGCAAGGCCTCTATCCCGCGGAGAGCACGCCGGAGCAGTTCGCCGCCTTCCTCGATGCGCAGGTCCGGAAGTACTCCGGGCTCATCAAGCAGGCGGACATCAAGGCCGACTAGCACGGCCCTTCGCCTACGTTTGTAGCGAGGGCGCCCTCGGCGTCCTTGCGTTGAGTCAAGGCCGGGGGGTACCCGCTCGACACAATTGCCACAAACGTGTGAATGGAGCGTGTGATGAGACCGGCGTGGTTGAGCGTCAGGAAGCGCCTCGTGCTTCTGGGCCTGTTCACCAACGTGCTGCTGGTGGTCGCGGTGTGCGTGGGAGCGCTCGCAAGCTGGCGCGTGAGCCTCAGCTTCGAGGCCGCGACGAAGCAGCAGGAGCGCATCGCGCAGGCGGCGGAGCAGGCGCGCAAGGCCGAGATCGCCTTCCGCACCGAAACCGCGGAATACGCCAACGTGTTGCTGCGCGACGCCGAGTCGCGCGACAGCCACCTGCGCGCGTTCGAGTCCGCCGGCACGGAAGTCGACCGCGGCCTCGCCGCGCTCGGCCCGATGCTCGACGTCATCGGCTTCGATCCCGCCAATGCCGCGGAGCTGCGCCGCGAGCATTCGGCACTCCTGGCGCGCTACCAGGCGGCGTTGAAAGGCTTCGCGGGCGACGCCGGCAGCGGCGTCGTGCTCGACCGCGCGCTGCGCGCCGTCGATCGCGAGTTGGCGGAGCACCTCGCCGAATTCGGCGGCAAGATCCGCGGGCTCGCCACCGAGCAGATCAAGTACGACGCGCTCATGGCGGAGCAGGAGCGCGTGAAGATGCTCGTCTGGCTGGCGATCGTGACGGGCTTCACGCTCGTCGTGAGCTCGGTCGTCGGCTACTGGAACGCGCACAGCCTCGTGCCGCCGCTCGACCGCGTGGTGAAGCTCGCGCATTCCGTCGCCGCCGGCGACCTGACCGAGCGCATCCAAACCGACCGGCGCGACGAGCTGGGGCACGTGCTCAACTCGCTGCGCGACATGAACGAGTCGCTCCTGGGGATCGTCACGCGCGTGCAGGAAGGGGCGGAAGCGGTGATGGGCGCCTCGAGCCAGATCGCCGCGAGCAACTACGACCTCGCTTCGCGCACCGAGGCGCAGGCCTCGAGCCTCGAGGAAACCGCGGCGTCCATCGAGGAGATGACCGCGGCCGTGGACCAGAACGCGCAGCACGCGAAGCGCGCGAACGCCCTGGCCTCCAGCGCGGCGACCGTGGCGCGGCGCGGCGGCGACATGGTGCAGCAGATGGTCGGCCGCATGGACGAGATCCAGGCGCGCTCGCGCAAGATCTCGGAGATCATCGGGCTCATCGACAGCATCGCCTTCCAGACCAACATCCTCGCGTTGAACGCCGCCGTGGAAGCGGCGCGCGCCGGAGAGAGCGGCCGCGGCTTCGCGGTGGTCGCGACGGAAGTGCGCCAGCTCGCGCAGCGCTCGGCCGAGGCGGCGCGCCAGATCAAGGACCTCATCGGCGGCGCGGTGGAGGCGGTCAACGCCGGCGCGATGCTGGCGGACGATGCCGGGCGCACGATGCTCGACGTGACCGCGAGCGTGAACGACGTGTCCTCGATCATCGGCCAGATCGCCACGGCCACGGCCGAGCAGCAGGTCGGCATCTCGCAGATCAACCAGGCGGTCACCGAGCTCGATCGCGTGACGCAGCGCAACGCCTCGATGGCGCAGGAGTCCACGCAGGCGGCGCAGGCGCTCAAGCAGATGGCCCAGCGCCTCGAGCAGGCGGTCGGCTTCTTCAAGGTGCATGCCGGCGCCGTGACCGCGCCGCGCGCGCCATCGGCGCTGCAGAAACGCGCGTCCGCCATCGCGCTGATCCCCGCGCCGGGCGCCGGCGATTAGCGGCTGACGCGTTCGCAGGAATGACGTAATCTGTGGGCATGATCGCCGTCATCTTCGAGGTGTGGCCCGCGCCCGGGCGGGTCGACGAGTACTTCCAGCTCGCCGGGCAGCTCAAGGCCGACCTCGAGAAGATCGACGGCTTCATTTCCGTCGAGCGCTTCGAGAGCGTCACTACCAAGGGCAAGTTCGTCTCGCTCTCCTTCTGGCGCGACGAGGAGGCGGTCCGCGCGTGGCGCCGCGTGGAATCGCACCGCGGCGCGCAGGCGCGCGGACGCGGCGGCGTCTTCGCCGACTACCGCCTGCGCGTGGCGAGCGTCATCCGCGACTACGGCATGCGCGAGCGCGACGAGGCACCGGCCGACAGCCGCGAGGTCCACCGCGAGCGCGCATGATGCGCCGGCTGCCGCGATCGTTCTACGATCGCGACACGGTGCAGGTGGCGCAGGAGCTGCTGGGCAAGTACCTGGTGCACGTCGTGGCGGGCGTGGAGCGCGTCGGCCGCATCGTCGAGGTGGAGGCCTATCTCGGCCCGCACGACCTCGCCGCGCACTCCTCGCGCGGCCTCACGCCGCGCACGCGCGTGATGTTCGGCCCGCCCGGCCACGCCTACGTGTATCTCATCTATGGCATGCATTGGTGCATGAACGTGGTCACGCAGCCGGAGGGCCACGCCTCGGCCGTGCTGCTGCGCGCGCTCGAGCCCGTGCGCAACGTCGAGGGGCGCACCCAGGGGCCGGGACTGCTGTGCAAGGCCATGGGGATCGACGGGCGGCTGCACGGGCACGATCTGCTGAGTGACGAGTTCCACGTCGCGCGGCCGAAGGACGAGCCGCGCGTGCGCATTGTGAAGCGCCCGAGAATCGGCGTAGATTACGCGGGCCATTGGGCGCGGCGGCTGCTGCGCTTCTACATCCACGGCAATCCGTTCGTCTCCAGGCCATGACCGATCCGCTCGCGCACGAATTCGCTCCCGGCGGCACCCTCCGCGTGGGGCTCAACTTCGGCAACACCGTGGTCGTCCAGAAGGATCCCGGCGGGGGCGCGCCGCGCGGCGTGGGTCCCGACCTTGCGCGCGAGCTGGCGCGCCGCCTCGGCCTGCCGGTGGCTTACGTCGCCTACGAGACCGCGGGCGCCATGGCGGACGCGGTGAAGCAGGGCGCATGGGACATCGCGTTCCTCGCGCGCGATCCGGCGCGCGCGGGAGAGATCGACTTCTCGGCGCCGTACATGCTCATCGAAGGGACGTACGTCGTGCGGCGCGACTCGCCGTTCCTGTCGGTCGGCGACATCGATCGCCCGGGGGTGCGCGTGGCGGTGGGCGAGAAGAGCGCCTACGACCTGTTCCTGTCGCGCAACCTCAAGCAGGCGACCCTCGTGAAATTTCCTTCGGGAGGGGTCGCGATGGAGCGCTTCCGCAGCGTCGGGCTCGATGCGGTCGCGGGCGTGCGCCAGCCGCTCGCCGCGTTCGCGAAGGGCGATGCGTCGCTGCGACTTCTGGACGGCAGCTTCATGGCGATCGGCCAGGCCTCGGGCGTGCCGCGCGGGCGTGCCGCCGCGGCCGACTACCTGCGCCGCTTCGTCGAGGAAGCGAAGGCGAGCGGCTTCGTCGCGAACGCGCTCGCGGCGAGCGGCCAGAACGCTACCGTCGCGCCCCCGGAGGCAGGTTCGCCTCGATGAGCGCGCGCGAGATCGATTGCGCGGGCGACAGCTCCGGCAGCTTGTCGCCGGGCCCGAACCACGCCGCCTCCACGATCTCGTGCCCGTCGGGCCTCAGCTCGCCGCCGGCGTATTCCGCGGTGAACGCGAGCATGAGCGAATGGGGGAAAGCCCAGGGCTGGCTCCTGAAGTAGCGCAGGTCCTTCACCTGCAGGCCCACCTCCTCGAGCACCTCGCGGTGGATCGCTTCCTCGACCGATTCGCCGGCTTCCAGGAAGCCCGCCAATGCGCTCATGCGCCCCGGCGGCGCCGCGACGTTGCGCGCGAGCAGGATCGAATCGCCGCGCTTGATGAGCACCATCATCGCGGGCGAGATGCGCGGATAGGCGGAATGCCCGCACGCGCAGCGCATCGCGCGCTCGCCGGGGATGAGCGTCATCGGCTGCCCGCAGGCGCCGCAGAAGCGATGCGTGCGCGCCCATTCCGCGATCTGGAAGGCGCGCCCCATCACCGCGAGCATCGGCTCCTCGTAACGGCCCCAGAGGGCGCGCATGCCCTTGAAGAGGTGGCCCGCGGGCGGCGGCCTCGCGCCGTCGATCCACGTCGCGCGGTAGTACTCGCCGCGCCACAGGCCTACCGGATGGATCGCGGCCGGATCGAGCCCCAGGTCGTCGATCGTGTCCTCGGCCGCGATGTCGAGCGCCTCCTCGCGCACGAGCAGCTCGTGGCGCCGGAAGACGAACGTGCGGCGGGCGGGGTGGTCGACCGCCGCGATGAGCGGCTCGAAATCTTCGGGGGTGAGGATCAAGATGGCGGCGGCGTTTTGGCCGCCATCTTAGCAGCGCTCCGCCGGGCATCTGAAAAAGCGCCGCCGGCTCAAGCCGGCGGCCGCGTCGCAGGAGGCTTATCCTCCGGCTGTCGGGGAATTCTTACATCGCCGTGGGGCGAATTTTCTACCGCCCTCAACGGCGCGGGCGCCGGCCCGCTCAGCACGTTGCCGAGCGCATCGAAGCGCGACCCGTGGCATTTGCAGTCCCACGTGCGTTCGTGGCCATTCCAGCGCACCACGCATCCGAGGTGCGTGCACGCGGCCGACATCTCGTGCAGCTCGCCCGCCGCGTCACGGTACGCGGCGATCATGTGGACGCCGCGGCGCACCACCGCGCCGTTGCCCGGCGCGATGTCCGCGGCGTCGTCCACGTCGCCGGAGCGCAGCCAGTCGCGGTACTGCCACGCGACGTTCGCGTTCTCGGTGGCGTATTCGCGCGCCGCCTTCATCGTGAAGCGCGTGGGGTCGTAAAGATCGGCCCAGGGCACGGCGACGCCGTTGACGAGGTCGGCGAGGAGGATGCCCGCGATCGTTCCATGGGTCATGCCCATGCCGGAGTCGCCCGTCGCGACGTACACGTTGCGCTCGCCCGGATTGCGGCCGATGTACGCGAGCCCGTCGATCGTCTCCATGACCTGCCCCGACCAGCGATGCAGCACCTCGCGGGCGACCGGGAAGCGCTCGCGCGCCCACAGCTCGATCTGCCCGAAGCGCCGCTGCGCGTCGCCGGCCTGCCCGGTCTTGTGGTCCTCGCCGCCCACGATGAGGACCTCGCCGTCCGTGGCGTCCAGCCGCACATAGTGGTAGGGATCGAGAGTGTCCCAGTAGAGCGCGGGCGTCACGGTGCCGCGCGGCACGCGCAGCGCGATCACGTAGGTGAGGTACGGCGCCTGCTTCGTGTGGATCGCCACGCGGTCGTTGAACGGCGTGTTGGTGGCCACGACGACCGCCTCGCAATCGATGCGGTGTCCCGTGCTCGTGCGCACCTGCGGCGCGTCCCCGTCGCGCACTTCGACGGCACGCGTGCCGCTGTGGATCGTGCAGCCGTGGCGTTGCAGCGCGCGCGCGAGCCCGTTCAGGTACTTCAGCGGGTGCATCTGCCCCTGCCGCGGGAAGCGCAGGCAGCGCCCCGTGTCGAAATCGTCCAGGGGCGCGCGATCAACCCATTCGAGGCCTTCCACGCCGGCGCGCAACGCCGCGCCGTACTCGAGCACGAGCTCGTCCGGATCGCCATCGGGCGGCAGGAAGAGGTAGCCGTCCACGCGCGCGAAATCGCACTCGATGCCCTCGTGCGCGCAGATCGCCTCGATCGCCTCGATCGCCGCGCCGTGGCTGGCCGCGGCGAGCTTCGCGCCATCCTCGCCGTGCAGCCGCTCGATCTCGTAATAGCGGTCGTCGATCGCGCTGGTGAGGTGGGCGGTGCTGCGCGAGGTCATGCCGCCGCCCACGGGACCGTCGTCGATGACGATCACGCTGCGGCCCTTCTTCATGAGCATGTACGCCGTGCTGAGGCCGGCGATGCCGGCGCCGACCACGCAGACGTCCGCGCGGGCGTCGCCCGGCAGCGGGCCGGATTCGAAATTCCAGTGGCCCATCCAGAGCGAACGGGCTTGAGGCGGTGCGTCCATGGCGCCAGACTCCGGGGACTGTTGACTTGTGAGCCCCGCCGCCGGCCGCAGTTCCGCGGCGCAGAACTTGCATGCGCCCCCTCGGTCACAGGGGCATCGTCCCGGCAGCCGCCAGCGCTGACAAGCACTTAGCAATCCGTGAAGAGGTCCAAGCTCAAATTCCAGGTCCGCCCCGTCCACGCGCCCGACGGGGACGAGATGTCGCGCGGTAAGCGCTGATGGCCGACTCGGGCCCGATCCGCGCGGTTTTCTACGCCCTGGGCGCCAACGCCGCGATCGCGGTGGCGAAGTACGCGGCCGCGTTCATCACGGGTTCGCATTCGATGATCGCCGAGGCGGTGCACTCGACCGCCGACTGCGGCAACCAGCTGCTGCTGCTCTTCGGTCTGCGGCAATCGCGAAGGCCGCCCAGCGCCGAATACCCGATGGGCTTCGGCAAGGAGCAGTACTTCTGGTCCTTCGTGGTGGCGATCCTGCTCTTCAGCGTAGGCGGCCTCTTCTCCGTGCACGAGGGCTGGCAGAAGCTGCATGCGCCGGGCGTGATGGCGTCGCCGGCCTTGGCGATCGGCGTGCTCGTCTTCGCCATCGGCGCCGAGGGCTTCTCGATGTGGGGGGCGCTGCGCGAGATCGGCAAGGTGCGCGGCGGCCGCACGCTCTGGCAATGGTTCCGGTCCACGCGCAGCGCCGAGCTCGTCGTGATCTTCGGCGAGGATCTCGCGGCGCTGGTGGGCCTCGTGCTCGCGCTGCTGGCGGTGCTCGCCACGTGGCTCACGGGCAACGGGCTCTACGACGCCGTGGGCAGCATCGCGATCGGCGTCCTGCTCATCGTCGTCGCGGTGCTGGTGGCCATCGAGGTGAAGGCGCTGCTCGTGGGGCAGGGCGTCGAGGCGCCGGTGCGCCGCGACATGATCGCGTTCCTGGAGGAGCAGCCGCCGGTGGAGCGCGTGATCGAGCTGCTCACGCTGCACATGGGCAGCGACGTGATGGTCGCCGTCAAGGCGAAGATGCGCGAGGCGCCCTCGACGCGCGCGCTGGTGGACGAGATCAACGGCGTGGAGGCCGCCTTCCGGCAGCGCTTCCCGCAGACGCAATGGGTGTTCTTCGAGCCCGACGTGCGTTGAGGCCCTCGATGCCACGATCGACCATGATTAGAATCGCATCCCGTGAACAACGTTCTTGAAGCAGGAAACCGTTTCGTGACCCAACCAGAAAACCACAGCGTCGCTTACGACGACACTTCGGCCACCGGCATCCCCGGCCTCGACGACATCCTCCATGGAGGCCTCACGCCGTTCCGCCTCTACCTGATCGAGGGCGTGCCGGGCTCCGGCAAGACGACCCTCGCCATGCAATACCTGCTCGAAGGCGCGCGCCAGGGCGAGAAGGTGCTCTACGTGACGCTTTCGGAAACCGAGGAGGAGCTCCGCGCCATGGCGACCTCCCATGGCTGGAACCTGGAAAACGTCGTGGTCCGCGAGCTCGTGCCGCCGGAGGACAGCCTGCAGCCCGCGGAGCAGTACACGATGTTCCATCCCGCGGAGGTGGAGCTGAGCGAGACCACGCGCACGATCCTCGCCGACGTCGAGCGCCTCAAGCCCACGCGGCTCGTCTTCGATTCGCTCTCGGAGCTGCGGCTCCTCGCGGGCGATCCGCTGCGCTATCGCCGCCAGCTGCTCGCGCTCAAGCAGTTCTTCCGCGGGCGCCGCTGCACCGTGCTGCTGCTCGACGACCTCACGAGCGCGGCGCGCGACCTGCAGGTGCAGAGCATCGCGCATGGCGTGGTGGTCCTCGAGCAGCTCACCCCGGAATACGGCTCCGACCGCCGCCGCCTGCGGGTGCTCAAGCACCGCGGCCGCCGCTTCCGCGGCGGTTACCACGATTACCTCATCGAGACCGGCGGGCTCACGGTGTTCCCGCGGCTGGTCGCCATGGAGCATCGCCAGCCGATCGGCGACGAGAAGCTCTCGAGCGGCATCGAGGGCCTGGACCGGCTGCTGGGCGGCGGCATCGAGCGCGGCACGAGCACGCTCTTCGTCGGCGCGGCGGGAACGGGCAAGTCCTCGCTCGCGGCGCAGTTCGTGAGCGCGGCGGCGGCGCGCGGCCAGCGCTCGGCCATGTTCGTCTTCGACGAGGCCATGCACACCATGGTCTCGCGGATGCGGGGACTCGGCGTGGACATGCAGACGATCATCGACGACGGAACGGTCGCGGTGCGCCAGGTCGATCCCGCCGAGCTCACGCCGGGCGAATTCGCACACGCGATCCGCCGCGAAGTGGAGGAGCGCCACGCCTCGGTGATCGTCATCGACAGCCTGAACGGCTATCTCAACGCCATGCCGGGCGAGCGCTACCTCACGATCCACCTGCACGAGATGCTCATGTACCTCGGCGAGCGCGGCATCGCGACGATCCTCATCGGCGCGCACCAGGGCGTGATCGGCACGCAGATGCTCACGCCGGTGGATGCGAGCTACCTCGCCGACGCCGTGGTCATGCTGCGTTATTTCGAGGCGCACGGCCAGGTGCGCCAGGCCATCTCGGTGATGAAGAAGCGCGGCGGCGCCCACGAGCGCACCATCCGCGAGTTCTCCATCGACGCCGGCGGCATGCACGTGGGTGAGCCGCTGCGCGAGTTCCGCGGCGTGCTCACGGGCGTGCCCATCTACGACGCGGCTCCGCTGCAAGAGTCCGTCCGGTGAGCGACGTCGCGCGTCTGCAGCTCGAACGGCGCCTGCTGATCCTGGCGCCCACGGGCCGCGACGCGCCGCTCACGCACGGCGTGCTGGCGGAAGCCGGGATGCGCAGCACGGTCTGCGCGGACCTGGTCGGGCTCGTGCAGGAAATCGG
>DASTGG010000301.1:0-2444 GCA_035719385.1 Usitatibacter sp.
TCTCGGGCTTCCTCGAGACGCTGCGCGACGAGACGGACGCCGGCGCGCGGCAGCGCTATCTCGATCTCATGACGCAGCAGTCGCAGCGCATGCAGCACCTGGTGGAGGACCTGCTCACGCTCTCGGCGCTGGAGTCCTCGCCGCCGCCGCCCACCGACGAGGTGGCGGCGATGGACGAGCTGGTCGAGCGGCTCGGGGCGGACGCGCGCGCGCTGTCGGGCGGGCGCCACCGCATCGAGGTCGCGGCGCCGGCCGCGCTCGATCTCCTCGGCAGCGGGAAGGAGCTCGCGAGCGCGTTCGGCAACCTGGTGAGCAACGCCGTGCGCTACACGCCGGCCGACGGGACGATCCGCATCCGCTGGGAGGCGCTGGGCGACGGCGCGCAGCTCACGGTCGAGGACACGGGCATCGGCATCGCGCCGGAGCACCTGCCGCGGCTCACGGAGCGCTTCTATCGCGTGGACCGCGGCCGCTCGCGCGAGACGGGCGGCACGGGGCTCGGGCTCGCGATCGTCAAGCACGCGCTCATGCGCCACGGCGGCACGCTGCACGTGGAGAGCGTGCCCGGCGAAGGCAGCCGCTTCAGCGCGCGGTTCGCGGGAGCCCGTGTGCGCCCCCGCGGCTGATCGGCGCTACGAGGCAGCGTCTCCGGGGCCGAGGCATGCGCCGCGCAGCTCCTCGCGCTGCGCATCGTCCAGCGCGCTGCTGAAGTGCAGGAGCGGCTCGACGATGTCGGGCGTCTCGAAATAGGCGCGGGCGCAATCGAGGTGCAGGAACCCGGCGGCATGGAACTGCCCCTCCTCGAAGTAGGCGAGGCGGATGCGCCAGCTCCCGCGCGCGATGGGCTCGCGGCAATTGCGGCAACGGGCATTGCCGCGAGCGCGCTCGGCGCCGTCGATGCGGGGAAGGCGTCGATGCGCCGCGCCGGTGCGCGCGATGCGTTCCAGCGTTTCGCGATCCGGCAAGGTCGCGGGCGCCTGCGCGAGCGCCTGCATCATCGCCTCGGGACGCTTGTAGGCGGCGCACAGCGGATGGAACCAGAGCGTGAGCTCCGTCCCCTCGGCGAAAGGGTTCGGCAGGCGCTCGCCGAACCGCAGCTCGCCCCGCTGCAGCGCGCGCCCGCAACCCCGGCATTTGGACCGGCCGCTCGCTGCAGGCTCGAAAACGTGCGCCATTTGCGCACGAGGTTACTCCGCTAGGCCGCGAACGGGCGCAGCGACAGCGCGATGCCGCTCGCCGTGATCGCCAGCGCGAGGAGGAACGTCAGCAGCAGCAGGCCGAGGGTCAGCTTCATGGGCGTACACTACCGCCGAACTAGGGCGTATTCCGCCCTACTTCGTGACTAGGGTGACGGTATGTCCCAACCGACCACGCGGGTGCTCGCGGTCCTCGAGCTGCTCCAGTCCCACGCGCAGATGAGCGGCGCGGAGCTCGCCCGCCGCATCGAGGTCGATCCGCGGACGCTGCGCCGCTACATCGCGATGCTCGAGGACATGGGCATCCCGATCACCACGGAGCAGGGGCGCTACGGGGGGTACCGGCTGGTGCCCGGGTTCAAGCTTCCGCCGATGATGTTCACGGAAGACGAGGCGCAGGCGATCTCGCTCGGGCTTCTCGCGGCGCGCGGGCTCGGGCTCGCGGATGCGGCGCCGGCGATCGAGAGCGTGCAGGCGAAGCTCGACCGCGTCCTCACGAGCGCGCCGAAGAAGACGCTGGCGGCGATGCGCGAGAGCGTCGCGTTGCAGACGACCGATGCGCGGACCACCGCGGATTCGCGCCTGCTGCGCATCCTCAGCGAATCGGCGCAACAACGCGTGACCGCGTCGCTGCGCTATCGCGCCGCCGACGGCGTCGCGACCTCGCGCGAGTTCGATGTGTACGGGCTCGTGTTCCGCGCGGGGCGCTGGTACGTCGTGGGTTTCTGCCACCTGCGCCAGGGGCTGCGCACGTTGCGCCTCGATCGCGTCGTGCACGCGGAAGCGACGCCACGGCGCTTCGAGCGGCCCGAGGGCTTCGATGCGTCCGAATACCTCACCCGCGCCATGGCCACGCTGCCGCGCGCGATTCCCGTCGAGATCTTCCTGCACACCGACCTCGATGCCGCGAAATGCGAGCTGATGCCGGCGCTCGGTATCGCCGAAAAGCACGAGCAGGGCGTGCTGCTGAAGGGCTCGACGGACGAGCTCGAGTGGTACGCGCGCGAGCTCGTGCGGCTGCCCTTCCGCTTCGAGGTGCGTTCGCCGGACGCGCTCCGCGCCACGCTCGCGGCGCTCGCGCGCGAGCTCGCGCAGCGCTTCGCCGCCGCCGGGCCGATCAGCCGAACCGGCCCGTGATGTAATCCTCGGTCGCCTGCATCCGCGGCTTCACGAAGAGCTGCTTCGTCTCGCCGAATTCGACCAGCTCGCCGAGGTACATGTACGCCGTGTGGTCCGAGACGCGCGCCG
>DASTGG010000302.1:0-16964 GCA_035719385.1 Usitatibacter sp.
GCCGCGCGCGCCCGAAGCGGGGCCGACGGCGCCGCGCGTGGCCTCGCGCGACGACCAGGGGCGCGAGATGCGTGCATACGACGCGGCGTCCAACCTTTTCCGGCGCAACGATTTCGCCTCGGCGATCGACGCCTTCCGCGCTTTCCTGAAGGACTTCCCGGGAAGCGCGCTCGCGGCCAACGCGGAGTACTGGATCGGCATCAGCTACGCGAACCTTCGGGATTACCGCAACGCGCTCGCCACGCAGGAAGCGCTGATCGCGAAGCATCCGCAGTCGCCCAAGGCGCCCGATGCGCTGCTCGCGATCGCGGCGATCCAGGCCGAGCAGGGCGATACGGGCAGCGCGCGCAACACGCTGGAAGACATCATCGCGCGCTATCCCAACTCGGAAGCCGCGGGCAAGGCGCGCATGCGCCTGTCGAGCCTGCGGCGCTGAGCGTGGCAGCGCGGGCGCCGGGCCGTGGGCGCCCGGCCGTCGTGCTCGTCTCCGGCGGCCTCGATTCCGCGACCGTGCTGGCGATCGCGCGCGCCGAGGGCTGGAGCTGCCACGCGCTTTCCGTCGACTACGGCCAGCGCCACCGCGCCGAGCTCGATGCCGCGGCGCGCGTCGCGCGCTCCCTCGGCGCGGTCGAGCATCGCATCCTGCGCGTGGACCTCGCCGCCATCGGCGGTTCGGCGCTCACCGATCGCGCGATCGCCATCCCGACCGGCCCGTCGACCGGAATTCCCGTCACGTACGTGCCGGCGCGAAACACGATCCTGTTGTCGCTCGCGCTCGCCTACGCGGAGGTTTCGCAGGCGGACGCGATCTTCACCGGCGCCAACGCGATCGATTACTCGGGCTATCCCGATTGCCGGCCGGAGTACCTCGAGGCGTTCGAGCGGCTCGCCAACCTCGCCACCAAGCGCGCCGTCGAGGGCTCGCCCATCGAGATCCGCGCGCCGATCGTGCACATGTCGAAGGCGCAGATCGTGCGCCGCGGCGTCGAGCTGGGCGTCGACTTCGCCATGACGGTGTCCTGCTACGACGCCGATGCGCAGGGCAAGGCCTGCGGGCGCTGCGAGGCCTGCCGTTTTCGCCGCGAAGGGTTCGAGAGGGCAGGCGTCGCCGACCCCACGGCTTACCAGCCCGGCGACTGAGCGGCGAGCCCCGCAAGCTAAAATAGGCGGTTTTCTCCGGGAGGACTTCCTTGGGCAGCACCAGCAGCGCCGGCGCCGTCGTGGCGTGGGGCGGCTTCGTTCTCGCGTTCATCTTCGGCTTCGTGGCCAACCGTACCAACTTCTGCACCATGGGCGCGGTTTCGGACGTGGTGAACATGGGCAGCTGGGGGCGCATGCGCATGTGGCTGCTGGCCATCGCCGTGGCCATCCTCGGCTCGCACGCGCTGCAGCTCCTGGGGCTGGTCGATCTCGGCAAGTCCATCTACGTGCGGCCGAACGTCACCTGGCTGTCGTACGTCCTGGGCGGATTCCTCTTCGGCGTCGGCATGACGCTCGGCTCGGGCTGCGGCAGCAAGACGCTCATCCGCGTGGGCGGCGGCAGCCTCAAGTCCCTCGTGGTGTTCATCTTCCTCGGCATCGCGGCGTACATGACGCTGAAGGGCCTCTTCGCGATCTGGCGCGTGACGTGGATCGATCCGGTGGCCACGAACCTCGCCGCCGCCAACGTGCCGCGGCAGGACCTTCCCACGATGCTCGCCGCGCTCACGGGCGGCAACCTGCGCGTCGTGGAGGCGATCACGGCGCTGCTCGTCGGCGCGGCGCTGCTCGCGTTCGTCTTCAAGGATCGCGAGTTCCGCCGCAGCTTCGACCACATCCTCGGCGGCACGGTGGTCGGCCTCGTGGTTGTCGGCGGCTGGTACGTGACCGGGCACCTCGGGTTCGGCGAGAACCCCGAGACGCTCGAGGAAACCTTCTTCGGCACGAACAGCCACACGCTCGAATCGCTGTCGTTCGTGGCGCCGGTGGCCTATGCGCTCGAGCTGCTCATGCTGTGGAGCGACAAGTCGCTCACGGTGACCTTCGGCGTGGCGACCGCGGCCGGGATCATCCTCGGGTCGTTCGCCTACGCCGTGCTGTCGCGCAGCTTCCGCTGGGAGGGCTTCGCGGGCCCCGAGGACACGGCCAACCACGTAATCGGCGGCCTGCTCATGGGATTCGGCGGCGTGACAGCGCTCGGCTGCACCATCGGCCAGGGGCTCACCGGCTTCTCGACGCTCGCCATCGGCTCGATCCTCGCGTTCGTCGCGATCGTCGCGGGCTCGGCGCTCACGATGAAATGGCAGTACTGGAGAATGAGCCGCGACGCATGATTCGACGCATCGCCGCGATTGAGGGCGCCGACACGCCGATGCTATAATTTTCGCTTTTGCGGGGCGTTAGCTCAGCTGGTAGAGCAGCGGACTTTTAATCCGTTGGTCACTGGTTCGAATCCAGTACGCCCTACCAATCCGGGGTTGGCTTCGGCCAACCCTTTTTCGTTTTCGCGGCGGGCCGTTATCATGTTCCGCATCGGATTTGCGTCGGAGAGCAGGCACATGCTGATCACCCCGCAAAGCGCAATCGACTACGTCCGCCAGCTTCCGCTGGACGACCCCGGCCGTTTCTCGGTGGTCGAATCCTGGGCTCGTTGCCGCGCCGCCGGCCTCGATCCGGACGGCCCGGCCGCCGTGCGCCGCGTCTCCGCCAGCGAGCTGCGCGAGCGGCGCGAGCGGCATTCCACGCTCCTCGAGGCCGCGGAGCCGCTGGTGCTCGCGCTGCACGGATCGCTCGGGGGCACGACGACGGTCTCGTACATCACCGATGCGGCCGGCATCGTCCTGTGGTCGGTGGGAGACCCCCTGCAGCTCGCGCAATTCAGCCTGTCGCCGGGCTTCGACTGGTCGGAGGCCTCGATGGGCACCAACGGGGCCGGAACCGCACTGGTGACCTCGCGGCCGGTCGTGGTGGCGGGCGTGCAGCACTTCAAGACCGCCTTCCAGAACTGCACCTGCACGGCGGCGCCGATCCGCGGGCCCGACCGGCGCACGATCGGGGCCGTCGACGTGAGCAGCAGCGTGGAGGAGGCGCGGGTGGACCGCATCCGGCTGGTGGCCCTCCTCGCCGCGGAGATCGAGATGGAGCTGGTCCGGCGGGAGCACGGATCCTCCTCTTCGGAATGAGCGGCCCATCCGGGCTGTTCGCTTGGCGGGAACGGGCCCGTGCCCGCGGGAGTCCGACCTCCATGAAACGAACCCTGTACGTCGCGTCGCTCCTGGTGCTGGGCGCCTGCGCTTCCTACGACGGCCGCTCGCTGCGGCCGGGCGCCTCGAGCGAGGATGAAGTGCGCCGTGTCATGGGGCCGCCGGCGATGGAATTCCGCAATCCCGACGGCTCGCGCGAGCTGGCGTACCCGCGCGGCCCGCTCGGCACCCAGACCTTCATGGCGGACGTGAGCCGCGACGGCGTGCTGCAGGCGGTGCGTCCGGTGCTCACCGACGACATCTTCCGCACCATCGAGCCCGGCATGACGCGCGACCAGGTGGTGCGCCTCATCGGCCCGCCCGGCGACGTCATGGAATTCCCGCGCATGGGCCAGGTGTCGTACGAGTACCGCTTCATGGATACCTGGCACTACCTCGCGCTCTTCTCCGTGAACTTCGACCGCAACGACATCGTCGTCGGCAAGTTCACGCGCCGCATCGAGCGCAACGACCACGGCAAGTAGCGCGGCCCCGGCCCTTCAGCGCGCGCGGCGCTTGTCCAGGACCACGATCCGGAACGGATAGAGGTGATGGCCATCCGCGGGATGGCGGCTCACTTCGTGCTCGATCCACTCGCCGCGATCGAAGGCGGGGAAGTACGTGTCGCCCTCGACGTCCGCCTCGACCTCCGTGAGATGGATGCGGTCGGCGAGCGGCAGCGATTCGGCGAAGAGCGTGGTGCCGCCGATGACGCACACTTCGCCGGCCTCGCCCGCCGCCTCCCACGCGGCCTCCAGGCTGTTGACGACGATGCAGCCCGGCGCCTCGTAGTTCGGGTTGTGCGTCACGACGATGTTGGTGCGGCCGGGCAACGGCTTGCCGATGGACTCGTGCGTCCGGCGCCCCATGATCACCGGATGGCCCATCGTGACGCGCTTGAAGTACGCGAGGTCGGCGGGCAGCTTCCACGGCAGCTGGTTGTCGCGGCCGATCACGCCATTGCGGGCGACGGCGACCACGAGCGAGCGGATCAAGCGATGCCCCTAGACGGCGATCGGCGCCGCGATCGCGGGATGCGGATCGTAGCCCTCGATGCGGAAATCCTCGTAGCGGAAGGCGAACAGGTCCTTCACTTCCGGATTGAGGCGCATCACCGGGAGCGCGCGCGGCTCGCGCGTGAGCTGCTCGCGCGCCTGCGCCAGGTGATTGAGGTAAAGGTGCGCGTCCCCCAGCGTGTGCACGAAGTCGCCCGGCTCGAGCCCCGTGACCTGCGCGACCATGAGCGTGAGCAAGGCGTAGGACGCGATGTTGAACGGCACGCCGAGGAAGATATCGGCGCTGCGCTGGTAGAGCTGGCACGACAGGCGCCCTTCGGCGACGTAGAACTGGAACAGCGCATGGCAGGGCGCGAGCGCCATGTGGGGGATGTCCGCGACGTTCCAGGCCGAAACGATGAGCCGGCGCGAATCCGGGTTCTCGCGGATCTGCCTCACGAGCTCCGAGACCTGGTCGATGTGCCGCCCGTCGGGCGCGGGCCACGAGCGCCACTGGTAGCCGTACACGGGCCCGAGCTCGCCGCGCGCGTCGGCCCATTCGTCCCAGATCGTGACGCCGTTGCTTCGCAGGTACGCGACGTTCGTGCTGCCCTGCAGGAACCAGAGCAGCTCGTGGATCACGCTCTTCAGGTGGATCTTCTTCGTCGTGAGCAGCGGGAAGCGCTCGCGCAGGTCGAAGCGCATCTGGTAGCCGAACACGGAAAGGGTGCCGGTTCCGGTGCGGTCCTGCTTGTGGGCGCCGTGGTCGAGGACATGACGGACCAGGTCGAGGTAGGTCTTCATCGCTCGCCCGATTCTACAAAAAGAAAGGGGCCCGAAGGCCCCTTTTCTTTCGCTGCGGCTTGCCTTACCGGAACGACAGCGTGATGCGGCCGTACACGAAACGCGAGCGCGGATCGTACAGCGACGGGTCATAGCCGAACTGGAAGTAGTTCGCCGTCGGGATGTACAGCGGCGGGTCCTTGTCGAACACGTTCTTCACGCCGAGGGCGAGCTTCACGAACTTGAAGCCGGTGTACTCGCCGAGCAGGTCGTACGTCGCGAACGAGTTCACGAAGTGCGGCTTGCCGTCGACCTGGTTGTCGCCCGTGCGATAGCCCGTGTAGTACTTCTGCAGGAACGTGAGCCCGAAGCCGGCGTAGGCCCAGCTCACGCTCGCCACGTGCTTGTAGCGGGCGATGACGCCGCCGTTGATCGGCAGCGACAGCGGGTTGCCATCCGGATCGAGCAGCGTGCCGACGCTATGCTCCACGCCGACCAGCGTCTTCAGGTCCGCGCGGTCCATGTACGTCGCGTTGTAGTCCAGGCCCATCGTGCCGACCGGCAGCTTCTGGCGGTAGCTGCCGCCGAAGTCCCAGCCTGCGAAGTTGGCCTGCGCGGCGTTCGCGTTGAGCTGCGTGACCGTATCCACCGAGCCATCGGGGTTGAACGTCACCTCGTTCGGCTGGAACAGGAACGATCCGGCGCGAGCCGCGTTCACGAGCGCGAGGGCCGACGGCGTGGTGATGTAGTTGTCGATCTTGATGCGCCAGTAGTCGGCGCGCAGCGTGAGCGGCTGGATCGGCGACCACACGAAGCCCAGCGAAGCCTGCTTCGACTTCTCCGGCTTCAGGTCGGGGTTGCCGCCAATCACCGAGTTCACCTGGATCGGGCCGTCCGCGGCGAACAGCGGATCGACGAACTGCTCCGACGTGCCCAGGGACTGCGGCTGGTGCAACTCGCCCATGGACGGGGCGCGGAAGCCGGTGCCGATGCTGCCGCGCAGGACCAGCGCGGACATCGGGCTCCAGCGCAGGCTCAGCTTGCCGGTGGTCGGGTTCTTGTCCTGCTTGAGGTCGTTGTAGTGGTCGATGCGGCCGGAGACGTTGGCCTCCAGCGTGCGGGTGATCGGGATGCTCGCTTCCGCGTACACGCCCTCGGTGGTGCGATCGCCGTTCTGCGGCAACGTGGCGCCGCCCAGGCCGGCGATGTCACCCGACAGCAGGATGTCCGGCACCGCGATCTCGTAGCTTTCCTTGCGCGCGCTGACGCCGGCGGCGACCGCGAGCGGGCCGGCCTGCATCTCGCGCAGGGTGCCGCTCATCTTCGCCTCGCCGCCCTTCATCGTCATCTCGGCGGTCGCGGTGGGGCCGACGTAGAGGATGTTCTGCAGCGCGCTCGTGAGCGCCGCATTCTGCACGCCGCCCGGAGCCCAGGGATCCCAGAAGGTGCCCGTCTGGTTGCCGACCGTGTTGATCACGCGGGCCAGGCCGAGCTGCGAGAAGTAGCCGTTGGTGACGGTGCCTTCCGAGCGGTTCTTGTCCCAGAAGCCCGAGATCTCGTAATCCCAGTCGCTGAGCGACCCGCGAACGCCGAGGACGCCGCGGCGCTGCGTGTTGGTGTCCAGCTCCGTGCGCGGACCGGTGAGGAACGTGCGCTCCGTCACGGCGAGCGGCTTGCCGTCCATCGCGGCGAGGCCGTGCGATTGCAGCCAGGCGTGCGGGTAATTGGGGTTGTTCGGAAAGATCAGCAGCGCCTGGTCGACGCCAGAGCCGGCAAAGGCCGTGTCGGTCTGCAGGAATGCGAAGCGAATCGGGCTCGGCTGGTATTGCTCGTCGACCTTGTTGCGGCTCCAGAGGCCCTCGGCGAAGAGCGTCGCGGCCGGCGAAAGCCTGAACTGCACCGTGCCGAAGACCTGGTCGGTCTTCTGCTCGGGGAAAAGGCCCACAAACGGCGCGGAGTCGAAGTTGCAGTTCTGGCCGGTGCCCGCACGCGGACGGGCCGTGATCGGGAACATGAGCATCGCTTCGCAGCCACCGGGCAGGTCGCGGCCGGGGTTGCCGTAGCCGGTGCCCGAGATGCCGAACGGGTTCGACGAGCTGGCGAGCTGGCTCGAGGAGGGCGCACCCGGCACCCACACGCCCTCGATGCGGCCCGTCGGCGTCGCACCGCTCACCAGGAACGGCGGCACGTTGCCCGTGGCGGAGAAGTTGCGGTCCTTCGCGAAGAGCGCGTCTTCCTTCTTGTGGGCCGCGCTCAGCATGATGTTGAAGCGGTCCTTGTCGAGATCGCCGAAGCCGACCGTGCCGCTGTATTTCTCGACCTTGCCGCCGCCGCTGCGGGTCGGCTCGCCGTACTCGACGGTCACTTCCGCGCCCTTGAAGTCGCGGCGGGTGATGAAGTTGATCACGCCCGCGATGGCGTCGGAGCCGTACACGCTGGAGGCGCCGTCCTGCAGGACCTCGATGCGGTCGATGGCCGCGATCGGGATGGAGTTCAGGTCGACGTTGGATGTGCTCTGGGCGAACGGCGTCACGCGACGGCCGTTCAGGAGGATCAGGGTGCGCGAGCCGCCGAGGCCGCGCAGCGACGCGGATGAGACACCGTACGTGGCCTGGCCCGCGAGCTGCGAGCCCGTGAAGGCACCGGCAGTCTGGCTTGCCGAGATGTACTGGATCAGCTGCTCGACGTTGACCGCGCCGCTCTTCTGGATGTCCTCGCGGCTGATGACGGTGACGGGCAGGGCCTCTTCTTCGGTGGCCTTCTTGATGTTCGAACCGGTGACTTCGATCTTCTCGACGCGCTGCGGTTGCTGCGCGTGCGCCGCGGTCGCGGCGACCGTCAGGGCAACACCCGCGCCCAACATGTGAGCGAGCGCGAGCGACAGCTGCTTCATTCTAGGATTCATTGTGTGAGACCCCCAAGTTATTGGATAAGTAAGACCGCTGGGCTTAGAAGGGAGTAAGCCTAGGTTTTGTAATCCTTTTAGGCTGATGACACGCCTCGGATGATAGCGAGTTGCTGTCGCGAATCCAACACAATTTTGGTTTTGTTGCGGCGGCGCAACACCAAGGAAAAAGGGGGCCGAAGCCCCCTTTTTCCATTGCAGTGCAAAGACTTACATCTTGAACGACACGCCGAGGCGGAACTGGCGGCCGCGAACGTCGAACAGGCTGAAGTCGTACAGGAAGGTGCCGCTGAAGCCCGGATCGTAGTACGGCGTCTTGTCGTACAGGTTCAACACCGCGCCGCTCACCGTGACGTTCTTCGTGAGCTGGTACTTCGCGTACAGGTCGTACGTGGTGTACGAGGGCACGCGCTCCGGGTACGTCTGGTTCTGGAAGCGCGGGTCCTGCGGTGTGAAGAACGAGCCAGGCAGCAGCTGCTGCAGGTACCGGTGGATGTAGTTCTGGGTGAGTGTCGCGGACAGCGCGCGGTAATCCCAGTCGACCGACAGCTGGCTGCGGAAGCGGGGGATCGTGTTCGTGCCGCCGTTCGTGCCGGCCACCTCGGTGCCGTTCTCCTCGAACTTGTCCACGTACACCGCGTTGGCGCGCAGCGTCCAGCGGCCGTAGGGGCTGCTGATGCGATAACGACCTTCCAAGTCCACGCCCTGGGTCTTCGTCTCGTTCACGTTGATGTAGCCGTTGAGAACGGTGACAATGTTCCCCGTGGATGGATCACGAATCACGCGCGTCGGATCGCCCGAGTTCACGATGGCCTGGAACGAGGGCGCGGCCACGATGTTCTTCCAGTCGATGTTGTAGAAGTTCACGCCGACGTTGAAATTCGCATTCGGCTCGAACACCAGGCCGGCGGTCCAGCTGTCCGACTTCTCGGCCTGCAGGCCCGGGTTGCCCGCGAACACGCCCGAGATCTGCGTGATCTGGTTCGTGGTCGGGTCGATCACCGAGGTAAAGAACGTCGCCACGGACGGCGAGATTTCCGGGAGCGTCGGCGCACGGAAGCCCTTGCCCCAGTTCGCGCGCAGCAGCAGCGTGTTGGTCGGGCGGAACTTGATGCCGATCTTCGGCGTGCTCGAGCTGCCGTAATCGCTGTAGTGGTCGTAGCGGCCCGCCACCTGCGCCTCGATGGCCCGTGTGATCGGGATCGCGAGCTCGGCGTAGCCGGCGTATTGCCGGCGGCTGCCGTTGGTGGAGGTGATGCCCTGGCCCAGGATCTGGCCCGCCTCGGCGAGCGGGTCGGGACGGTCGTTGAGCTTCTCTTCACGGCCCTCGACGCCCAGCGCGAGGCCCAGCGGGCCCGCGGCCATCTGCATCAGCTCCGTCGACGCCTTCGTGTCGATCGACTTCAGCTCCGAGGTCGACTTGCGCGGGAAGCTGATGAGCATCTGGTTGCGCACCGCGTCGGTGTTCAGGCTCGGGCGGTCCAGGTTGTACGCCGAGTTCGTCGAGACCGGCACCGGCGGCTGCGGCGTGGTGGGCACGCCGAAAACGGCGCTCGTGCCCGCCAGCGTGATGCGGTTGATGTTCTGCTGGTCCACCTCGTTGCGCGACCAGTTGATCGCGCTGTCCAGGTCCCAGTTGCGGATCGTGTACGTGGCGCCGGCGAGCACGCGCGCGGTGTCGGAGCGGATGTCGAGGTCGCGCGTGCCCATGTCGTTGAACACCGAGGCGTTGTACAGCGCGTTGCTCGGGAACGGGTTGCCCGCGACGCCCGGCGCGAAGCGGATGTTGTACGTGAATGGACGGAGGCCCGCGGACGTTTGCGCAAGGCCGGTGGTCGCCGAGAAGAACGGGCTCTGGAACCTCTGGAAGGTATCGACGCGGCTCAGTCCCAGCTCGAAGTAGCCCGTGAGATTGGGGCTGAATTCGCGCTGCGCTCGGCCGATGAAGTTGGTGCGGTCCGTCTTGGGAAGCGCGGTGAACTGGTCGTCGAAGTCGTGCAGGCAGAACGTGTTGCCGGGCTGGTTGAAGTTCGTGTTGTTCAGCGGACCGGCAATGAGGCCCAGGTCCACGGCCTGCGCTGCCGTTACCGTGCGGCCGCCGAAGGTTTCGCACTCGGAGATTGCGCGGAAGTTATTCGTATTGGCGTTGGTCGAGGTGAGCTGGCGCCACGTGCCGCCGCCCTGCAGCGACTGGTTGTTGCGGCCGCCGGGGACGTCGCGAAAGTCGCGATCCGCACCGAATTTCGTGTCGCGCATCATCACCAGGTCGCGCTTGTAGAAGTCCAGCGTGCCGAAAACGGACCAGCGATCTCGCGCGAGGTCGCCCCAGCCGCCGGTCAGCGTGGCGCGCCAGTCGTGCTTGCCCTCGAAGCGGCCGGCCTGGCCGCTGATTTCCAGGCCCTTGAAGTCCCTGCGCAGGATGATGTTCACGACGCCGGCGATGGCATCGGAGCCGTAGATCGCCGAGGCGCCGTCCTTCAGGATCTCGACGCGCTCGATCGCGCTCGCCGGGATGGCGTTCAGGTCGACGAAGGTGTCCTGCAGGTTCTGCGCGAAGCCGAAGCCGGTGATGCGCCGGCCGTTCAGCAGGACGAGCGTGGTCTTCTGGCCTAGGCCGCGCAGCGAAATGCCCGCCGCGCCGGGCGCGAAGCTATTGGTGAAACTCTCGCTGAAGCTGCCGCCCGTGTTGGCGGGGATGTTGCGGAGCACTTCGGCGACGGTCGCCTGGCCGGTGCGCTCGATCTGCTCGCGGGTGATCACATCGACGGGAGATACGGTTTCGGTATCGACCCGCTTCACGTGCGAGCCGGTCACCTCGATCTTCTCGACCCGTTGCGCCTGTTGGGCCTGCGCGCCGGCGGCGATCACGGAGAGCGCCACGCCCGCGCCGAGCGCTTGCAGGAGCGCGCCAGGCAATGTTTTTGTCTTCATTTCCCTCATGAAATCTCCCGTTTGGTGGTGGAGTGCTTTGCTGGTGTTCGGGTCTTCTGGACCCGTTTTCTTAACCGCCAAAGGATAGCGGCCGATTGGCGAAATTCCAACAGAAATTTGGTTTTGTGGCCTTATTGCAACATCCGACCGGACCATGCGATGGATCATGGCGTTACGGCGCAAAATGACCAGTCGAACCGCGTGCCGCCCCCTCGCGCCGGGTTGGGCCGCAGGCTCGTGATGTCGCCGGAAACATGCTAAAATTCCACAGTTTCGAAAAAGGGATGGGCCTCGCGCCCATTTTTTGTTTCTGGAGTCGGGTGTCGGGGCGTGATGAGGGCAACAGATCGCGAATCCTGGTTGCGCGATACGCTCCGCGGCCTGGGCTATGAGCTCGTGGACATGGAGACCTCGCGCGGCGGGCTGATGCGCGTGTTCATCGACTCCCCGGGCGGCATCACGGTCGACGATTGCGCGCGCGTGAGCAACCATCTCACGCGGGCATTCGCCGTCGAGGGCATCGATTACGAGCGGCTGGAGATCTCGTCGCCGGGCCTGGACCGGCCGCTCAAGCGGCTGGAGGACTACGAGCGGTTCACGGGTTCCGTGGCAACGGTGAGGCTCAAGCTGCCCCGCAACGGGCAGCGGCGCTTCGAGGGCCGGCTGGCAGGCGTGGAGGACGGCGAGGTCGTCCTGGAAATTGGCGGTGAACGGCAGCGCTTCGCGTTCGGCGATATCGAGCGCGCGCGGCTCGTTCCGGAGTTGTAGTGGATTGATCGGCCCCGGCCTTCGCCGGGGTGACGAAGGGGCTTGGAGATGAGTCGGGACATTCTGCTTCTGGTCGATGCGCTGGCGCGCGAGAAGAGCGTCGGGAAGGACACCGTGTTCACGGCGCTGGAGATGGCGCTCGCCTCGGCGACCAAGAAGCGCTTCAAGGACGAGGTGGACGTGCGCGTGCACATCGACCGCGACACGGGCGACTACCACGCCTTCCGCCGCTGGACCGTCGTGCCCGACGAGGAGCACGAGGAGCCGGCGCACCAGATCGCGATCACCGACGCCGTCGCCGAGAATCCGGAAGCGCAGCTGGGCGACGTGATCGAGGAGCCGCTCGAGGCGGAGACCTTCGGGCGCATCGGCGCGCAGGCCGCCAAGCAGGTGATCCTGCAGAAGATCCGCGACGCCGAGCGCGAGCAGATCCTGAACGACTTCCTCGAGCGCGGCGAATCGCTCGTGACCGGCACGGTGAAGCGCGCCGAGCGCGGCAACCTCATCGTCGAATCGGGCCGCGTGGAGGCGCTGCTGCCGCGCGACCAGCTCATCCCGAAGGAAAACCTGCGCGTCGGCGACCGCGTTCGCGCCTACATCGCCAAGATCGACCGCGCCGCGCGCGGCCCGCAGCTCATCCTCTCGCGCATCGCGCCGGACTTCCTGGTGAAGCTCTTCGAGCTCGAGGTGCCGGAGATCGAGGAGGGGCTGCTCGAGATCCGCGCCGCGGCGCGCGACCCGGGGCTGCGCGCCAAGATCGCGGTGAAGTCGAACGACGCGCGCATCGATCCGGTGGGCACGTGCGTCGGCATGCGCGGCTCGCGCGTGCAGGCGGTGACGCAGGAGCTCGCCGGCGAGCGGGTGGACATCATCCTGTGGTCCGCGGAGCCCGCCCAGTTCGTGATCAACGCCCTCGCGCCCGCCGAGGTGAGCTCCATCGTCGTGGACGAGGAGCGCCACTCGATGGACGTGGTGGTGGACGAGGACCAGCTCGCGCTCGCCATCGGCAAGGGCGGCCAGAACGTGCGCCTCGCCTCCGAGCTCACCGGCTGGCAGCTCAACATCATGACCACCGAGGAGCGCGAGCAGAAGAGCGAGCAGGAAACCTCGGTGCTGCGCGGGCAGTTCATGGAGAAGCTCGACGTGGACGAGGAAGTCGCCGAGATCCTCGTGAACGAGGGGTTCACCTCGCTCGACGAGGTGGCGTACGTGCCGATCAACGAGATGCTCGAGATCGAGGCCTTCGACGAGGAGACCGTGAACGAGCTGCGCCGGCGCGCGCGCAACGCGCTGCTCACCGAGGCGATCAAGAGCGAGGAGACGGTGGAGCACGCCGCCGAGGACCTGCTCGGCATGGAAGGCATGGACAACCAGACCGCGCGCGTGCTCGCCTCCAAGGGCGTCACGACGATGGACGCGCTGGCCGATCTCGCGACCGACGAGTTGACCGAGATGACGGGCATGGACGCGGAGCGCGCCACCCGGCTCATCATGAAGGCGCGCGAACCGTGGTTCAAGGAACAGCAGTCGCAGGCGTGATCCTGCGCGAGGAGAATACGTAGCACATGGCCAAATCGAACGTCACCCAATTCGCCGAGGAGCTCAAGCTCCCCGTCACGCTATTGCTCGAGCAACTGCAGGCCGCTGGCGTGAAGAAGAGGGCGGCGGAGGACGCGATCACCGAGCAGGACAAGACGCGCCTGCTCGACTATCTGCGCGAGATGCACGGCAACAAGGAGGAGAAGAAGAAGATCACCCTCACGCGCAAGCAGACCACCGAGATCAAGAAATCGGACGCGACCGGCAAGGCGCGCACGATCCAGGTGGAGGTGCGCAAGAAGCGCACGTTCGTGAAGGTGGACAAGCCCGAGGCGGTTCCCGAGCCCGAAGCCAAGCCCGTCGCGCCGCCCGCGCCCATCATCGACGCGGAGGAGGCGAAGAAGCGCGAGGCCGAGGCCAAGCGGCAGGCCGAGCTCGCCGCGCGCCAGGCCGCCGATGCCCAGTCGCGCAAGGCGGCCAAGAAGAAAGAGGAAGAAGCCGCGGCGGCTGCGGCCGCCGCGGCGCAGGCCCCGGCCCCGGCCCCGGCCCCGGCCGAGGCGCCGGCCCCTGCCGCGCCCGAAGGCGAAGCGCCGAAGAAGAAGCGCGTCGTGCGCAAGAAGGGCGAAGAGGCCGCGACCGAAGCGGAAGCGCCGGTCCTCGTCGAGGTGAAGGCCGAGGCGCCCAAGGCCGAGGCGGCTGCGACTGCCGCCGCGCCGGCGGCGCCCGGAGCGGCCGCGCCGGCCGGCGAAGGCACGCTGCATCGCCCGCAGATCAAGCCGACCGAAGCCAAGGGCGACAAGAAGGGCCCGAAGAGGGCGGCGAAACCCGCCGGCTCCTCGTGGGCCGACGAGGCCGCGCGCCGGCGCGCCATCAAGACTCGCGGCGACGCGAGCGGCGGCCGTGAAGGCTGGCGCTCGCGCGGGGGCGGCCGGCATCGCGACGACGAATCCGGCAGCGCCTTCGCCGCCCCGGCGGAGCCGAAGGTCCTCGAAGTGCTCGTGCCCGAGACGATCACCGTGGGCGACCTCGCGCACAAGATGAGCGTGAAGGCGGCCGAGGTCATCAAGGTCATGATGAAGATGGGCACCATGGCGACGATCAACCAGGTCCTCGACCAGGACACGGCGATGATCGTGGTGCAGGAGATGGGCCACGTCGCCAAGCCGGCCAAGCTCGACGATCCGGAGGCGTTCCTCACCGAGAGCGCGGCGCACGACCAGGCGCAGCTCGAGACGCGCCCGCCGGTGGTGACCGTCATGGGCCACGTCGACCACGGCAAGACGTCGCTGCTCGACGCGATCCGCAAGGCCCGCGTCGCCGTGGGCGAGGCCGGCGGCATCACGCAGCACATCGGCGCCTACCACGTCGAGACGCCGCGCGGCGTCGTCACGTTCCTCGACACGCCCGGCCACGAGGCCTTCACCGCGATGCGCGCGCGCGGCAGCCAGATCACGGACCTCGTGATCCTGGTGGTCGCGGCCGACGACGGCGTCATGCCGCAGACGGTGGAGGCGATCAACCACGCGAAGGCGGCGAAGGTGCCGATCGTCGTGGCGGTGAACAAGATCGACAAGCCCGAGGCCAATCCGCAGCGGGTCAAGCAGGAGCTGCTCGCGCACGAGGTGGTGCCCGAGGAGTTCGGCGGCGACACGCAGTTCATCGAGGTCTCGGCCAAGACGGGCCAGGGCATCGACCAGCTCCTCGAGGCGATCCAGCTCCAGGCCGAGGTGCTCGAGCTCAAGGCGCCGGTGAACGCGCCGGCGAAGGGCGTCGTGATCGAGTCGCGCCTGGACAAGGGACGCGGCCCGGTGGCCACGATCCTCGTGAAGGCGGGCACGCTGCACAAGGGCGACATCGTCCTCGCGGGCGCGGTGTTCGGCCGCGTGCGCGCGATGAACGACGAGAACGGCAAGCCGGTGAACGAGGCGGGCCCCGCGATCCCGGTGGAGATCCAGGGCATGTCGGACGTGCCGCGCGCGGGCGACGACATCATCGTCCTCAACGACGAGCGCAAGGCGCGCGAGATCGCGCTCTTCCGCCAGGGCAAGTTCCGCGACGTGAAGCTCGCCAAGCAGCAGGCCGCGAAGCTCGAGAACGTGTTCGACCAGATGGGCGAGGGCGAGAAGAAGACGCTCGCGCTCATCATCAAGGCGGACGTGCAGGGCTCCTACGAGGGCCTTTCGCACGCCCTCACGAAGCTCTCGACCGACGAGGTGAAGGTCAACATCATCCACACCGGCGTGGGCGGCATCACCGAGTCGGACATCAACCTCGCGCTCGCGTCCAAGGCGGTCGTGATCGGCTTCAACACGCGGGCCGATGCGGCCGCGCGCAAGCTCGCCGAGCACGCCGGCGTCGACATCCGCTACTACAACATCATCTACGACGCGGTCGACGACGTGAAGGCGGCGATCACCGGCATGCTGGCGCCCGAGCGCAAGGAGACGGTGCTGGGAGTGGTCGAGGTGCGCAACGTGTTCAAGATCTCGAAGGTCGGCACGGTCGCGGGCTGCATGGTGACCGAGGGCCTGGTGCGCCGCGGCTCCTCCGTGCGCGTGGTCCGCGGGGGCGTCGTGGTCCATACCGGCGAGCTCGATTCGCTCAAGCGCTTCAAGGAAGACGTGCGCGAGGTGAAGGCGGGCTTCGAGTGCGGCCTGTCGCTGCACAACTACAACGACGTGCAGGTGGGCGACCAGCTCGAGGTGTTCGAAGTCGTCGAGGTCGCGCGCACGCTGGCCTAGGGCGTCCGCGCATGAGCACCGCCCGCGCCGCGCGCATCGCCGACCAGATCCAGCGCGAGCTGGCCGAGGTCGTGCGGCTCGAGCTGCGCGACCCGCGCGTGGGCCTCATCACGCTCACCGGCGTGGAGCTCTCGCGCGACCAGTCGCATGCGAAGGTGTTCTTCACCGTGCTGGGTCCTCCCGCGGCGGCGGCCGAGGCGCTCGAAGGCCTGCAGCGCGCCGCGGGCTTCATGCGCTCGCAGCTCGCGCACCGGCTGTCCACGCGCACCGTACCCGAGCTTCATTTCGAGTACGACGAATCCGTCGAGCGGGGCATGCGCCTCACGAAGCTCATCGACGAAGCGGTCGCTCCTGCACCGAAGTCTCCCCGGCGCAAGCGCTGAGTGGAGCCCGCGGGACTGCTGCTGCTGGACAAGCCGGCGGGGTTTTCCTCGACCCAGGCGCTCGCGCGCGCCAAGCGCTTCCTCGCCTCGCGCAAGGGCGGCCACACGGGCACGCTCGATCCCTTCGCGACCGGCCTCCTTCCGCTCGTCTTCGGGGAAGCGACCAAGTTCTCGCGCTTCCTCATCGATTCCGAGAAGTCCTATCTCGCCACGCTGAAGCTGGGCATGGAATCCACCACCGGCGACACCGAGGGCGAGATCGTTTCCCGCGGCCCGGTAAGCGTCACGGACGCGCAGGTGGAGTCGGCCCTGGCGCGCTTTCGCGGCGCGCAGGAGCAGACGCCTCCGATGCACTCGGCCGTGCGCATCGATGGCCGGCGCCTGTACGAGCACGCGCGCGCCGGGCGCGAGATCGAACGCGCCCCGCGGGCGGTGGAAGTGACTCGGCTCGAGGCGTGTTCACGGGAAGGCGACGAGCTGCGCATCGCGGTCACCTGCTCGAAAGGTACGTACGTGCGCACGCTGGCCGCGGACATCGGCCGCGCGCTCGGGTGCGGCGCATACCTCATCGCCCTGCGGCGCACCGCCGTGGGCCCGTTCCGGTTGGAGGAGGCCGTGGCGCTCGGGCAGCTGGAGGCGGCCGGGCCGGAGGCTGCACGGGAATTCCTGCGGCCGCTCGAAGTCCTCGTCGAAGGGCT
>DASTGG010000303.1:0-17652 GCA_035719385.1 Usitatibacter sp.
CGGCGGTGCACGGCGCGAACGAGCTGCACCCGCGCGTCGAGCGCTCGGCGCTTCGCGAGCTCGCGAAGCGCTTCCGCAGCCCGCTCGTGGCCATCCTGCTCGCGGCGAGCGTGGTGTCGGCCTTCACCGGCGACGTCGCGAGCTTCGCGATGATCGTCGCCATGGTCATGCTGAGCGTCGTCATCGACTTCCTGCAGGAGCACCGCGCGGCGCACGCGGCCGAAGCGCTGCGCCGGCGCGTGCAGGTGCACGCGACGGTGCTGCGCGACGGCAAGGCGGTGTCGCTGCCCATCCAGCGGCTCGTGCCCGGCGACATCGTGAGGCTCACCGCCGGCTCGGTGATCCCCGCCGACGGCCGCCTGCTCGAATGCAACGGGCTGCACGTGAACGAGGCGCTGCTCACGGGCGAGCCCTTCCCCGTGGAAAAGCGCGCCGCCGGCGGCGAGGGCCCCGCCGACGTCTTCATGGGCACGTCGGTCGTGAGCGGCACCGGCACGCTGCGCGCGCTCGCCACGGGCGGCGCGACCCGTGTGGGCGCCATCGCCCGCAGCCTCGCCACGGAGGCGCCGCCTTCCACGTTCGAGCGCGGCACGCGCGCCTTCGGCATGCTGATCATGCGGCTCACGGCGTTCATGGTCCTGTTCGTGCTGCTGGTGAACACGGCGATGGGACGGCCGCTGCCCGAGTCGTTCCTCTTCGCGCTCGCGCTCGCCGTCGGGCTCACGCCCGAATTGCTGCCGATGATCGTGTCCGTCACGCTCGCGCGCGGCGCGGTGCGGCTGGCCGGAAGGCACGTGATCGTCAAGCGCCTCACGGCCATCGAGAGCCTCGGCAGCATGGACGTGCTGTGCACCGACAAGACCGGCACGCTGACCGAGTCGCGCATCCGCCTGCACGCCGCGATCGACTCGAAGGGAAACGAGGATGCGCGCGTGCTCGAGCTCGCCGCGCTCAACAGCGCCCACCAGGCCGGGCTCGCGAGCCCGCTCGACGAGGCCATCCTCGCCGTGGCGAAACCGGACCCGCGCTGGCGCAAGGTGGCCGAGATCCCCTTCGACTTCGAGCGCCGCCGCGTCGCGGTGCTGCTGGAGGACGGCGCGCGGCGCATCGTCGTCGTGAAGGGCGCGGCCGAGACGCTGCTCGATCTGTCGCACGAGGCGCACGCGCAGGTCGCGCGGCTCGAGGGCGAGGGCCTGCGCGTGCTCGGCATCGCGTACAAGGAAGTGGGCGCGGGAGCGGGCATCGACGAGGCCGGCCTCGCCTTCGCCGGCTTCCTCGCCTTCGTCGATCCGCCCAAGCGCGGCGCGGGCAAGGCGCTCGCGGAGCTCGCGGCCGCCGGCGTGCGCCTCAAGATCCTCACCGGCGACAGCGAGGCGGTGACGCGCCACCTCTGCGGCGCGCTCGGCATCGAGGTGCGCGGCGTGCTCGCCGGGGCGCAGCTCGCGCGCCTGGACGACATGGCGCTCGCGCGCAAGGCCGGCGAGACCACGATCTTCTGCCGCGTGGACCCGATGCAGAAGAACCGCATCGTCAACGTGCTGCGCAGCCGCGGCCACGTGGTGGGATTCCTCGGCGACGGCATCAACGACGCGCCGGCGCTGCACTCCGCCGACGTGGGCTTCTCGGTGAACAACGCCGTGGACGTGGCCAAGGAGGCGGCCGACCTGATCATGCTGCGGCGCGACCTCGAGGTCGTGCACGGCGCGGTGCTCGAGGGGCGGCGCACGTTCGTGAACATCCGCAAGTACATCCTGATGGGCACGAGCTCGAACTTCGGCAACATGTTCAGCATGGCGGCCGCGGCGCTCTTCCTGCCGTTCCTGCCGCTGCTGCCCACGCAGATCCTGCTGAACAACCTGCTCTACGACATCTCCGAGATCCCCATCCCGCTCGACCGCGCCGACGCCGCGGAGACGGCCTCGCCGCAGCAGTGGGACATGAAGCTCATCCGCGATTTCATGTGGGTGCTCGGGCCCGTGAGCTCGCTCTTCGACCTGCTCACGTTCTGGGTGCTCCTCGCGGTGCTGAACGCGCAGGAGACGCTCTTCCGCACCGGATGGTTCATCGAGTCGCTGTGCACGCAGGTCCTCGTGATCTTCGTGATCCGCACGCGCCTGTCGCCCTTCGCGAGCCGCCCCGGCGCGCTGCTCGCGGGCACGTCGCTCGCGGTCATCGCCCTCGCCCTCGCCCTGCCCTGGATGCCCTTCGCCGGCGCGCTCGGATTCGCGCCGCCGCCGCCCGTCTTCTTCGGCGTGCTCGTCGTCCTGGTCGCGTCGTATCTCGTGCTCGCGGAGGTCGCCAAGCGCGCGTTCTACCGGCATCGCAAGGCGCGTTGACAGGTGTCAACGGGCCTTTCCGCGGAAGGAATACGCTGGCGTATGGAAGGTTTTGGCGGCCCATCCGGGCCGGTAGAAGGAGGCAACATGACAAACGTCGTACGTACCGATCCCTTCCAGGAGCTCGCAAGATTCGACCCGTTCCGCGAGCTCGAGATGTTCGCGCCATGGAACCGGTTCCGCCGCTGGATGCAGGAAGTCCCCGGCGAGCCCGTCATGAAGCTCGACGTCGTCGAGGACGAGAAGGCCTTCGTGGTCAAGGCGGACCTTCCCGGCGTGAAGAAGGAGGACATCTCGGTGGAGGTGGAAGGCAACCAGGTCTCGATCACCGCCGAAACCCGGCGGGAGACCGAGGAGAAGAAGGGCGAGACCGTGGTGCATAGCGAGCGCTACTACGGCCGGCAGTCCCGCACGTTCAACCTCGGCAGCGACATCGACCGCGAGAACGTGCAGGCGAAGTTCACGGATGGCGTGCTGGAGCTGACGCTTCCGAAGACCGCGGCCGCGAAGACGCAACGCATCACGATCACGTAACCGGAGATGAGATCGCGCCGGCTGCTCAGCGCGCTGCTTGCGGCCACCATCCTGATCGCAGGCTGCGCGCGGCTGTTGCCGAAAGCGCAATCCGAGGTGCACAGCCCCTGGGGCAATTTCGAGGAGGCGCGCACGACGTTCGAGCGCATCGAGCCCGACCGCACGACCGCCTCCGACTTGCGCTCACGGGGGATCGATCCCTACACGAGCGACAACGTCAAGCTGCTCAGCTACTCCGACATCCTGCTCAAGTTCCCGGTCGCCAACGGCTGGTCGCGCGATTCGCTCGACTCCGGCCTGCGGCGCTGCCTCGAGGCGGGCAAGCACTGCATCGGCTATTCGATCGAGGTGCACGACGTGAAGCGCGACCGCGTGGGCGGATTCTGGGAGGACACGCTGGGATTCAAGCGCATCGTGGACGTCTCCGGCTGGACGTTCAACGGCCTCATCCTGCTCGTGGACGATCGCGTGGTCTACACCCTTTACGGCGGGCAGCCGAACGTGCGCGAGAAGGAGACGTCGCGCCAGCCGCTCGGCCCGGTGCAGAACCTCGGCGACGCGGCCGGGAGCCTGATCCGGCCCTGAAGATCGGCCCGGGTGACATCCGCCGCGCCCAGCCGCGAAAATGGAGGACGATCGTGCGCCAGCCGATGAAAGGAGCGACCGCGTGAAATCCACCGATGTGCCGCAGGTACGACGCGACGCCGAGGAATCCTTCGGCGCCGGTCTCTATTGCGCCGAGAGCGTGCTGCTCGCGGTCGCCCGCGCGCAGGGCATCGAGTCCGAATGGCTGCCGAAGATCGCCACCGGCTTCTGCGGCGGCATGTCGCGCACCTGCGGGCCGTGCGGCGCGCTCACCGGCGGCGTCATGGCGATCGGGCTGGTGCTGGGCCGCAACGGCCCGAAGGCGCCGGTGCAGGACTGCTACGCGCCGATCCAGAAGCTCGTGCGCGATTTCGAGGCCGAGTTCGGGGCGCGCGACTGCGACCGGCTCCTGGGCTGCGACCTCGGCACCGCGCAGGGCCAGCTCCTCTTCCGCGTGAACGGGTTGCGCGAGCGCTGCGTGCGCTACACCGGCCGCGCGGCCGAGATGGCGGCGCAGCTCATCCACGAGTCGCAGGAAGCGAAGCGCGCGGGCTGAGTCGCGCGCGTTCGCTCAGTGCGCCGGGCCGTGCCCTCCGGGCAGGTGCCAGTGCCAGTTGCGATCGCGGCCGAGCGCAAGCCCGGCGCACGCCAGCACCACGATGCCCACCGCGACCGCGTTCAGCGTCGCGGGGAAATCCTGCGCATAGCCCAACGCCCAGGGGCTCACGATCAGTCCCACGCCCACCGCGGCGTCGAGGTACTCGTCGAGCACGCCCGGAAGGATGAGCACGTTGTTGGCCGACAGGAACAGCAGCAGCGCGGCGATCCACGCGGCGAGCGATTCCGCGTGCGTGGCCGAGGCGAAGCCGAGGAAGAACGGCGACATGAGCAGCCAGACCGCCATGCAGAAGGTCAGCGGGTCATGCCAGGCACCGACGGGCTTGTCCATGGAGGTCTCCGTTTCCATGATGGCGAGTCCCATCGTAGGGCCGGCCCCGCGGACCCCGTTGATGGAAATCAACGGCCCGCTTCGCCAGCGGTCCATAAATGAATTCATGGACCTGCATCCTCCACGCGCGGTGACGGCGGCCGCTTCCGGGTCGGCAGGCGGAACGCGCGAGCCGCGGCGATGGCTGCGACGCGCGATCGTCCTGCTCCTCGTCACCGGCGCCGCGCTCGCCGGCGGCTACGAGTGGTGGATCAACCGCCCCGCGCCGCTTCCGGCCGGCATCGAGAAAAGCAACGGGCGCATCGAGGCCACGCAGATCGACGTGGCGACGAAGCTCGCCGGGCGCATCCGCGAGGTGCTCGCCCGCGAAGGCGACACGGTGGAGGCGGGCCAGGTGCTCGCGCGCATGGACGTGGCCACGCTCGAGGCCGAAAGGCGCCAGGCGCAGGCGCAGCTCGAGCAGGCGCGCCATGCGGTGGCGACCGCGAAGGCCGCGGTGGACCAGCGCGTGAGCGAGCTCGAGCTCGCGCAAAGCACCTACGAGCGCTCGGCCGACCTCGTGGCGCGCGGCTTCGTGAGCGCGCAGAAGCTCGACGGCGATCGCGCGCAGATGCTCGCGGCGCGCGCGACGCTGGTGGCCGCGCGATCGCGCGTGGTCGAGGCGCAGTCGGGCGTGGCGGCGGCCGACGCGGCGGTGAAGCGCGTCGCCACCGAGATCGCCGACGCCGAGCTCGTCGCGCCGCGCGCCGGGCGCGTGCAATACCGGCTCGCGCAGCCCGGCGAGGTGCTCGGCGCGGGCGGCAAGGTGCTGAGCCTGCTCGACCTCTCGGACGTGTACATGACCGTGTTCCTGCCCGAGACGGCCGCCGGCCGCGTCGCGATCGGCGAGGAAGCGCGCATCGTGCTCGACGCGATGCCGGACCGGCCGATCCCCGCGAAGGTGAGCTTCGTCGCTTCGGAAGCGCAGTTCACGCCCAAGACGGTCGAGACCGGCGAGGAGCGCCAGAAGCTCGTGTTCCGCGTGAAGGTGCAGATCGATCCGCAGCTGCTCCATGCGAACCGGATCGCGGTGAAGGACGGCGTCCCGGGCGTGGCCTACGTGCGCACGCGCGAAGGCGCCCCATGGCCCGAGGCGCTGCAGCCGAACCTCGCACGGCCATGACCGGTTCCCCGGCGCTCGCGGCGCGCCTCGCGGGCGTGTCGCATCGCTATCGCCGCGCCGTCGCGCTCGAAGGCATCGACCTCGAGCTGCCCGCCGGCGAGCTGATCGGCTTCGTCGGCCCGGACGGCGTGGGCAAGTCCACGCTCCTCGCCCTCGTCGCCGGCGCGCGGCGCATCCAGCAAGGCCGCGTCGAGGTGCTCGGCGGCGACATGCGGCGCGCGACGCACCGGCGCGAGGTGTGCCGCCGCATCGCCTACATGCCGCAGGGGCTCGGCCGCAACCTCTACCCGACCCTTTCCATCCGCGAGAACCTCGGGTTCTTCGCGCGGCTCTTCGGGCAGGGACGCGAGGATCGCGCCGCGCGCATCCCGGCGCTGCTCGCCGCGACCGGCCTCGCCCCCTTCGCGCGGCGCCCCGTCGCGCAGCTCTCGGGCGGAATGAAGCAGAAGCTGGGGCTGTGCTGCGCGCTGCTGCACGATCCGGACGTGCTCATCCTCGACGAGCCCACCACCGGCGTCGATCCGCTCTCGCGGCGGCATTTCTGGGAGATCATCGCCGAGCTGCGCGCTCAACGCCCCGGCATGACGGTGCTCGTTTCCACCGCCTACTTCGACGAGGCCGAGCGCTTCGACCGCCTGGTCGCGATGCACGGCGCGCGCATCCTCGCCGAGGGCACGCCCGCCGCGATCAAGGCGCGCACGGGCGAGCCCACGCTGGAGCACGCGTTCGTATCGCTGCTGCCGGCGCACATCCGCGAGGCGCATCGCGAATTGCCGCCGCACGAGCCGCCGCCCGACGACCCCGAGGTCGCGATCGACGCGGACGGGCTCACCCGGCGCTTCGGCGATTTCACCGCGGTCGAGGACGTGAGCTTCACCATCCATCGCGGCGAGGTGTTCGGGTTCATCGGCTCCAACGGCTGCGGCAAGACCACGACGATGAAGATGCTCGCGGGGCTGCTGCCGCCCACCGCCGGCACGGCCGCCCTCTTCGGGCACACGGTGGACGCGCGCGACGTGGGGACGCGGCGCCGCGTGGGATTCATGTCGCAGTCGTTCTCGCTGTACACCGAGCTCACGGTGCGGCAGAACCTGGTGCTGCATGCGCGCCTCTTCCACCTGCCGCGCGCGACGGCGCAGGCGCGCATCGCCGCGCTGGTCGAGCGCTTCGGCCTCGCCGCGCACCTGGACCAGCCCGCCGAGTCGGTGCCGCTCGGCGTGCGCCAGCGCCTGTCGCTCGCGGTGGCCGTGATCCACGAGCCCGAGGTGCTGATCCTGGACGAGCCCACCTCGGGCGTGGACCCGGTGGCGCGCGACGAGTTCTGGGCACTGCTCTCGGACCTGTCGCGCCGCCAGGGCGTGACCATCTTCCTGTCCACGCACTTCATGGCCGAGGCCGAGCGCTGCGACCGCGTGGCGCTGATGCATGCGGGCCGCGTGCTCGCGCAGGGAACGCCGCAGCGCATCGCCGCGGACGCCGGCGCGCCCGACCTCGAGGAGGCGTTCGTCGCCCACCTCTCCGCGGGCGAGGATGCGGGCGAGAAGGCGCACCTCGCCCGGCCGCCGCCCGCCGCAGCCTCGCGCAGCCCCCTCTTCAGCGTGAAGCGCACGCTCGCGCAGTCGTATCGCGAGTCCCTCGAGATCGCGCGCGACCCGATGCGCCTCGTGTTCGCGATCCTCGGTCCCGTGCTGCTCATGTTCGTCTTCGGGCTCGGCGTGACCTTCGACATCGAGCGCGTCGCCTTCGCCGTGCTCGACGCCGACAACACGGCCGAAAGCCGCGCGTACCTCGAGAACTACACCGAGTCGCGCTATTTCGAGCAGCACGCGGCGCCGCGCGATGCCTCGCAGATGGAGCAGCGGCTGCGTTCCGGCGAGCTGCGGTTCGCCGTCGAGGTTCCCCCGGGCTTCGGCCGCGACATGCGCGCGGGGCGCGTGCCGCAAGTCCTGGTGCAGGTGGACGGCGCCTTTCCCTTCCGCGCCCAGAGCGTGGCGGCGTACGTCGAGGGCGCCCACGGCGCATTCGTCCAGCGGCTGTTGCGCGAGCGCGGCGTCGAACGTCTGCCCGCGCCGGCGGACCTCGAGATGCGCTTTCGCTACAACCAGGACATCCGCAGCATGTTCGCCGTGGTGCCGGGCATCATCATGATCATCCTGATGCTCATCCCGGCGGTCACCACGGCCATGGGCGTGGTGCGCGAGAAGGAGCTGGGGTCGATCACGAACCTGTACGTGACGCCCACCACCGGCATCGAGTTCCTCCTCGGCAAGCAGCTGCCGTACGTGGCGATCGCGCTCGTGAACTTCGCCGTCCTGCTCCTGCTCACGGTGGTGTTCTTCCACGTGCCGCTCAAGGGCAGCGCGGCGGCGCTCACGGCGGGCGCGGTCCTCTACGTGATGGCGGCCACGGCGTTCGGCCTCGTGGTCTCGAGCTTCGTGCGCACGCAGATCGCGGCGATGTTCGCGGCGGCGATCCTCGCCTCGCTGCCCACGGTGCAGTACTCCGGATTCATGCTGCCGGTGGCGTCCATGTCGCCCGACGCGCAGTTCATCGCGCGGATCTTCCCGCCGATGTACTTCGAGCACGTGAGCGTGGGGACCTTCACCAAGGCCCTCGGGCTCGCCGACGTCGCGACGGACCTGGCGGCGCTCGCGATCATCACCGTGGCGTTCCTCGCCCTGGCACGGGCGCTGCTGCGCACGCAGGAGCGCTGAATGGGGCGGCTCGCCGGCATCTGGCACCTGGGCCTCAAGGAGCTCGCGAGCCTCTCGCGCGACGCGGCGCTCGTGGGGCTCATCGTCTACGCGTTCACGTATGCCATCTGGGGCCCCGTCAAGGGCGCGCAGATGGAGCTGCGCAACGCGTCGGTCGCCGTCGTGGACCTCGACCGCTCGATGCTTTCGCGGCGCATCGCCGATGCGCTGCTGCCGCCCGAGTTCCTGCCCGCCCGCGCGATCGACCGCGCGGCGATCGACGCGGCGATGGATTCCGGGCGGTTCACCTTCGTGCTCGAGGTGCCGCCGCGCTTCCAGGCGGACGTCGAGGCGGGGCGGCGGCCGGCGCTGCAGCTCTACGTGGACGCCACCGCGATGTCGCAGGCGTTCCGCGGCACCAATTACATCGCCGCGATCGTCGCGCGCGAGGTGCCGCGCTTCCTCGCCACCCCGGACGCGGCGCCGCCCGTGACGCTCGTCACGCGCGCGCGCTTCAACCCCAACCTGGAGGAGAAGCGCTTCCTCGCGATCGCCACGATCGTGAACAACATCACGATGCTGGGCATCATCCTCGTGGGGGCGGCCGTGGTGCGCGAGCGCGAGCACGGCACGCTCGAGCACCTGCTCGTCATGCCGCTCACGCCGGTCGAGATCATCGGCGCGAAGGTGTGGCCCAATGCGCTGGTGATCGTCATCGCCGCCACGCTTTCGCTGGAGCTGGTCGTGCGCGGCGCGCTCGCCATCACGGTGCAGGGCTCGGTGCCGCTGTTCATGGCGGGCGCCCTGCTCTACATGGGATCGGTCACCTCGCTCAGCATCTTCCTCGCCACGCTCGCGCGCTCGATGCCGCAATTCGGCCTGCTCGTCTTCCTGGTCTTCCTCGTGCTCAATATGCTCTCGGGCGGGACGACGCCCACCGACAGCATGCCGCCATGGCTGCAGAACGTGATGCTCTTCTCGCCCACGACGCATTTCGTGAGCTTCTCGATCGCCGTGCTGTGCCGCGGCGCCACGCTCGCCGACACCTGGCCGCACGTCGCGGTCATCGTGGGCACCGGCATCGCATTCTTCGTGGCGGCGCTCGCGCGCTTCCGCCGCACCATCGCCGCTGTCCCCGCCTGACCCGGGGACGCACCCCGGGGTGCGTCCCCGGGGTGCGTCCCCGGGTCAGAGGCGGTTGGCGACGATCCGGAAGTGGTGGCCCAGGATCGCGAGCTCCATGGCCGCGCGGAACTTGCGCGGGCGCACGATCAGCGTCGCCCAGAAGAGCCGCCAGAAGGCGACCTGCCCGCGATGCCGCACGCCCAGCTCCCACAGGGAGAGCAGGAAGGCGCGCACGTCCGCGAAATCCATGCGCATGCTCGGCCCGCGCGGCTGCCACACGGCGAGGAACTCGCGGATGCGGCGGTAGTAGTTCTCCGGCGCGTACAGCGAGCGCATGAGCTCGCGGTAGTTGCGCGCGAGCCAGGCGCGGTCGAGCCTGGGCACGAAATTCAGCACCGCGGCCGTGTTGTCGCCCACGCTCTGCGCCAGCATGCGGCCCTCGCTCTTCAGCCGCTCGAACAGGCGCGTCTGCGGCAGCGCCGAAAGCAGGCCGACCATCGCCGTGACCACCCCGGCACGCTGCACGAACTCGAACTGCCGGCGGAAGACGTCGAGCGGATCGTTGTCGAAGCCGATGATGAAGCCACCCATCACCTCGAGGCCGGACTGCTGCAGCGTGCGCACCACCTCCACCAGGTCGCGCTTGCGGTTCTGCACCTTGCGGCACTCCTCGAGGCTCTCGGCCACCGGCGTCTCCAGGCCCACGAAGACCTTCTTGAAGCCCGCGCGCACCATGAGGTCGAGCAGCTCGGGCTCGTCGGCGAGGTTCACCGAGGCCTCCGTGAAGAAGCCCATTGCCGGCCGCGCGCGCTCGCGCCATGCCACCATCTCGCGCAGCAGCCCCTTCACCAGCTTCTTGTTGCCGATGAAGTTGTCGTCCACGAGGAACACCATCTGCCGCCAGCCCGCGCGCCTCAGCGCCTCGAGCTCCGCGATCACCTGCGCCGGCGCCTTGGCCCGCGGCACGCGGCCGTACATCGCCACGATGTCGCAGAACTCGCAATCGAACGGGCAGCCGCGCGAGAACTGCACCGGCATCGTCACGTAGTGGCGCATGTCGATGAGGTCCCAGCGCGGCACGGGCGTGTTGCGCACGTCGGGGAAGCCGGGCGCGCGGTACAGCGGCTTCACGCAGCCCGAGCGCATGTCCGAAACGATCGCCTGGATCACGTCTTCCGCTTCGCCGAGCGCGAAATGGGGAATCTCCGGGAAATCCCGGTGTCCCGTCGTGAAGAGCGGTCCGCCCGCGATCACGGGACGACCCAGCGCGGCGCAGCGCCGGGCGATCTCGCGCGCGGACTCGCGATGCACGATCATGCCCGAGAGCATCACCCAATCCGCCCACGCGATGTCGTCGTCGCCCAGCTCGCGCACGTTGCAGTCCACGAGGCGCAACGACCACTCCGCGGGCAACATGGCCGCCACCGTGAGCAGCCCCAGCGGCGGGAACGCGGAGCGCTTGCCGACGAAACGCATCACGTGCTGGAAGCTCCAGAACGTGTCGGGGTGGCGGGGATAGACGAGCAGGACTTTCATGGAAGAGGGAGATGATGCGGCGCCGCGCCGCCATCTGTCATTTGATACGCATCATGAGGAGGGCACATGAATCGCAAGGCAACGCTCGCCGTTCTGGCATTCGTTCCAACCCTCGCGTGGGCCGCGGGCCAGGCACCGTGGGCCTGCGGCGGCGTGAGCGCCGAGGAGCGCCGCGCGCTCCCGTCGCAGGTTCCGGACGCGAACCTCGAGCTGCTCTTCGTGAGCGGCCAGCGCGGCGCCTACGCCGCGGGCGCCGAGTGGCGCGTGCTCGACCGCGCCAACGAGCCGGTCGCGTACGGCACGTCGGACGGCCCGCAATGCTTCCTGCGCGTGCCGGCGGGGCCGGTGCGCGTCGAGGCGAAAATCGGCGGCGAGACGCGCACCGCGAAGGCGACGGCGGGTGCGAAGCGCACGCGCCTCGTGTTCACGTTCCCGGCCGAGCCCGGCGAGGACATCCAGGCATCCCCGGAGGAGAAGGCGCAGGCGAAAGAATGACCGCCCGCAAGCGGCCGCGCCCGCCATCGCGCTAGGCTGGGGGCAAAGGAGGGACGACCATGTTCCGTCACATCCTCTTCCCGACCGACGGCTCGCCGATGTCGCACCGCGCCGCGAAGATGGCCATCGATCTCGCGAAGACGTGCAACGCGGAGCTCACCGCCGTGCACGTGATCCCGCCGTTCGCGCCGCCCGCCTACGTCGAGGGGATCCTTCCCTACCCCGAGCTCTACTCGCCCGAGGAATACAAGCGCGTGACCGAGGGGGCGGCGCGCGCGATGCTCGCGAAGGTCGAGGAGCAGGCGAAGGAGGCGGGCCTCGCCTGCAGGACGGCGATCGTCAACGCCTCGCCCGTGTGGAAGGCCGTCATCGACACCGCCCGCGCGAAGCACTGCGATGCGATCGTGATGGCCTCGCACGGCCGCAAGGGCATCGAGGGCGTGCTCCTCGGCAGCGAGACGCACCGGGTCCTCACCCACTCGAAGATCCCGGTGCTCGTCTGCCGCTGAAGGCGCGGCGCTAGGTCCCGGATTCGGCCGGCTGCTTGCGCGTGCCCGCGCCCGCGGCGGGCCGGGTGCGCGCCCCGTGATGGATCAGCACGGGGATGTGGCCCAGCGTGGCCACGCCGAGCGTCACGCTCGCGAGCAGCACGCCGTCGCTGCCCTTGCGGCCGTGCGAGGCCATCACGATGAGGTCGCAGCCGCGCGCCTGCGCCTGCGCGATGATCTCGTCCTCGGGCGAATCGCCGCGCGCGAGCGCCGCGTCGCACTGCACGCCCGCGCGCCGCGCCTCGTCGCGGATGGCTTCGACATACAGCTCGCCATGGCGTTCGAGCGCCTTGGCGAGGTGCCTGGCGTAGTCCTCGTCGCCGTGCGTCCAGCCGTCGATGCCCAGCACGTTGGGCTCCGGCAGCACGTGCAGGGCGGTGACGGTGGCGCCGATCCGGCGCGCGAGCTCGATGCCCGCGCGCGCCGCTTCTTCCGAGAGGGCCGACCCGTCGGTCGGCAGCAGGATGTGCTTGTACATGTGTGAGCGTCCTTCAGTCTGAGCGGTGCGACTTGCGCACGCTCGCGATGAGCCACAGGCTGTTGACGAACGAGATGACCACCCCGATGGCCCCCATCCACCAGGCGACGGCCGACTGCCTTTCCACCGACTGCGCCATCAGGATGGACGAGCCGATGATGAGCGCCGCGGTGACCAGGCCGATCACCAGCCGGTCCACGCTGCGCTCCAGTTTGCGCCCGAACACCTCCACCTCGGGCACCTCGAAGCGCATGGCCACACCGTCGTCGCCGAAGCGCCTCGCCATGGATTCGATGAGCCGCGGCACCGTGCGCATGGCGCGCGAGCTCTCGCGGAAGGCGCCGGATGCGCGCTCCATGACGCGGGCCGGGCTCATGCGCTCGGCCACCAGCCGGTTCACGTACGGCGTCATGTGCTCGATCAGGCGGAAATGCGGCACCAGCCGGCTGCCCAGGCCTTCGAGCGTGATGAGCGCCTTGAACAGCAGCGCGAGGTCCGGCGGCAGCAGCAGGTGGTGCTCGCGCAGCACGCCCGCCACGTCGTTCAGCAGCGTGCCGATGTTCATCTCGCGCAGCGTCGCGTGCTCGTAGAGGTGCAGCAGGCGCCCGAGGTCCTCGGCGAAGCGATCGCCGGAGACGCGACGCCCGCCTTCGGTCCAGTGGATGAGCACATCGCGCATCGCCTCGGCGTCGCGCGCGGCCACGCCGGCCAGCAGGTCCACCAGCTCGTCGCGGCGGCGCTCCGACAGCCATCCGATCATGCCGAAGTCGATCAGCGCGATGCGGTTGCCGGGCATGAAGAACGTGTTGCCGGGATGCGGGTCGGCATGGAAGAGGCCGTCCACGAGCACCATCTTGAGCATCGCGTCCGCGCCGCGCGCCGCGAGCAGCCCGCGATCGAGGCCTGCCGGCTCCACGTCCTCGATGCGCGTGCCGGGGATGCCGTCGACCCAGTCCATCACGACCAGCGTGGTGCGCGTGAACTGCGCGTGCACCCGCGGGATCGCCACGGTCGGGTCGGTGCGGAAGCTCTCGACGAAGCGCTCCTGCGCGCGCCCCTCCGCCGCGAAATCGAGCTCGCGCGCCAGCGACTTGCGCACCTGGCGGACGACTTCCACCGGCTGGTAGCGGCGCGACTTGGGCTGCTCCTCTTCCCACCACGCGGCGATCGTCTCGAGCAGCAGCAGGTCGGCATCCACCTTGGCGGTCACGCCGGGGCGGCGGATCTTGACCGCGACCTGCGTGCCGTCCAGCAGCGCGGCGCGGTGCACCTGCGCGATCGAGCCGGCCGCGGCGGGCTGCTTGTCGAAGAACGAGAACACGTCCTCGATCGGCCTGCCGAGGTCGTGCAGGAACTGTGTCTCGAGCAGCTCGAAGGGCACCGGCGTCGCGCGGTCGTGGAGCTTGTCGAGGCTGGCGATCCAGTCCGGATCGAGCATGTCCACGCGCGAGGCGAGCACCTGCCCCATCTTCACGAAGGCGGGGCCGAGCTCCTCGAGCGCGAGGCGCAGCCGCTCGTGCAGCGGCAGCTCCACGATCTCCGCCGGCGGGTTCCAGCCCAGGACGCCACCCGCGCCGTCGAGCAGGCGGTGCAGCCCCACGGAATGCACGAGGTCGCTCATGCCGTAGTGCAGCAGCGTGTGCGTCACCTCCACCAGGCGGGGCAACGCGCGCAGGCGTTCGAGTGAATCGAGCAGCATGCCCCTCATCGTAGGCGAGGCCTGCCCGGACCCCTTGATCCGTGTCATGAAGCGAACCCGGCCGCGGCACCCGCCCTCCTTGATCGTCATCAATACCGCGTGGGACGAACGGGGGTAAACCGGAACCTCTCCTCCAGGCATTGGAGGCGCACATGTCCATCCCCTATCGCGTTCAGGACTTCCTGGCCGAGCGCGACATCCCCTGGGACCCGGTGCCGCATGAAGCGAGCGATTGCTCCATGGACGCCGCCCACCTCGCGCACGTGAAACCCGACGAGCTCGCGAAGGCCGTCGTGCTGCGAACCGGTCACGAATACCTGCTCGCCGTGGTGCCGGCCGACCGTCGCGTCGACCTCGCCGCCGTCGAGCACGAGCTTGGCAGGCACGTCACCCTCGCGAGCGAGTCCGCGCTCGACGCGGTGATGCCCGAATGCGCCCGCGGTGCCGTGCCCGCCGTGGGCCAAGCCTTCGGTATCCCGACGATCTGGGACCCGTCGCTCGCCGACGAGCCCGACGTCTATTTCGAGGGCGGCGACCATCGCACGCTCGTGCACATGAGCGGCGCCACTTTCGGCGAGCTCATGCGCTCGGCCCAACCTCTACGGTGCACTCGCCACTAACCTGAAAGGAGGAGTCCATGTTCAGGTCGCTCCAATGGGAAGACTGGGCGGGCGTGGCGCTGGGCGCCTGGCTGCTCGCATCGCCGTGGGTGCTCGGCTACTCCGACGTCACCGCCGCCGTCATGAACGCGCTGGTCGTCGGCACGATCCTCGTCCTCGAGGAATTCATGGAAATCGGCGTGCACGAGGAAACCGAGGAGTGGCTCGACCTCGTTCCCGGCGCCTGGCTCGTCATCTCGCCCGTGATGCTGGGGTTCCAGGCATCGACGGCGGCCTCGGCGAACGCCATGGCGGTGGGCGTGCTCACGATCGCGTTCGCCGTCTGCGCGATCACCTCGGTCGACAAGGCCATCGCGCGCTGGTGGCACGACCACCACCCGATGCACGCGTAGCGGGTCAGCGCAGCGGCAGGGCGAGCTTGCTGCGATTGCGGCCCTCGCGCTTGGCCGCGTAGAGGGCCGCGTCGGCGCGGCGGATCACGTCCTCGAGCGACTCCGCGACCGAGGCCATCTGCGCCACGCCGGCGCTCAGGGTGATCCCGGGATCGCGCTCGTCGCCGCGCCCGCAGCCCTTCACGCTCTCGCGCAGCTTCTCGGCCGCCGCGAGCGCCTCCTGCGCCCGCGTGAGCGGCAACGCGACGATGAACTCCTCGCCGCCGTAGCGCGCGAGGACGTCGGCCGCGCGCATCTGCTCGCGCGCCATCCGCGCCACGCACTGCAGCATCCCGTCGCCGAACTGGTGGCCGAAGCGGTCGTTCACCCGCTTGAAGTGGTCGAGGTCGAACATGAGGATCGAGAAGGGCGACCCGTAGCGGCGCGCCACTTCGGCGAGCTGCTCGGCGAGCTCGAAGAAATGCCGGCGGTTGAACAGGCCCGTGAGCTCGTCCGTGCGCGCCTTCTCGCGCTCGCGCGCGAGCACCGCCTCGAGCTCGGCCTGCACGGCGAGGCGCTGCTCGTCGGCGATCATGCGCGCGGTGATGTCCTCGTGCACCATGGCCACGTAGAGCGAGCCGCCGTGGCGGAAGGCCTTGCCGCGCGCGAGGAACCAGCGGCGGCACGCGGGCGAGTGGCACGGATACTCCAGCGTGAAGCTGTCGCGCATGCCCGAGAGCACGTCGCGGATGGAATGCAGCATCTCGCGCGCCGACTCCTCGCCGGCATTGACCGCCGCCGCGCAGACGTCCACGTAGTTGGCGCCCGGGCCGGTCGCATCCAGCGCGCCCGCGTTGTTCACGGCGAAGCGCCGCCACGGATCGTTCACCGCGACGATCGTGCCGCGCGCATCGAGCACCGCGACGTGCGCGTCCAGCGCGTCGAGCAGCTCGCGGGCGAAAGGCTCGAGGGCGTTGCCCGCGGGCGGCGGCAAGGGCGCGGGCGCGGGGGCCTAGAGGCCCGCCTCTTCCAGGGCTGGCGCAGGCGCGCGCGCCGGGGCGGGAATCTCCGCGATCATGCAGTTGGTCGTGAGGATGAGGCCGGCCACCGACGCCGCGTTCTGCAACGCGCTTCGCGTGACCTTGCAGGGATCCAGGATGCCCATCTTCACCAGGTCGCCATATTCGCCCGTCAGCGCATTGAACCCGAAGTTGCCCTCGGCCGCAACGACGTGCGCCACAACCACGGATGGCTCGGCGCCGGCATTGGCGACGATCTGCCGCAGGGGCTCCTCGAGGGCGCGCAGCACGATGCGCACGCCCGCGTCCTGGTCGGGGGTCGCGCCGTGCAGCTCGCCGATGCGCGAGCGCGCGCGCAATAGCGCCACGCCCCCGCCGGGCAGCACGCCCTCCTCGACCGCCGCGCGCGTGGCGTGGACCGCGTCCTCCACCCGCGCCTTCTTCTCCTTCATCTCCATCTCGGTGGCGGCGCCGACCTTCACCACGGCCACGCCGCCGGCGAGCTTGGCGATGCGCTCCTCGAGCTTCTCGCGGTCGTAGTCGCTGGTGGCCTTCTCCTTCTGCTCGCGGATCTCGGCCACGCGCGCGGCGATCTTCCTCGCGTCGCCCGCGCCCCCGATGATGGTCGTGTTGTCCTTGTCGATCTCGACGCGGCGCGCGCGTCCCAGGTCGGCGAGCTTCACGTGCTCGAGCTTGAGGCCCGCCTCCTCGGCGACCAGGCTGCCGCCGGTGAGGACCGCGATGTCGTGCAGCATCGCCTTGCGGCGGTCGCCGAATCCCGGCGCCTTCACGGCGCAGGTCTTCAGCACGCCGCGCAGCGTGTTGACCACCAGCGTGGCGAGCGCCTCGCCTTCCACCTCCTCGGCCACGATGAGCAGCGGCTTGCCGGCCTTCGCCACGAGCTCCAGCACCGGGAGCATCTCGTTGATGGTCGAGACCTTGCGATCGTGCATAAGGATGTACACGTCCTCGAGCACCACGCGCTGCTTGTCCGCATTGATGAAATAGGGCGAGAGGAAACCGCGGTCGAACTGCATGCCCTCGACCACCTCGAGCTCGCTCGCGAGGCCAGAGCCGTCCTCCACCGTGATGACGCCTTCCTTGCCCACCTTCTCCATCGCGTCGGCGACGATCCGGCCGACCACCGGGTCGGAATTCGCCGAGATGGTCGCCACCTGCTCGATCTCGGTGCGCGTGGAGCAGGGCCTGGCCATCGCCTTGAGCTCGGCGACCACGCGCTCGGCCGCGATCTCGATGCCGCGCTTGAGGTCCATGGGATCGAAGCCCGCGGCCACCTGCTTCATGCCTTCGATCACGACCGCGTACGCGAGCAGCGTGGCCGTGGTGGTGCCATCGCCGGCCACGTCCGAGGTCTTGGTCGCGGCCTGGCGCACCATCTGCGCGCCCATGTTCTCGAGCGGGTCGGGAAGCTCGACTTCCTTCGCCACGACCACGCCGGAGTTGATCACCACCGGCGCGCCATAGGCGCGCTGCAGCACCAC
>DASTGG010000304.1:0-9574 GCA_035719385.1 Usitatibacter sp.
CGCGCTGGTCATGGCGGCATCGGGAATGAGGTTCATGTCGAGGTCGAACGCCTCGAACGGCGGCGTGCCGGCGCACTCGACCCAGTTGTCGCCGAACGTGACCTTCGCCCCCATGGCGGCGAGCACGCGCGTGAAATGGACATCGCCCTGCGCGCTCGCGCGGCCCACGCCCACGACGCGAACCGGTCCCCCGCCCAGGGCACCCGCGGCGAGGAAGTACGAGGCCGAGGACGCGTCGCCCTCCACGTCGATCTCGCCGGGGGAGACATAGCCCTCGCCGCCGGGCAGGTCGAACGAGCGCCAGCCGTCGCGCTGCACGATGACGCCGAACCGCGCCATGAGGTTGAGCGTGAGGTCCACGTAGGGCCTGGAGATGAGCTCGCCCTCGATCTCCACGGTCACCGCCTCGCGCACCCACGGCAGCGCCATGAGCACGCCGGAGACGAACTGGCTGGAGATCGATCCGCGGATGCGCAGCAGCGTGATCGCCGTGCGCTCGCGCGGCGCGATCGCGAGCGGCGGGAAGCCCGGCGTGCCGAGGTAGCGCACGCGCGCGCCGGCGGGCTCGAGCGCATCGATCAGGTCGCCGATGGGACGCTCGTGCATGCGCGGCACGCCGCTCAGCGTGTACTGCCCGTCCGAGAGCGCGAGCACGGCGGCCAGCGAGCGCGCCGACGTTCCCGAATTGCCGAGGAAGATGCTGCCGCTCTTCACCGGGAAGCCGGAGCCCGAGCCGATGCCGTCCACGCGCACGTGCCCCGGCCCGTCGAGCTCCTCGACGATGACGCCGAGCGCCTCGAGGGCGCCGCGCATGACGCGCGTATCGTCCGAGTCGAGCAGCCCGCGCAGCGTGGTCGAGCCGCGCGCGAGCGCCGACAGGAGCAGCGTGCGGTTCGAGATGCTCTTCGAGCCGGGAAGCTCGAGCGTGCCGCCGGCGCGGGTGACCGGCGGCAGGTCCAGGAATTCCATGCGCTACTCCGTCGAGATGCTGCGCCGGTGGCCCGCCGCCCACGCGTGCCGCGCGCTGCGCGCTTCGGTCATCAGGCGCTCGAGGCCCGGGCCGTCGCCCTTCTCGATGAGCGCCCGGAATACCGCGAGCCTCGCTTCGTACCGGTCGAGCTCCTCGAGCAGGGCCGCCTTGTTCTGCAGCGCGATGTCGCGCCACATCTCGGGCGAGCTCGCCGCGATGCGCGTGAAGTCGCGGAAGCCGCCGGCGGCGAATCCGAAGAGCGCGTCGGCATCCTCGCGCGAGGCGATCTCCGAGACGAGGGCGAACGAGAGCAGGTGCGGGAGGTGGCTCACCGCGGCGAAGATGCGGTCGTGCACTTCGGGCTCGAGCGCGGTCACGCGCGCGCCGGCCGCCTCCCAGCACGCACGCACCGTGTCCATCGCCTCGGGGGCGGTCTCGGGCTGCGGCGTGAGCACCACGCGCGCGCCGCGGAACAGGTCCGGCGTGGCCGCCTCCACCCCGGACGACTCGCGCCCCGCGATGGGATGGCCGGGCACGAAGCGCGGAAACCGCTCGCGCAGCTCCTCGCGCGCGATGCGCACGACCTCGCCCTTCGTGCTGCCGACGTCGGTCACCACGGCATGGGACTCGAGCGCCAGCCCCACGTCGTGCAGCGCGCTGCCGATCGCGCGCACCGGCAGCGCCACGACGACGACGTCCGCGCCGCGCGTGGCTTCCGAGACCGATTCGGCCGCCTGGTCGATCACGCCGAGCGCGGCGGCGCGCTCGAGCGCCTGCAGGTCCCGGTCGGCCGCCACGATGCTGCTCACGGCGCCCGCGCGCCGCAGCGCGAGCGCGAGCGAGCCGCCGATGAGCCCCACGCCGACGATGGCCACACGGCCCAGCCGCCGCACGCGTTCAGCTCCGCGCCAGGGCGCGCTCGAGCGCGGCGAGGAAGCGCGTGTTGTGCTCGGGAAGGCCCACGGTGACGCGCAGGTGCTCGGGCATGCCGTAGCCGGCGATCGGGCGCACGATGACGCCCTCGCGCAGGAGCGACTGGTACACGGCCGCCGCGTCGCCGACGCGCACGGTGATGAAGTTGCCGTACGAAGGGATGTACTCGAGGCCGAGGCGCTCGAAGCCTTCGCGCAGCTGCACGAGGCCGCTCGCGTTCACCGCGCGGCTCCTCGCGATGAACTCCGCGTCGTCGAGCGCCGCCGTGGCGGCCACGAGCGCGAGCGTGTTCACGTTGAACGGCTGGCGCACGCGGTTCATGACCTCGACGAGGTCGGGATGCGCCACGCCATAGCCCACGCGAAGGCCCGCGAGGCCGTAGGCCTTCGAAAGCGTGCGCGACACGACGAGGTTCGGGAATTCGGCGACCCAGCCCACGGTGGGCGACTGCAGCTCGTCGGGCAGGTATTCGCCGTAGGCCTCGTCGATCACGACGAGCATCTGCGGGCTCAGCCGCTCGAGGAGGTTGCGAAGCTGTGCCCACGGCGTGAACGTGCCGGTCGGGTTGTTCGGGTTGGCGACGAACACGATCTTGGTGTCCGCGCGCACGGCCCGCACGATCCCCTCGACGTCGGTGCCGAAGTCGCGCGCCGGCACCTCGAGCAGCGTCGCGCCGATCGCCTGGGAGACCAGCGGATAGACCACGAACGCGTGCTGCGGGAAGACGACGGATTCGGACGGCCGCAGGAACGCCCGCGCGATGAGCTCGAGCACGTCGTTCGAGCCGTTGCCGAGCACGATGTTGCGGGGGGCCACGCCGAGCTTGCGCGAGAGCACGCCCTTCAGCTCGAATCCGCTGCCGTCGGGGTAGTAATGCAGCTGGTCCAGCACCTCGCGCACGGCGGCGACGGCACGCGGCGACGGGCCGAGCGGATTCTCGTTCGAGGCCATCTTCACGATGTCGGCCTCGCGAAGGCCGAGCTCGCGCGCCGTCTCGGAGACCGGCTTGCCCGGCACGTACGGCGCGATCGCCCGGACGTGCTCGGGCGCGAGGTGCTTGAGGTCGATGGCGCTCACGGCGGGTCGGGTTCCTTCCATGCTTGTCTTCCGGCTTCGGATGCGTGTTGCGGCTTCAGATCACGGCGGCGGGATACGAGCCCAGCACCTTCAGGTAGCCCGCGATCCGCCCCACCTCCTCCAGCGCCTCGGCCACCTGCGGCGAGTCGCGGTGCCCTTCGATGTCCACGAAGAACAGGTATTCCCAGACGGCGACCTTCGACGGACGCGACTCGAACTTCGTCATCGACACGCCGCGCTTCGCGAAGGGCGTGAGCATCTCGTACACCGCGCCGGCGCGATTGCGCGAAGACAGCACGAGCGAGGTCTTGTCGCGCCCCGACGGCTTCGGCTCGTAGTCGCCGAGCACGAGGAAGCGCGTGGTGTTGTTGGGCTCGTCCTCGATGTTCGAGGCGAGGATCGCGAGGCCGTAGTGCTCGGCCGCCATCTCGCCCGCCACGGCGGCGCAGCCCGGCTCCTCGGCAGCGCGGCGCGCGGCTTCCGCGTTGCTCGAGACCGCCACGCGCTCGGCCTTCGGCATGTTGGCGTTCAGCCACTCGTGGCATTGCGCGAGCGACTGGCCGTGGGAAAGGACGCGCTTGAGCTCCGCGATCGGCGCTTCCTGCTTCGCCATCAGGTGGTGGTGGATGCGCACGATCACTTCGCCGCACACCTTGGCCGAGGTCTGCGGCATGAGGTCGAGGGAGCGGCCCACCGCGCCCTCGGTGGAGTTCTCCACGGGCACCACGCCGAAGTCGGCGGCGCCCGATTCCACCTCGCGGAAGACCTCGTCGATCGAGGGCACGGCGACGGCTTCCGCGGCGAGGCCGAAATGCTTGAGCGCGGCGCGCTCGCTGAACGTGCCGCGCGGCCCAAGGTAGGCGACGGTGATCGGCCGCTCGAGCGCGAGGCAGGCCGACATGATCTCGCGGAAGATCATCGCCACGGTCTCGCTCGAGAGCGGCCCCGGGTTGCGCTGCTTGATGCGGGTGAGGACCTGCGCCTCGCGCTCCGGCCGGTAGGCCTGCCCCACCTTGAGCGATCCCACCGCGCGCGCGAGCTTGGCGCGCTCGTTCAGCGCGTCGAGGATGCGGTCGTCGAGGCGGTCGATCTCGCCGCGCAGGCGCTCCAGCTCGGCGGCGCTCATGCCGCGGGGTCCAGCGCCTGGGACGCTTGCTCCGTTGGCGCGCGGACCTCGGTGATCGCGCGGATGGAGAGCACGCCGGGGATGCGGGCGATGCGCGCGACCAGCTCCGGGGCCGCGGGGCTGTCGAGATCGACGAGGGTGTACGCCATCCCGCCGCGCGATTTGTTCACCATGTTGTGGATGTTCAGGCCGGCCTGCGCCATCGTCGTCGAAATCTGCCCCAGCATGTTGGGGACGTTGGCGTTCGCGATCGCGATGCGATACGGCGATTCGCGCGCCATCTCCACCGCGGGGAAATTCACCGAGTTGCGGATGGTACCTTGCTCGAGGAAATCGCGCAGGCCGTCCACCACCATCATCGCGCAGTTCTCCTCGGCCTCCTCGGTGGAAGCGCCCAGGTGCGGGAGCGCCAGCACGTTCGCATTGCCCTGCAGCCGCGGGCTCGGGAAGTCCGTGACGTAGCGCCTGAGCCGCTTGTCGGCGAGCGCGGCGACGACCGCCTCCTCGTCCACGATCGCATCGCGCGAGAAGTTGAGGAGCACGAGCCCGCGGCGCGCGTTCGCGAGCCGCCGAGCGTCCACCAGGTGGCGCGTGTTGTCGAACAGCGGGACATGCAGCGTCACGAAGTCGGAGCCCTTGAAGACCTCGTCGATCGAATGCGCCTTGCGCACGGCCGAGGGCAGCCGCCAGGCGTTGTCCACGGTGATCTCGGGGTCGTAGCCGAGCACCTTCATGCCGAGCTTGATCGCCGTGTCCGCGACCAGCCCGCCGATGGCGCCCAGGCCGATCACGCCGAGCGTGCGGCCCGGAAGCTCGATGCCGGCGAACTGCTTCTTGCCCTCCTCGACCTGCTTGTCGAAGCTCGCGCCGGCCGCGAGCGACTGCACGTAGGCGGCGGCGGGGACGAGGTTGCGCGCGCTCGCGAGGAGCGCGGCCACGACGAGCTCCTTCACCGCGTTCGCGTTGGCGCCCGGCGCGTTGAACACCGGCACGCCGCGGCGGCTCATCTCCTCGACGGGAATGTTGTTCACGCCGGTGCCGGCGCGCGCGATGGCACGGACCGCCTGGGGAACCGCGGCCGCGTCCAGCACGTGCGAGCGCAGCAGGATCGCGTCGGGCTCGGCGAGCGCCTTGCCGACCACGTACCGGTCCGCGGGAAAGCGCTCGAGGCCGCGCGACGAGATCGCGTTGAAGACGGCGATGCGGAAGGTCATTCAGCCGTGCTGCTTGCGGAAATCTTCCATGAAGGCGATCAGCGCCTCCACGCCCTCGACCGGCATCGCGTTGTAGATCGAGGCGCGCATGCCGCCCACGGAGCGATGCCCCTTGAGCTGCGACAGCCCGCGCGCCTCGGCCGCCTCGAGGAAGGCCTTGTCGAGCTTGTCGTCGCGCAGCCGGAACGGCACGTTCATGCGCGAGCGGTCTTCCCGCGCCACCGGGTTGCTGTAGAAATCGTGGGCGTCGATGTAGTCGTAGAGCATCGCGGCCTTGCGGATGTTGACCTTCTCCATCGCCGCCAGCCCCCCGCGCTCCAGCAGCCACTGGAACGTGAGCCCGGCGAGGTACACGGAGAAGGTGGGCGGCGTGTTCAGCATGGAATCGCTCTCCGCCATGAGCTTGTAGTTGAGGACGTTCGGCGTGTCGGGCAGCGCCTGTCCCAGCAGGTCCTCGCGCACGATCACCACGACCAGGCCCGCGGGGCCGATGTTCTTCTGCGCGCCCGCGTAGATGAGCCCGAACTTGGAGACATCGACCGGCCTCGAGAGGATGTGCGAGGACATGTCCGCCACGAGCGGCACGCTGCCGGTGTCGGGGGTCCAGTGGAACTCCACGCCGCCGATCGTCTCGTTCGAGCAGATGTGCACGTACGCCGCGTCGGGCGAGAGCTTCCACGCCGATTGCTTCGGCACGTAGCTGAAGTTGCGGTCCTCGCTCGAGGCGGCCACGCGCACGTCGCAGAACTTCTTCGCCTCGGCGATCGCCTTCTTCGACCACTCGCCGGTGTTCACGTAGTCCGCGCTCCTGCGCCCGCGCAGCAGGTTCATCGGCACGGCCGAGAAATGCATCGTCGCGCCGCCCTGCAGGAACAGCACCTTGTAGCTCGCCGGGACCGCGAGGAGCTTGCGCAGGTCCGCCTCGGCCTGCGCGGCGATGGCGATGAACTCCTTGCCGCGATGGCTCATCTCCATCACCGACATGCCGGCCTCGTGCCAGTTGACCAGCTCCTGCCGCGCGCGCTCGAGCACCTCCACCGGCATCGCGGCCGGGCCGGCGCCGAAGTTGTAGATGCGGCCGGACTCAGTGAGGGGCGTCTTGGCCGTCGCCATTGCCGCCGTTGCCGTTCGCGTGCCCGTTTCCGTTCCCGTTGCCGTTCGCGCCGTTGCCATTCTCGCCTTCCTCGTCGCGGTCCAGGATGCACTGCAGGCCCGAAAGCTTCTCGCCCTCGCCCAGGTTGATGAGCGTCACGCCCTGCGTGGAGCGGCCCATCTCGCGGATCTCGTTGACGCGTGTGCGGATGAGCACGCCGCCCGAGGTGATGAGCATGATCTCGTCCTCGGGCGCGACCAGCGTGGCGGCGACCACCTTGCCGTTGCGCTCCGAGGTCTGGATGGCGATCATGCCCTGCGTCCCGCGGCCGTGGCGCGTGTACTCGGAAATCGGCGTGCGCTTGCCGTAGCCGTTCTCGGTGGCGGTGAGCACGCTCTGCGTCTCGTTCTCGGCGACCAGCAGCGCGATCACGCGCCCGCCCTTGGCGAGGTTCATGCCGCGCACGCCGCGCGCGCCGCGCCCCATCGGGCGCACGTCGTTCTCGTCGAAGCGCACCGCCTTGCCCTCGTCGGAGAAGAGCATCACGTCGTGCTTGCCGTCGGTGAGCGCCACGCCCACGAGGCGGTCGCCCTCGTCCAGGTCAACCGCGATGATGCCGGACGGGCGCGGGCGCGAGAAATCGGCGAGCGGCGTCTTCTTCACCACGCCCTGCTCCGTGGCGAAGAACACGAACGCGTCCTCGCGGAACTCCCTCACCGGCAGGATCGCGTTGATGCGCTCGTCCTCCTCCATCTGCACGAGGTTCACGATCGGCTTGCCGCGGCTGTTGCGGCTGCCCTGCGGCACCTCGTACACCTTGAGCCAGTACACCTTGCCCTTGTTCGAGAAGCACAGCACGTAGTCGTGCGTGTTGGCGATGAAGAGCTTCTCGATGAAGTCGTCTTCCTTCGTGGCCATGGCCTGCTTGCCGCGGCCGCCGCGCTTCTGGGCGCGGTACTCGTCGAGCGGCTGGCTCTTGATGTAGCCCACGTGGGACAGCGTGACCACCACGTCCTCGCGCGCGATGAGGTCCTCGATCTGGACGTCGATGCCGTTGGTGACGATCTCGCTGCGGCGCTTGTCGCCGAACTCGCGCTTGATGTCGTTCAGCTCGTCGCCGATGATCTTCGTGACGCGCTCGGGGCGCGCGAGGATGTCGAGCAGGTCCTCGATGTTCGCGATGACCTCGCGGTATTCCGAGACGATCTTGTCCTGCTCGAGGCCCGTGAGGCGCTGCAGCTGCATCTCGAGGATGCGCTGCGCCTGGACGTCCGACAGGCGGTAGCCCTCGGGCTGCAGGCCGAACTCGCGCGTGAGCGTCTCGGGGCGGAACTGGTCGGCCGCGGCGCGCTTGAGCATCTCCTCGACCAGCGGCGAGCGCCAGGCGCGGCCCATGAGCTCGGCGCGCGCGACGGGCGGCGTGGCCGCCGCCTTGATGATGGCGATCACCTCGTCAACGTTCGACAACGCGACGGCGAGGCCTTCCAGGATGTGGCCGCGTTCGCGCGCCTTGCGCAGGTCGAACACGGTGCGGCGCGTGACGACCTCGCGGCGGTGGCGCAGGAACGATTCCAGGAACTGCTTGAGGTTGAGCACCTTCGGCTGGCCGTCGACGAGCGCGACCATGTTCATGCCGAAGGTCTCCTGCATCTGCGTGAGCTTGTAGAGGTTGTTCAGCACGACCTCGGCGACCTCGCCGCGCTTGAGCTCGATCACGAGGCGCATGCCCTTCTTGTCGCTCTCGTTGCGCAGGTCCGCGATGCCCTCGATCTTCTTCTCCTGCACGAGCTCGCCGATGCGCTTGAGCACCTGGTCGCCGCCCACCTGGTACGGCAGCTCGTCCACGATGATCGCTTCCTTGCCGCCGCGCTCGAGGTCCTCGACGTGGGTGCGCGCGCGCATGACGACGCGCCCGCGGCCCGTGAGGTAGCCCTCCTGCACGTCCGCCACGCCGTAGATGATCCCGGCGGTCGGGAAGTCGGGGGCCGGGATGACCTTGATCAGCTCGGCGATGGTCGTCTCGGGGTTCTGCAGGAGCTGCAGGCAGCCGTCCACGACCTCGACCAGGTTGTGCGGCGGGATGTTCGTCGCCATGCCCACGGCGATTCCCGACGAGCCGTTCACCAGCAGGTTGGGGAACCTCGACGGCAGGACCAGCGGCTCCGACTCGCTTCCGTCGTAGTTGGGACCGAAATCCACCGTTTCCTTGTCGAGATCGGCGAGCAGCTCGTGCGCGATCTTCGCCATGCGGATCTCGGTGTAACGCATCGCCGCCGCGTTGTCGCCGTCCACCGAGCCGAAGTTGCCCTGGCCGTCAACGAGGGGATAGCGCAGGCTGAAGTCCTGCGCCATGCGCACGATCGTGTCGTACACCGCCGTGTCGCCGTGCGGGTGGTATTTGCCGATCACGTCGCCCACGATGCGGGCCGATTTCTTGTACGCCTTGTTCCAGTCGTTGGAGAGCTCGTGCATCGCGTAGAGGACGCGGCGGTGCACGGGCTTCAACCCGTCCCTCACGTCGGGCAGCGCGCGCCCCACGATGACGCTCATCGCGTAATCGAGGTAGGAGCGTCGCATCTCCTGCTCGAGGCTGATCGGGTGGGTTTCCTTGGCGAACTGTTCCATGCGGCTCCCGGGTGCGCCGGACGCTCACGAAGCCCGGCTAACTAATTGTTTTTGCTAAGAAAGTTTCGGACGGCGAAACAAAAATTCTACCACATCGGGATGGCACTTTCCAACGCGGCCACCGGTCATAGGCTTGTGGCGAAAATGCAACCCGCAAGGCCCGCAGTGTTGCGCAAACCCCGACTTTTGGTTGTCGAAGGGAAGCGCGTTTGTGTATGATGGCGCGAGCATTTCGGGCGTGAGCCTCAGAGAAAAAAGCAAGCGGTAGACAATCAATCCAAATCCTCTTGGGAGTTCCGAACATGAAGATTTCCTCGCTGACGCTCGGTTGCGCATTCGTGATTGCGACCGGCACGGCTTTCGCCAACGTCACCCCGAACCTGGAGGACAGCTCCGGCCATGCGGTGAAGGACGGCTCCGGCGCATGCGTCGTGACCTCCGGCCGCGTCCTGCCCGAGTGCGCCGGCGCCCCCGCGCCCAAGCCCGCCGAGCCGGCGAAGCCCGCGCCGCCCGCAACTCCCGCGCCGCCCGCCCCG
>DASTGG010000305.1:0-7916 GCA_035719385.1 Usitatibacter sp.
GATGATGACGTCGTGCTGGTTCTTGTCGATGAGGATGCCGTGCTGCTGCGCGCCGCGCAGCGTGAAGCCGCGCACGATCACGTACGACGCATTGACGTTGATGTTGGTCGGAGAGCCGTTTTGCGCGTCGAGCGTCGCGCCCGTGCCGTCATAGACCACGTAGCCCGTGGCGGTGCCGCCCGTGGTGATGTTCAGCGTGGCGCTGCCGCTCGGGACCTTGATCGTCTGCGCGACCGGGACGGTGTTGGACCAGGTCGAGAACGTGATGCCCTTCGTGAAGTTGCCGTTCACGCCCAGCTGCACGTCGTATGACGTGCCCGGCTTCAGCGACACGACGCTGCCGCGGCATTCGTTCGCGGCGCTGTCGAACCAGAGGGGAAGGCCGTTGGACCACGCCGTGGTCCCGGACGGCCGGTAGCGGACGTCGCAACCGGCGGAGCTCGCCGCCGGCGCCGACCAGTACAGGCCGACGGCTTCGTAGGTGGGCACGGCGCGGACGCCGGTCGAGGATACGGATTGGGCGAACGCCGGGGCGGCCGCGACGGCGGCGCAGGCGATGGCCAGTGCGCTGACAGCTTTTGTAGTCCTTGAGGTGATCGGCACGACGGAAATCTCCTACAAGCTTCGTTGAACCGCAGGCGGAATAGCAGGTGTCGTGCCAAGGAAATAAAACGCTCGTAGATCATGAGCTTGCAGGCTGGCCGAGGGGCGCGTAGCAAGGCTGCTGTAAGGGTCGCGGCGCGGGCGTGTAGCTGAAGCTGTTTTTCGCTGTAGCTGCGCAGCTACATGGGCGCGAAACACCGCTACAGCGTCGTCGTATGGCGACTACGCGCTTGTGATCGTGCCGTACTCCGGCACGGATGCCGTAAACCCCGGAAATCAGGGGGTCGGCGTGTCGCCGGATGGCAACAGCGCTACTGGCCGAATACCTCGACGATGCCAACGCCGGTGGCGCCGCCGGCCCCCGTCACGATGGCGGTATAGGCGCCCGGATTCAGCGTCACCAGCATCGCGGACTCGCGCGAATCGCCCGGTGCGAAGCCACTCGCGGAGATCTGCGCCGCGTTCGGCGCGGTGCCCCAGTCGTCATTGCTGCCGATGAGGGTCGAGCCGGAGAAGAGCTGCAGCATCGGGTCCTGCAGCGTGCCGGCGATGCCCTGCGATGCGAGGGACGGGCCGCGCGCGCGGATTACGACCGTCTGGGGATTCGAACCCTCGATCACGAAGCCGCCGATCATGACGCCGCCGCCGGTCTGCACCTGGCCGCGGGTCGAGATGCCCGTGATGGGAACCTCGGGATGATCGATCTCGTACACCTCGACGAGCGCCACGCCGGTGGTGCCGCCCACGCCGTTCACGATCGCGGTATAGGCGCCCGGATCGAGCGTCACGAGCAGCGCGGATTCCTTCGCATTGCCGGGTGCGAAGCCGAGCGCCGACAGGGTCGAGGCGTTCGCAGCGCTGCTCCAGTCGTCGTTCGCCATCGGCGCGGCGCCGGAGGCCGGCACGACGGTGAGCGCCGGATCCGCGAGCGCGCCGGTGATGCCCTGGGCGGCGAGCGAGGGGCCGCGCGCGCGCACCACGACGGTCTTGGGCGCCGTGCCGCCGATCACGAAGCCACCGATCAGCACGTCGTTGCCCGTGAGCACCTGCATGCGCGTGGAAAGCCCGAGCAGCGTGCCGGAAGCTGCCGCGGAACCGGCGATGGTCTGCGTGAGCGGAGCCGAATTGTTCGGGGCGTTGCCTGCATCGCCCGAATACGTCGCCATGATGGAATGCACGCCGGCGGCGAGCGACGACGTGGCGCAGGACGCGGACCCGGCCGTGACCGGCTGCGTGGAGCAGCCGGGAATGAACGCACCGTCCGAGGTGAACGCCATGGTGCCCGTCGCCGCGCCGGCGACCGTGGCCTGGAAGGACACGGTCTGCCCGGCATTCGAAGGATTGGCCGAAGAAGCGAGCGTCACGGCCGGCGCCGTTTTCGCCCTGAACGCGGCCGAGACCGTCGTCGAGCTGTTCATTGTCACGGTGCACGCGCCGGAGCCCGCGCATGCGCCGCTCCATCCCTGGAACGACATGCCGGCAGAGGGCGTGGCCGACAGCGTGACGCTCGTGCCGCTCGCGAAGCTCGCGGAGCAGGACGAGGCGCAATCGATTCCCGCAGGCGAGCTCGTCACCGAGCCGCTGCCGCTCACCGAGACTCCGAGCGTCGCGGCGCCCGGCGCCGAGGCGAACGTCGCCACGACGGTCGTGGCCGCGGTAATGTCGACGACGCAGGAGCTCGCGGACCCGGTGCAGGCCCCGCTCCACCCGGTGAAGACGGCGCCGGGGGCCGGTGCCGCGGTCAGCGTGACGTTCGTGCCGCTGGCAAACGACGCGCTGCACGTGCTGCCGCAGTCGATGCCCGCGGGCGAGCTGGTGACGCTGCCGGTGCCGCTGCCGCTGCGGCTCACCGAAAGCGGCTGGCCGGCCAGCCACCGGCTCAACGCGCTGTTGTACGCGACGTCGAAACGCCCGTAGATGTCGTCGCCTGCCTGCGTGCAGCTTTCAGTGCCGCCGTACAACTGGCCGATGAGCGCTCCGTCGCTGTCCCGGAAGAGGCCCGAGCCGCTGCTGCCGCCTTCGGTGATGCCGCTGGTCCAGCGGGTGTCGTAGAACGTGGACGCCGAAGCCGTGGACATGCTGCAGGAGAATTGCCCGTTCGTCGGAGGCGTGCACGTGAGGTATCCGAGGATCGTGCCGTTGCTGATCTTGAGGTAGTCGCCCGCCGGATGATGCAGGCCGGTGATCGACGTGCCGGTCGGCGGCGTGCTGCCCACGGCCCATCCCGCGAACACCGCGCCCTGGGGCGGCGTGTTGTTGAGCCGCATGAACGACGTGTCGGTATTCGCCGTCTGGTAGAGCAGCGTGGCGCCGCCGGCAAGCTGCTGGGAGGGCGACGGGGACAGGCAGGCCGCGGAGCGAAAGAACCAGTACGTGGTCAGCGACGAGGCGGCGATCTGCGTCGAGATGCAGTGGTTCGCCGAGAGGAAGTAAGGCACCTGGCTGCCGGCGTCCTGGTCCGCGAGCAGCGTCCCGGTGCAGAAGAACATGTTGCCCGTGCCGTCGCCGAAGAGCATCCGCGCGACGGCGTTCATGCGCGGCGTGGGCGCGGTGCAGGCATCGACCTCGCAGCTCGCCGAACCGGAAAGGCTCTTGGTCGGCAGCGCGAAATCCTTCGCGGGCGAAGTCAGGAGGTGCGACACGTGCGGCACCGAGATGCGAACGCTGCGCGCATCGACGCCGGCCGGCAGCTGCAGCTCGATCACGACGCTGTCGCCTTCGACGAGCGGCGACCAGAACACCCGCGACTGTTCCGGGTCCTCGCCGGCCTCGAGGTTCGTCGCGACCACGCTGTTGATCTCCTCGCCGGAGAACTCGTAGACGGAATCGGCGCCCGGCGCCTGGAAACGCACGGTGGCGCTTGCGGGCAGCCGCTCGATGCGCACCCCGGCGCGCACGCTCGCGGCCGAGGGCGACGCGACGGTGATGGCGGCGACCTGCGAGCCGTCGGCGAGGCGCTGCCATTCGAGGGCCACGCTCGTGTCCGCCGCCGTGGCGAGCATGGGCACGTCGCGATGCACGCCCACCTGCACCGGCGCGAACTTCGAGGCGGGGCGCAGCGTGCCTGCGAGGTCGGCCGGGGGCGCGTCGAGGCGGAACGCGCGCGCGTGGGAGGCGCGGACCGAGCCGGCGCGCGCAAGGCCGCGCGTGGCCACGATGTGCTGGACCTTTTGCGGGGCGCGGATCTCGAGCGGCGCGCGGGCGGCATCGCCCGGCGACAGCGGCGCGGCTGCGGCGTGCAGAATGCCGACGGCGGCGAACGCGGCGGCGACGGACTTCAGGGGGGTATCCATGCGACCGCGAATTGTCGCGAGAAGGCGCCGTCGGGCGCTGTGAACCACCCCACATTCGGGGGGCCGGGAAGCAAAAAGGGCCCGGCTTTTGCCGGGCCCTCTGCCGAACGGCCTACCGTGGCAGACGAGCGGTCATGGCACCGCGAAGATCTCCACGATGGACACGCCCGTGGCGCCGCCCACGCCGGAGACCACGGCGGTGTAGGCGCCGGGGTTGAGCGTCACGAGGATCGCCGACTCCTTCGCATCGGCGGGGGCGAAGCCGCTCGCCTGCAGCTGCGCGGCGTTCGCGGCGCTGCCCCAGTCGTCGTTGGTGATCGGCGTGCTGCCGTCGGCGGGCACCAGGGTGAGCGTGGGATCGGCGAGCGCGCCGGCCACGCCCGAGCTCGCGAGCGACGGGCCGCGCGCGCGCACCACCACCGTGCGCGGGGCGGAGCCGGGGATGATGAAGCCGCCGATCATCACGTTGTCGCCGGTGAGCACGTCGCCGCGCGTGGAGATGGCGCTGAGCGGCACCTCCGGATGGTCGACCTCGAAGATCTCGACGATGGCCACGCCGGTGGTGTTGCCCACGCCGCTGACGATCGCGGTGTAGGCGCCGGGGTTGAGCGTCACCAGGATCGCCGACTCCTTCGCATCGGCGGGGGCGAAGCCGCTCGCCTGCACCTGCGCGGCGTTCGCGGCGCTGCCCCAGTCGTCGTTGGTGATCGGCGTGCTGCCGTCGGCGGGCACCAGGGTGAGCGTGGGATCGCCGAGCGCCCCGGCCACGCCGAGCGACGGGCCGCGGGCGCGCACCACCACCGTCTTGGGCGAGGCCCCGCCGATCACGAAGCCGCCGATGAGCACGTTGTCGCCCGTGAGCACGTCCATGCGCGTGGACAGGCCCAGCAACGTGTTGCCCGTCCCGGGCGCCGGCGCGCCGTTGATCGTGACCGATACGGAGGTCGCGTTGTTGGCGGCCGCCGGGTCGGTCTCCGCGGCGCTGATGGAGACGTCGTTGGTGATGGTCCCGCCCGAGGACGGCTGCACGACGATGGTGAGCTGCGCGCTCGCGCCGGCCGCGAGGCTGCCCACGCTGCAGGTCACCTTGCCGGAGGCGTTGCTGCAGCCGGCGGATGCGGACACGAAGGCCACGCCGGCCGGCAGCGTGTCGGTCACCACGACGTTCGTCGCCGCGGCCGGACCCGCATTGCTCGCGGTGATCGTGAACGTGAGGTTCTGGCCCGCCGTCCCGGGGTTCGGCGATGCGGCCTGCGTGACGCCGACATCGGCGCCGGCGCTCACCTGGTCGCCGAAGCGCGCCAGGGCGAGCACGCCCGAGCCGTTGCCCGCCGCGTAGATCGTGCCGTCGAGCCCGACGGTCACCGCGTTCGCGAAGTCGTTGCCCGCGTTGATCTGCGCCGAGGTCGAGCCGTTGTTGCCGAAGCCGATGTCGAGGACGCCGCTCGAAAGATACTGCACCAGGGCGAACAGGCCGCCCGTTTCGCCGGCGCCGAGCAGCCGGCCGTCGGGCAGCCGCGCGAGCGCGAAGATGCGGTTGTGGTTGCCGAAGTCGCTGCTCATCCTGCCGTTCGTGCCGAACGACGCGTCGGGCGCGCCGGTCGCCAGCAGCCGCGCGATCGCGAAATCGTCCGTGGTGCTCGATGCATTGAACACCTTGCCGGCGACGACGATCCTGGCGTCGGGCTGGATGACCAGCGCATAGCCGTTGCTTGTGGCCGTGCCGAAATTCACGTTGGCGACACCCGCCGTGCCGAAGCCCGTGTCGATGCTGCCGTCCGCGTTGACGCGCGTGAGGCTGATGCTGTCCTGGGAGCTGGAGACGTCGGCCCAGCCCGCGCCGACGATCTTGCCGTCGGCCTGGATCGCCACCGCGTTCACCACGTCGCTGCCGGTGCTCATGGAAGCGGCGACCCTGCCGCTGCCGTTGAACGTGGTATCGAGCGCGCCGGCGCCGGTGAGGCGCACGAAGACGGAATCGAGGAAGCCGCCGGTGGTGAAGCCCGCGCCCACGATGCGGCCGCTGGCGTCGAGCGCGATCGAATTGATCTCTTCGTCGGACGTCGCGGGCGCGATGGCGAACGTGCCGCCGCTGCCGAACGTCGAGTCCACGCTGCCGTCGGGATTGAAACGTCCGAACGTCATGGAAGGCTTGGCCGGCGAGCCGGTGAGCGAATATCCGCCCACGACGACCTTGCCGTCCGATTGCAGCGCGACCGCGTTCGCCGGCCAGGTGAAGCGCGTGAGCCCACCCGTTCCGAACGACGCGTCGAGCGTGCCGTTGGCGAGGAAGCGCCCGACGACTCCGCCCCGCACGCCCGGCGAGGCGGTGTGCGATTCGGCGATCGTGAAGCCGGCGGCCACGATCTTTCCATCGGGCTGCAGCGCCGTCGAGCGCCATTCGCCCGCCATGCTGCCCACATCCAGGCGCGAGAAACCCGTGCCGTTGAACGTCGTGTCGAGCTGGCCGTTGGCCGTGAAGGCGACGGCGAGCGAATCGAAGTCGCCGAAGTTGCCGTTCGCCAGGCCCGCGACGACGATGCGGCCGTCGGGACGCAGCGCGAGGCCGCGGCCCGCGTCGCCGGAACCGGTGGGCCGCACGACGTTGGAGGATCCACCGGCGCCGAATGTCGTATCGGAGGCGCCCGTGGAAGTGAACCGGCCGATCGCCACACCAGGCCGGCCGGCGCCATCGATCGTATCGCCCGAGACCACGTACTTGCCCGACTGCAACGCGAGGCCGTAGCCGGTCACGGAATCGGAGATGGACATGTGCGCGACGCCCGGACACGGGCCGAATGCGCAGTTGCCGTTGCCGAAGCTGGTGTCGACCGTGCCGTCCGCGTTCAGGCGCAGGACGCCGACCTCGCCCACGCCGCCGCCGTTGACGCCGACGACGATGGCGATCCTGCCGTCGGACTGCATGACCATGTCGTTGCCGCCGTTGGTGTACGCGACGCTCGGCGTGGCCCATGTGCCGTCGATCGTGCCGTTCGCGTTGAAGCGCATGAGGCGCGTGCCGCCGCTGGCCGCCGGGCCCGCCGCGACGATCCTGCCGTCGGCCTGGATGCCGATCGAGCGGATGACTTCGTCGGATGCGCCCGCGGGCGCGATGGCGAAGCCGTTGCTGCCGAACGTCGTGTCCAGCGTGTCGTCGGCGTTGTAGCGCGCGACCGTGAACACCTTGCGGCCGCCGGAGGCTGCCGTCATGGAGTAGCCGCCGAGGACGATCTTGCCGTCGGGCTGGATCGCCATGGCGAAAGCGCCCGAGTCGCCCGGCCCGGCGCTCTTCGCCGAGCCGCCGCCGCCGAACGAGAGGTCGAGCGTGCCGTCCGGGTTGAAGCGCGCGAGGCCGAAGCGGTCCTTGTCGCTGCGGACGTTGCCCGCGACGACGATCTTGCCGTCGGGCTGCAGCGCGATGGCCCACGCTGCGCCGTCACCGGCGCCCAGCGGCTCGAGGATCGTGCCGCTGATGCCGAAGGGCGCATCGAGGCTGCCGTCGGCGTTGTAGCGCGTGATCTGGTACTGGCGGCTGCCGAAGTGCGCGGCGCCGGCGATGACGACCTTGCCGTCGGGTTGCACGACCGCGCGATTCGCGAAGTTGTCGCCGCCGGGAATGCGGGTGAGGGTCTTGCCGAGGAGGACGCCGCCGGCGGCGAAAGCGCTCGACGCCGCGAGGAACAGCAACGCCATGAGGGAATACACGAGGCTGGAGAGCGCAGCCGGCCGCTGGGAATTCGGGATACGCATGGAGATGCTCCGGATGGACGAGGAAGTTGCAACGACCCTCACATCTTTGTCGCGCGCGAGCGAGAAGGCTGTCGGCGCCGGGCGGTTGCTCGTGTAGGAAAGACAGCGACGTTCCTCCCCAACGACACCACGTTCGACTACTGCGCGAAGATCTCCACGATGGACACGCCCGTGGCGCCGCCCACGCCGGAGACCACGGCGGTGTAGGCGCCGGGGTTGAGCGTCACGAGGATCGCCGACTCCTTCGCATCGGCGGGGGCGAAGCCGCTC
>DASTGG010000306.1:0-18731 GCA_035719385.1 Usitatibacter sp.
GGCGGCCAGCACCAGCAGCATCGTGCGCGGGTGCGCGAGCGCCCACGAAAGCGAGCGCGAATAGCCGCGAAGCACCGCGGCGAAAAGGCGGCCACTGCTGCGCACGGGAGTCCCGGCGTCGGGGTCCCTACCCTTGCGCAGCAGCAGCGCGCACATCATCGGTGTCGTCGTGACCGACAACACCAGCGAGATCAGCACGGCCGCGGAGAGCGTGACGGTGAACTCGCGGAAGAGGCGCCCCACGATCCCGCCCATGAAGAGGATCGGGATGAACCCGGCGACCAGCGAGACGCTCATCGAGAGCACCGTGAAGCCGACCTCGCGCGCGCCGCGCAATGCGGCCTGCATCGCGCCCATGCCGGCTTCCATGTGGCGCCGGATGTTCTCCAGCACCACGATGGCGTCGTCCACCACGAAACCGGTGGCGATCGCGAGCGCCATGAGCGAGAGGTTGTTCAGGCTGTAGCCGGCCAGGTACATCACGGCGAAGGTCCCGACGATCGAGACCGGCACGATGACGCCGGTGATGAGCGTGGCGCGCAGGCTGCGCAGGAACAGGAACACCACCAGGATCACGAGCGCAGCCGAGAGCAGCAGCGAACGCTCGACCTCGTGCAGCGAGGCGCGGATGGTCGGCGTGCGGTCCTGCGCGACCTGCAGGTCGATCCCGCGCGGAATCGAGGCGCGCATCTGCGGCAGCAACGCCCGCACGCGCTCGACGGTCTCGACCATGTTCGCGCCGGGCTGGGCGGTGATGATCACCAGCACCGAAGGGCGGCCGTTGGACGATCCCGCGTTGCGCAGGTCCTGGACGGAATCCACGACCTCCGCCACGTCGGCGAGGCGCACCGCGGCGCCGTTGCGGTATGCCACGATGAGCGGCAGGTATTCGGAGGCGCGCTTCGCCTGGTCGTTCGCGAGGATCTGCCAGCGGCGCCCGTCCTGCTCGATGGCGCCCTTCGGGCGATTCGCGTTGGTGCCTGCGATCGCCGCGCGGACCGACTCGAAGCCGATGCCGTACTTGTCGAGCGCCGCCGGGTTCAGCTCGACGCGCACCGCGGGCAGCGCGCTGCCGCCGACGGTGACTTCGCCCACGCCCGCCACCTGCGAGAACTTCTGCGCGAGGATGGTCGAGGCGGCGTCGTACATCTGGCCCTGCGTGAGCGTGTCCGACGTGAGCGACAGGATCATCACCGGCAGGTCGGCCGGGTTCACCTTGCGGTAAGTTGGGTTGGTCGGCATCCCCGGGGGCAGCAGGCTGCGCGCGCCGTTGATGGCGGCCTGCACGTCGCGCGCGGCGCCGTCGATGTCGCGGTTCAAATCGAACTGCAGCGTGATGCGCGTGACGCCCAGCGCGCTCGCCGAGGTCATCTCGGTGACGCCGGCGATGCGGCCCAGCGAGCGCTCGAGCGGCGTGGCCACCGTGGCGGCCATCGTCTCGGGGCTCGCGCCCGGCAGCGAGGCCTGCACCTTGATCGTGGGGAAGTCCACCTGCGGGACCGGCGCCACCGGCAGCAGCGAGAACCCGACGGCGCCGGCGAGCGCGATGCCGATCGTGAGCAGCGTCGTGGCGACGGGCCGCTGGATGAAGCGCGCGGAGAGGTTCATGCGCGTGCGGTTCCCGTTTCGACCGCGAGCTCGCCGGCGGCGCTCCGGCGGCGGCGCACGAGCCGATCGAACGCGAGATAGATCACCGGCGTGGTGAACAGCGTGAGCACCTGGCTTACCAGCAGCCCGCCGACCATGGTGAGCCCGAGCGGGTGGCGCAGCTCGGAGCCCACGCCCGTGCCGAGCATGAGCGGCAGCGCCGCGAGCAGCGCGCACAGCGTGGTCATGAGGATCGGCCGGAAGCGCAGCAGGCACGCCTGGTAGATGGCCTCGCGCGGAGCGAGCCCTTCCCGGCGCTCGGCGTCGAGCGCGAAGTCGATCATCATGATGGCGTTCTTCTTCACGATGCCGATCAGCAGCACGATGCCGATGATCGCGATGATGCCGAGGTCGCTTCCCGACACCATGAGCGCGAGGAGGGCGCCCACGCCGGCCGACGGCAGCGTCGAGAGGATCGTGAGCGGGTGGACGTAGCTCTCGTAGAGCACGCCCAGCACGATGTACATCGTGATCACGGCGGCGAGCAGCAGCAGGAGGCTGTTGGCGAGCGAGGCCTGGAAAGCCACCGCCGCGCCCTGGAAGCGCAGCTGCAGGCTCTCCGGCATGGCGAGCTCGCGCTGCGCCTCCCGGATTGCGGCGACGGCTTCCCCCAGGCTCGCTCCGGGCGCGAGATTGAAGGAAACCGTCGCCACCGGGAACTGGCCGAGGTGGCTCACGACGAGCGGAGAGGTTCCCTCCACCACGCGCGCCACCGCGCTCAGGCGTACCGGCTGCCCCGAGGAGCCGGTGACGAAGACGTCGTCGAGCGTCGCGGGCCCCTTCTGCATCGCGGGGTCCATCTCCAGCACCACGCGGTACTGGCTCGACTGCGTGAAGATCGTGGACACCATGCGCTGGCCGAACGCGTCGTAGAGCGCGTTGTCGATGGCGCCCGCGGTGATGCCGAGCCGCCCCGCCGCATCGCGATCGATCTCGACGTACGCGTGCAGGCCGCGGTCCTGCAGGTCGCTCGCCACGTCGGCGAGCTGCGGCAGGCGCGACAGGCGCTCCACCAGCCGCGGCACCCACGTGCCGAGGGTCGCGGCGTCCGCGTCCTCGACGGCGAGCTGGTACTCGGTGCGGCTCACGCGGCTCTCGATGGTGAGGTCCTTCACCGGCTGCATGTAGAGCACGATGCCGTCGACGGATGCCAGCGCCTGCTGCAGGCGCCGGATCACCTGCGTCACGCTCGCGTCGCGCTCCTCGAGCGGCTTGAGGTTGATCAGCATGCGGCCGCTGTTGAGCGTGGCGTTGATGCCGTCCACGCCGATGAAGGACGACAGGCTCTCGACGGCCGGGTCGCGCAGCACCACCTCTGCGAGCGCGCGCTGGCGCTCCGCCATGGCCGCGAACGAGACCGATTGCGGCGCCTCGGAGATGCCCTGGATGAGGCCCGTGTCCTGCGCCGGGAAGAAGCCCTTCGGCACCACGACGTAGAGCAGCACGCTCAATGCCGCCGTCGCGAAGAACACGGCGAGCGTCATGGCCTGGCGGTCGAGCACCCAGCGCAGCATGCGGCCGTAGTGCGCGATCGCGGCGTCGAGCACGCGCGCGCTCGCGCGGGAGAAGCGGGATTGCGCCGCCGCGGGCTCATGGCGCAGCAGCCGCGCGCACATCATCGGCGTGAGCGTGAGCGACACCACGGCCGAGATGAGGATGGCCACCGCGAGCGTGATCGAGAACTCGCGGAAGAGGCGGCCGACCACGTCGCCCATGAAGAGCAGCGGGATCAGCACCGCCACGAGGGAGAAGGTGAGGGAGATGATCGTGAAGCCGATCTGCCTCGCGCCCTTGAGCGCCGCCTCGCGCGGCGCCATGCCGGCTTCCACGTGGCGCGCGATGTTCTCGATCATCACGATGGCGTCGTCCACCACGAAGCCGGTCGCCACGGTGAGCGCCATGAGCGTGAGGTTGTTGATGCTGAACCCGGCGAGGTACATCACGCCGAAGGTGCCCACGAGGGACACCGGCACGGCCACGCTCGGGATCAGCGTCGCCGCGGCGCTGCGCAGGAAGAGGAAGATCACCATGACGACCAGCGCCACGGCGAGCGCGAGCTCGAACTGCACGTCGCGCACCGAGGCGCGGATCGAGGTCGTCCGGTCGCTCAGCAGCCGCACCTTCACGGAGCCGGGCAGCGACGACTCGAGCTGGGGAAGCAGGGCCTTCACGCGGTCGGCGACCTCGATCACGTTGGCGCCGGGCTGCCGCTGGATGTTCACGATGAGCGCCGCCGCATCGTTCGCCCACGCGGCGAGATGCACGTTCTCGGCGTCGTTCACGGCGTCGGCGACCTCGGAGAGCCGCACGGGCGCGCCGTTGCGCCAGGCGACGATGAGCCGCCGGTAATCCTCGAGCGAGCGCAGCTGGTCGTTCGCATCGATCGTCGCCGCGCGCCGCGGCCCGTCGAAGCTGCCCTTCGCCTGGTTCACGTTCGCGTTCGCGATGGCGAGCCGCAGGTCTTCCATCGACAGCCCGTAGGCGGCGAGGGCTTTCGGGTTCGCGCGGATGCGCACGGCGGGCTTCTGTCCGCCGGCGAGGCTCACCAGTCCCACGCCCGGCAGTTGCGAGAGCTTTTGCGCGAGGCGTGTGTCCACGAGGTTCTGCACGGTCGTGAGCGGCAGGGACTCGGACGTCACGGCGAGCGTGAGGATCGGCGCGTCGGCCGGGTTCACCTTGCTGTACACCGGCGGCATCGGCAGGTCCGGGGGCAGCAGGCTGCCCGCCGCGTTGATCGCCGCCTGCACCTCCTGCTCCGCCACGTCGAGCGGCAGCTCGAGGGCGAACTGCAGCGTGATGACCGAGGCGCCGCCCGAGCTCGTGGACGACATCTGCCCCAGGCCCGGCATCTGGCCGAACTGCCGCTCGAGCGGCGCGGTGATGGACGAGGTGACCACGTCGGGGCTCGCGCCCGGGTACAGGCTCACGACCTGGATCGTCGGGTAGTCCACCTCCGGCAGCGCCGACAGCGGCAGCAGGCGGTAGGCGAGGAGCCCCGCGAGGACGATCGCCACCATCGCGAGCGAGGTCGCGACCGGGCGCAGGATGAAGAGGCGCGAGGGGTTCATCCGCCGCTCGCCTGGCCTTCGGAAGCCGATGCGCTGCGGTCCTTCGACGCCTTCTTCGCGGCCTTGTCGGCGCCGCCGCCGGCCGACGCGAATTCGACCTTCGCGCCCTGGCGCAGCTTGTCGGCGCCATCGACGACCACGACGTCGTCGGGCGCGATGCCCGAGGCGACGGCCACGTTGCCGTTCTCCGTGGCCCCGAGCGTCACCGGGCGCATCTGCACGGTGTGGTCGGCGCCGACGGCATAGACGAACGTGCCCTGCGTGCCGCGCTGCACGGCCGCGCTGGGGATGAGCGTCGCGTCGTGCTCCACGTCGAGGCGCATGCGCACGTTCACGAACTGGTTCGGGAAGAGGCTGAAGTCGTCGTTGGCGAACTGCGCCTTCAGCTTCACGGTGCCGGTGGCCGGGTCGATCTGGTTGTCCACCGTGAGGAGCTGGCCCGTGGCGAGCTTCGCCTTGCCGGCGCGGTCGTACGCTTCCACGCGCAGCTTCTCGCCCGCCTGCAGCTTCTTCATCACGGCGCGCACGCGGTCTTCCGGGATGTTGAAGAGGACCGTGATCGGCTGCAGCTGCGTGAGCACCACGATGCCGTTCGCGTCGTTGGCGCGCACCATGTTGCCCTGGTCGACCTGCCGCAGTCCCACGCGGCCCATGATCGGCGCCGTGATGCGCGTGTAGCCCAGCTGCAGCTTCGCGCTGTCCACGGCGGCCTGGCTCATCTTCAGCGTCGCCTCGTGCTGGCGCACCAGGCTCGCCTGGGTGTCGAGCTGCTGGACCGTGATCAGGCGCTTCTCGTGCAGCATGCGATAGCGCTCGAGGTCCGCGCGCGCGTTGCGCAGCACCGCCTCGTCGCGCGCGAGCTGTGCTTCGGCCTGCGCGAGCGCCACCTGGTACGGGCGCGGATCGATCTCCGCGAGGAGCTCGCCCGCGCGCACGGTCTGCCCCTCGCTGAAGCGCACGCTCGTGAGCTGCCCGTCGAGGCGGCTGCGCAGCGTGATGTTGCTGAGCGGCGTGACGGAGCCCAGCGCGTCGATGTTCACGTCGATGTCGGCCGACCGCGCGCGCGCCGTGGCGACCGGAATCGCCTTCGGTCCGGACGCGGGGTCCGGTTTCGCGGCGCGGGCCTGCGACTTGCCGGGCAGCGGCACCATCGTGTAGATGCCCAGCAGGACCACGAGCACCGACGCCACCATCCAGCTGCGGCGCAGCGCCGGCGCGAACGATGCAGCGGTCCCGGCGCGAGGATGTTCTCGGTTGGCGTTCATCATCTTTCTCCCGGAAAGTCGTCCAGCAGGTGCCGGACTTCGTGAACCAGTTGCGGATGCAGCCGCGATCCCGCGGCCACCATGCCCAGCGGCTGCTTCGGCTCGGCGCGGTTGAAGCGGATGTCGGCTCCGTCGAGCAGCGTGGCCTGTCCGCCGGCAGCCAGCACCAGCGCCACGCCCGCGCACGAGCCCCACTCCTTGCGGCATTTGCGCGAGAGCGCGCCGTCCTCGAGGCCCGCGGCCACGCGCGCGAGCTTGTACGACATGCTCGTCATCGGCGCGAGCGCCACGCCCGGCACGAGCTTCGCGAGGCCTTCGTGCTCCTTGCGCGACACCACGATCCGCGCGCGGCGCAGGTCGTCCGCATCGCTCGCGACGATCGCCGAGCCGTTGCGCGTCGCGCCCACGCCCACGGCGCCGGCGAAGAGCTCGTCGCGGACCGGGTTGTAGATGGCGCCCAGCACCGGCCTGCCGTCCAGCGCGAGGCCGATCGACACGGTGAACTCGTCGCCACCCGCGATGAAATCGCTCGTGCCGTCCAGCGGATCGACGATCCATACGCGCGAATGGAACAGGCGATGCCGCGAGTCCTGCGTCTCCTCGGAGTAGATCGCGTCCGTGGGGAACGCGTCGTGGATCTCGCCGCGGATGGTGTCGTTCGACTCGCGGTCCGCGGCGGTCACCACTTCGCCATGCGCCTTGTGCTCCACCTCGACGCCGGCGGCGCGGTGGCGCAGGATGCGCTTGCCGGCGTGCAGCGCCAGCGCGCTCGCGAAGGCGAGCTCGCGCCGCAGCAGCACGCCCGTGATGTCCATGTCGCGTCCCATGGCCTAGCCCCTCTCCCTGTGACGGAAGAGCACCATCGCGTAGCCCTCGGTGACGAGCGACAGCGCCGCGCGCACGCCGAGCATGAGGGGGACGCCGAAGCCGGCCATGAGCGCGCCGGCCACGAGCGGCCCGCCGATCTCGCCCAGGTTCCATGCGAGGTCCAGGAAAGCCATGATCCGCGCGCGGCGGTGCGGATCCGCGTTGGCGACTTCCGCGAGCGTGGCGCCCCAGCTCGGACGGAAGGCCGCCTTGCCGGCATCGTCGAGGATGCGGCCCGTCGCGAAACCCGCGAAGCCCGGCCAGAAGATGTAGATGAGCGACGAGGCGCCGTTGGCCACGCTTCGCGTCGTGAGGCCGACGCCGCGGTGGAAGTTGTCCGAGAGCCACGCGAAGGCGGGGCCGGCGGTGAGGATCGCGATGCTGGAAAGACTCGCCGCGATGCCCGCCTCGGCGACGGTCAGGTGCCCGTAATGCACCGCCACGATCGGGAAGATGCCGCGCATCATCTCCGCGGTGAGCGACACCATCAGCCCGAAGCCGAAGTAGGGCAGCAGCGGCGCGTAGACCTCGCGGAAGGAGCGCGCCGTCAGCGGCTCGAGCTCGACGGCAGCGTGCTCGGCCGATTCGGCCTTCGCGGCCGGCGTTTCGCGAACGTAACGGATGACGGAGGCCAGCGCCACGCAGGACGTCGCGAAAGCCGCGGCGAAGACGAGCCGGTAGTCGCCGGTGGCCGCGATGAGCAGCCCCGCCGCCGCCGCGCCGAGCGAGTGGCCCACGTCGCGCGCGGTGTAGTACCAGGCGAACGCGCTCGCCATGCTCTTCTTCTTGCCGTGCACGGCGATGAGGGCGCTCGCGGAGGGATCGCGCGCCGCGGTCATCACGCCCTGCAGGATGCGGATCGCGTAGAGGTGCCACGGCAGGAACGCGAAGATGAAGGACACGCCCACCACGCAGCGCATCGCCACCGCGAACACGAGCGTGCGCTTGCGCCCGAAGCGGTCCGCGGCCCATCCCATCAGCGGCTTGACGGCGAGCACCGTCACGCCGTTGAGCGCGTAGAGCGCGCCGACCTCGGTGAGGCTCATGCCGAGGTGCAGCGCGAAGAGCGGCAGCGCGAAGCTCACCATCCCGAACCCGAGGCGGGTCAGGAACCCCTCCGCGGAAATCGCGGCGAGGGTGGGATTGCCGCGGATCGCCTGGAGGACGCCGGCGAGGCGGCCCCTCAGGCGGCTGCCGGGCGCGATCGAGCTCATGCCGCCGCCCGCTCCGGATAAGGAAGCTGCGGCGTGGGCGGCGCGCGGCGCGGGGCGGAGGGCTCCAGGTCGACGGGCAGCGTGCGCCGCCCGCAGGCGTAGTCCTCGATGTAGCGCGCGATGAAGAGCGCCGCATCGGGCACGCCGCGGAAGCCGGGCGAATAGTTGAGGTCCACGACGACGGGCCCGTCCGGCCCTTCGACGAGGTCGAGCCCGTAGAGCCCGAGGCCGAACGCATCGCCGCAGCGCAGCGCGATGTCGCGCAGCGCGAGGCTCACCTCGCACGGCACGCCATAGCCGGTGAAGCTCTTGTCGGAGAAGGCCTTGCGCACGCCGAAGACCTCGCCGCCCACGACGTACATCTTGAGGTCGGCGCCGGTCGAGGGGATGAATTCCTGCACCAGCATCGGCTGGATCGGCGTGGGCATGGCGTCGAGGTCGGCCTGCGTGCGCAGCACGCGGATGCCGGCGCCGCGATGGCCGCGGTAGGGCTTCGCGATGAGCGGCATGCGCGAGAGCAGGTCGCGCAGCAGGTGCATGTCGCCCGTGATCCAGCTGCGCGGCAGCGGCACGCCCGCCTGCGCCAGGCGGTTCGCCGCGACGATCTTGTTCTGCAGCGCCGCGCACGCGGGATAGGGATTGAGGATGTGCGCGCCGCGCAGGTGCAGGATGCCGGCGAGGCTCAGCGACAGCTCGGTCTGCGACTTGAGCACGTAAAGGTCGTTGTCGAGCGGGAAATCGTCGGCGGCGCACAGCCGCTCCTCGGCGATCCAGCTGCTGACTTCGAAGCCGCGCTCCTCGAGCAGCCGCATCGCTTCCGCGAAGATGGGGTTCGGGACGGCGTGCACGCGCTCGTTCAGGAAGAAATGGATCTTCATGCCCACACCACCTTGTTGAGGCTGAGCAGCACGCTCTCGGAGTGCCAGTGGTGCGCGAGGCGGTGCCAGCGGTTCACGAGCGCGCGACCCAGCCGGTCGCTCGCTTCCAGGCCGCTCACGCGGCGCAGCGTCGGGCGCATGCCCGCCACGCGGATCTGCTCCTGCAGCTCCGTGGCGCGCGCGTCGTCGGGATCGGTGAAGCAGTACGCGGCGGCCGCGGCGCGCAGCAGCGCGCGCGGATGCACGCCCGCCTTGGCGGCGAGGCGCGCGGCGCCCAGCAGGCGGTCGCCGGCGGAGAGCTTGCGCGAGGGGTCGCGCGCCACGCGGCTGATCGAATCCATGATCGCGGCGTTGTCGAAGCGCTCCACGATCTCCTGCAGGTGCGCTTCCCCGCCCGCGAACGCCTCGCCGTACACGCCGGCCAGGCCGCGCTGCCCCTCGCGCATGGCGTCGAGGACGGCGGTGCGGATCTCGGGGTCGCGGATCGCGCTGTGGATGTAGCGATAGCCCTTGAGGTGGCCCAGGTAGGCGCAGGCGGCGTGGCCCGCGCTGAAGATGTAGAGCTTGCGCACCATCCAGGCGCCGAAATCCTCGGCCACGGTCATGGACGGCAGCGCCGGCACGGGAGAGACCAGGCGCTTGCCGTCCACGACGAACGTGGCCGGGGGATCGCCCACGAACTCGAGCGGCTCGTCGAGCGCCGGGTCGCCCAGGCGCTGCGTGACCGCACGGCTCACGAGCGTGCCGGAGAAGCCGAACTTCTCCAGCGGAAAATCGTGGGGCAGGTGCGCCGCCACCTCTTGCTGCAGCGCGACGCCGCCATCGGCGAGGTTCTCGAAGGCGAGCACGTTCACGGGCCTCGAGCGCGCCTGCAGCGCCTGCGCGATGAGGGGCGCGATGTCGCCCAGGTTGGGCGCGCCGACCGCGGTGACGATCAAGTCGGCCTCGGCCAGCGCCGCCACGGCAGCTGCGCGGTGCGAGGTATCGATGGCGCGCACGCCGGTGACCGTGCGCTTCGTGCGCTCCCGGCCCTGGGCCAGCGTGACGTGGTAGCGCCCGAGGCGGTTCAGGTGCTCCACCATGGACGCGTTGCGGGCGAGGAACACGAGCTCGTAGCCGGCGTCGGCGAGGAGCTCTCCGGCGAAGCCACAGCCGATGCGGCCGCAGCCGATGATCGCAGCTTTCATTGGCGGACCTCCGGTGCCTGGTGCGTGAGGGACGGACGCTGCTTGCGGGGACGGTCCGCCGCCGAGAAGATGTAGTCGGCGAGGCGCAGGGCGGCATCCGGGACGCCCTTGAAACCGGGGAAGCTGTTGACGTCCACCACGTACGGGCGGCCGTCGCTGATGATCACGTCGAGGCCGAGCAGGTCCACGCCGAAGGCGCGGGCGCAGCGCAGCGTGATGTCGCGCAGCTCCGGCGTGATGGTGAACGGGCGGCCCACCTTGTCCTCGTACGTGAGCGCGGGCCACACGCGCTCCACGCCGAAGATCTGGCCGCCGATGCAGTAGATCTTGCGGTCGAGGCCTTCGGGCTTGCGATAGCGCTGCGCGAAGAGCGGGCCGTCGGCGCTCGCGATGTCGTCGAGCTCGTCGATGTCCCACACGACGCGCACGCCGCGCCCGCGCGAGCCGCGATACGGCTTGATGACGAGCGGGCCGCCGGCGAGCAGCGGCACGAGGTGCTCGGCGCGGTCGGCGACGAAGGTGTCGGGAGTCGGCACGCCGGCCGAGCGCAGGATGCGCTCGCTCACGATCTTGTCGCGCAGCGTGCTCGCCACGGGGTACGGGTTGATGATGCGCGCGTTGATCGCGTGCAGCGCGCCCGCCATGCTCATGGCGAGGTTGCTCGACGCCTTGAGCACGTACAGGTCGTGCTCGACGCGGATGTTCGCCACGTCGATGAGCTGCTGCTCGGGATAGATGAGGTCGACGTCCACGCCCCAGTCGTTGAGGGTGCGGACGACCTCCGGCATGACCGACTGCCGGTGTGTGTCCGCGTATTCCATCATCAGGATGCCGACCTTCATGCGTGTCTCCTTGCGTGGGCATGCTCCAGCACGTGGGCCGCGAGCAGGGTATCGGCGCCCGGTACGCCGGTGTAGTTGGGGAAATCGTTCACTTCGATGACGAGCAGCTCGCCGTCGCGCTCGATGCAGTCGACGCCGAACAGGTGCAGGCCGAAGACGTCGCCGCAGCGCCGGGCGAGCTCCCGCCACGCCGCCGGGAGCGGTATCGGCGTGGCGGTGCCCGGGGTTGCGTGCAGGGGCGACGGCTTGCGCATGGCCCAGACGTGCGGGCCGATGGCGTACAGCTTCACGTCGAAGCCGTCGTTGGGGATGAAGCGCTGGGCGATGGCGCACGGCTCCGCCCAGGTGAGGATTTCCAGCGCGACGCGGTTGGTCACGATGCGCACGCCGCGGCAGTTGTCGCCGAAGACCGGCTTCACGACGAGCGGGTAGGCGGCGTGCGGGATGTCGCGACGCAGCTGCTCGATGGGGCCGATCCAGGTGTCGGGCGTGGGCACGCGGGCCGCGCACAGCGCCGCGGCCATGTGGGCCTTGTCGACCACGGAGGCGATGGCGCCGCGGCGGTTGGCCGTGGGCAGGCCGGCTTCCTCGGCGAGGGCGAGGCGCGCCAGCAGCTCCGGGCTGCGGCCGCGGGCGACGAGCATGTCGAGGCCCTGGAGCCAGTTGCCGTCGCGCAGGTCCAGGCTCGCGGCCCCGGAGTCGATGAGGATCACGCGGTGGCCTTCGGCGGCCAGCGCCTGCATCAGACCCCGGGGCTGGGCCTGCGCGAGATAACGTCCCTCGGCCAGCACGCCGCAGTGCAGGGGCGCACGGGGGGCAGCGCGGCGGCGTGGTTGGATGGAAACGTCATGCACGGCAGTCGGTCCTGGTCGGCGCGCCGGCGAAATGCCAGCGCCATGGACCGCACTGTACCCGCGTTTTCCAAAATTTGGGATACTTTTCCCAAATATTTATTTTTGCGGGGAGCCGGAATGCGCGCCGCAGCCCCTCTGTTCATGTGCCGGCCGGCCTAAGAGACACTTATAAAACAAAGGATTACATTCGCCGGCCCTCAGCAGGCCGGTGCGATGGGCGCAAAAAAAGCCCCTCGGGTAACGAGGGGCCTTATTTGGGAACCGCGGTCGATCAGCGGTAGGACGGCGGGCGCGGGCCCGGGCCGGGCGGCGGGGGCGGCGCGATCGGCTCCTCGACCACGGGCTGCAGCTCGACGTGCACGCGCACGAAGCGGCCCGGGTCGCGCGGCATGCGCGTCACGAACTCACGGCCGTTGTACTCGTAGCGCACGTCGTAGCCGATGGTGGCTTCGCGCACCTCGTCCACCGTGCGGCAGCGCTGCACGTTGCGCTCGACCGGCACGCGCTCGACTTCCGTCACGCGCTCACCGGCGTTTTCGCGCTCCATCTGGTTGCCGATCAGGCCGCCGACGATGGCGCCGCCGACGGTGGCGGCATCGTTGCCGCGGCCACGGCCCACCTGGTGGCCGGCGACACCGCCCACGATGGCGCCGAGCACGGTGCCCGGGCCGATGGGCGCGCCGGTATCCGTGCGGGTGACGCGGCGTTCTTCATAGCCGCGCTGGCGGTCGTTCCAGCACTCCTCGCGCGAGACCGGGATGCGCTCGTAGACGGGATGCGTAGAGACGACGCGCGCGCGGTCGGGGAACGACTCCGCGAACGCGCTCGAGGCGAGCGCCGACAGCGATGCGATGGCGACGATGATGGCTTTGCGTTTCATGGTTTCCTCAGAAAGTGCCACGATAGGAAGGCGTTGCGGGCCCGGCGAGCGGAACGCGCGCGGCGGCCGGCGGCCGCACGTCGACGTTCACGGGAAGCTCCTGTCCCGGGTCGTAGGGCAGGCGAGTGCGGAACTCGCGCCCGTTGTATTCGTAGCGCACGTCGTAGGCGACGATGCGCTCGGTGGTGTCCGTCACGTCGGTGCAGCGCTGCACCTCGCGCGTGACCGGCGTGCGCTCGACGAGGACTTCGCGCGAAGCGGGCGCGTAGCCCTCCGCGGCGCGCGTTTCCGCATCGTGGCCGATCAGCCCGCCGATCACCGCGCCGGCGGCCGTGCCGTGGTCGCGGCCCGCGCTGCTGCTGCCGAACTGGTGCCCGATCACCCCGCCGATGATCGCGCCGAGGACGGTGCCGGCGCCGATGCCCTCGTTGCGCACGGGCGCGTACTCTTCGGGGCCCGGCCGCACGCTGCGCCGTTCTTCATAGGCCGTGACCTGCTCCGCGTGGCACTCGCGCCGCGGAACCGCGACACGCTCGTAGACGGGGGTGGATGCGAGGACGCGTGCGACGTCGCCGTAGGTTTCCGCGGAAGCCGTGCCCGCCACGCCCGCGAGGGCGGCGGCGATGGCCGCGGACAGGATCGTGCTTTTCATTCGAATCTCCCTTTTTTCACCGGTCCTGCGCACGTAACGAACGGAAGCGGCCGGCGGTTGACCTGAACCCACGAGCATAGAGGCAAAAGCGCCCTCCGTGCCCGGCGCGCGCGTCTCAAATCGGCGACAGGAGGTGCCGCATCAGGTCGTCACGCGATGGGCGACGTACGGCTCCTCGAGCGCCGCCTTGTCCTCGGCGGAAAGCCGGATCGAGAGCGCGCCGATCGCATCGTCGAGGTGGCCGGGCTTCGACACCCCGATGATGGGCGCGGTGACGACGGGATTCGACAGCACCCACGCGAGCGCCACCTGCGCGCGTGGGTGGCCGAGGCGCGAGGCCACCTCGCCCACGCGCGTGATCACGTGCGCATCGGCTTCCACGGTCTTGTCGTAGAGGCGTTTCGCGACCTCGTCCGTGTCGCGGCGGTGCGAGCGCTCCTGCGCGGCGCGGGTGAGCAGGCCGCGCGCGAGCGGGCTGTACGGGATCACGCCGATCCCCTCGTCGGCGCACAGCGGCAGCAGCTCGCGTTCCTCTTCGCGGTAGATGAGGTTGTAGTGCGGCTGCATGGTGGAGAACCGCGTCCAGCCGTGGCGCTCGGCGACGTGCAGCGCCTTGGAGAATTGCCAGGCCGCCATCGACGAGGCGCCGATGTAGCGCGCGCGGCCCGACTTCACCACGTCGTGCAGCGCTTCCATCGTCACCTCGATCGGCGTGCCCTTGTCCCAGCGATGGACCTGCAGCAGGTCCACGTGGTCCACGCCCAGGCGCGCGAGGCTCGCATCGATCGCATTGAAGATGGCCTTGCGCGAAAGCCCGCCGCCGTTGGGGCCCGGACGCCACGGGAAGAAGCATTTCGTCGCGACCACGACCTCGTCGCGGCGCGTGAGCTCGCGCAGCGCCCGCCCGACGATCTCCTCGCTCGACCCGTCCGAATAGGTGTTCGCGGTGTCGAAGAAATTGATGCCGGCCTCGACCGCGCGGCGGATGAGCGGCCGCGCCTCTTCCTCGGGCAGCGTCCATGCATGGCGGCCGCGGTCGGGCGCGCCGTAGGTCATGCATCCGAGGCAAAGGCGCGAGACATCGAGGCCGGTGCGGCCGAGCTTGACGTATTCCATTCGGGGGAGGGTGGTTTTTGCGGAATCCGTAGAATACCGCCATGCTCGCCGCCGCCGCCGCGTTCTTCCTCGCAGGGCTCGTCGCCTTCGCACTCGCATGGCGCCAGGCGCGAGCGGCGCGGCACGCCGGGACGGATTCCGAAGTGCTCTCGCTGGTGTCGGAGCACGTGCCCTCGCTCATCGCCTACATCGGCCCGGACCTGCGCTATCGCTGGTGCAACCGCGCCTATGCGGATTGGTTCGGGCGCAAACCGTCGGAGCTGCGCGGCCGGTTCGTTCCGGACGTGCTCGGCGAGGAAGCGTGGGCGCGCGTGCGGCCGCACGCGGAAAGCGCGCTGCGCGGGCAGGAAACTTCGTATGTGAGCGAAGTGCGTGCACGCGACGGCAGCGTGCGTTGCATCGAGGTGGCGTCGATTCCCCACCACGACGCGCGCGGGCGCCTGCTCGGCACGATGGTCGTGGGACACGATGTCACCCGCCGCCAGGAGGACGCGGCGGCGCTGCGCCAGAGCGAGCGCGCGTTGCGCCGCAACGCCGAATTCCAGGCCCTGCTCGTGTCCCTTCACGATGCCACGCGCGGCGAGCGCGACGTGGCGCGCGTCGTGGCGCAGGTGGTCGCGCGCGTGGGAAGGCATTTCCAGGCGAGCCGCTGCGCGTACTGCGAGGTCGACAGCAGCGGCGAGTTCGGCGCCATCGCGCACGATTACGTGGACGGCGTGGAGAGCATGGCCGGCCGCCACGCGCTCGCCTCGTTCGGCAGCGGCGTGATCCGCGACCTGGGCGCCGGCATCACCGTGGCCATCGCCGACGTGCGCGAAGATCCGCGCACCCGCGACACGCCGGTCGCCGAGGTCTTCGAGCTGCGCCGCATCCGCGCCACGGCCTGCGTCCCGCTCGTGAAGGAAGGGCGCCTCGCGGGCGTCTTCATGCTGCAGCAGAAGGAGCCGCGCGCATGGTCCGCCGACGAGGTCGCGCTCATGGAGCAGGTCGCGGAGCGCACGTGGCTCGCCGTCGAGAACGCGCGCGCGGAAACGGCGCTGCGCGAAAGCCGCGACGTGCTGGCGCTCGCGATGCGCGGCGGGCGCATGGGGGCGTGGTCGCGCGACCTCCTCACGCAACACGTGTGGTGGAGCCGCGAGCTCGAGGAGATCTTCGGCCTGCCGCCCGGCGGGTTCCCGGGCACCGAGGCCGCCTTCTATGCCCGCGTGCACGCCGACGATCGCGATGCCGTCACCCGCGCCGTGCGGGAAGCCACTCGCACGCGCGAGGATTACAGCGTCGAATTCCGCTTCCAGCATGCGTCGGGGCAATGGCGCTGGATGGAAGCGCGCGGCCGCACGGTGTACGACGCGCAGGGCACCGCCGTGATGCTCTACGGGATCGGAACGGACGTCACGGAGCGCAAGCTCGGCGAGCAGGCGCTGCGCGAGGCCGACCGCCGCAAGGACGAGTTCCTCGCCACGCTCGCGCACGAGCTGCGCAACCCGCTCGCGCCGATCCGCAACGCGGTGCACATCCTGCACATGAAGGGCCGCCAATCGCCGGAGATCAGCGGCGCGCGCGACATCATCGACCGCCAGGCGCGCCACATGACGCGGCTCGTGGACGACCTGCTCGAGGCCTCGCGCATCACGCGCGGCAAGGTCGAGCTGCGCATGGAGAACGTGCCGCTCGCCGCCGTCGTGAACGACGCGCTCGACGCGGTGCGCCCGCTGGTGGAGAAGGCCGGGCACGATCTCGCGGTGGACCTGCCGCCGGGCGAGGTGATGCTCCGGGCCGATCCCACGCGCCTCACGCAGGTGATCCTCAACCTGCTCAACAATGCGGTGAAGTACACGCCGCCGCGCGGGCACATCCGGCTCTCGGCGCGGGTCGTGGGCGAGCAGCTCGCCGTCACCGTCACCGATGACGGCATCGGCATCCCGCCCGACCGGCTGCCGCATCTCTTCCAGATGTTCTCGCAGGTCGCCCCGCCGCTCGACCGCGTCCAGGGCGGGCTCGGCATCGGGCTCGCGCTCGCGCGCGCCCTGGTGCAGCTGCACGGCGGAACGCTCGAGGCCCGCAGCGACGGCCCCGGCAAGGGCAGCCGGTTCGTCGCGCACCTGCCGGTGGTCGCGGGACCCGATGCCGCGATGCCGCGCCGCGCCCCGGGCGCGGGCATCGAAGCGTCGAAGCCGCGGCGCGTGCTCGTCGTCGACGACAACCGCGACGCCGCCGAAAGCCTCGTGAACCTCCTGCGGCTGATGGGGCACGAGGTGCTCGCCGCCTACGATGGCCTCGAGGCGGTCGACTGCGCGCAGTCCTTCGATCCGCAAGTGGTGCTGCTCGACATCGGCCTGCCGATCATGAACGGCTACGAGGCCGCGCGGCGCATCCGCCAGATGCCGCGCGGCGCGGCGATCCGGCTGGTCGCCGTGACCGGATGGGGCCAGGACAGCGACAAGCGCCGCGCGCTGCAGGCCGGATTCGACCACCATCTCACCAAGCCGGTGAGCGTGGAGCAGCTCCAGCACGTCCTTCATGCCGAGCCCGAGGAGGCCGAACGATGATGAGCATCGCCCGCATTGCCGCCGTCCTGCTTGCCCTCGCGTCGCACCTGGCCGCGCCCGGCGCGCGCGCCGAGGAGCTCACGACGCTGCGCGTGATCACGTTCCCGTCGGCGAGCTATGCGCCGCTGTTCCTCGGCGTGGCGGGCCACGTGTTCGAGAAGCGCGGCATCCGCGTGGATCTCACGCTCACGCCGGACTCGAAGACGCTGCGCGAAGGGCTAGCGCGCGGCGACTACGACATCGCCGACACCGCGGTGGACAACGCCATCGCGATGGTCGAGGACGCGCACGCCGACGTGGTGATCGTCACGGGCGGCGACACCGGCATGAACGAGTTCTTCGTGCGCCCCGAGATCGCCTCCTTCGACGACCTGCGCGGCAAGGCGATCTCCGTGGACGCGCCCAACACCGCGTACGCGCTGCTCGCCAAGAAGATCCTCAAGGATCGCGGCCTCCTCCTCGACCGCGACTACCGCCTGAAGCCGATCGGCGGCACGCAGCAGCGCTTCGCCGCGCTCGTGGCGAGCAGCGAGAGCGCGGCCACGATGCTCGGCCCGCCGTTTTCCTTCGCCGCCCGGGAGAAGGGCATGAAGAGCTTCGGGCGCGCGAGCGAGCTGCTGGGACCCTACCAGGCCGGCGGCAATTTCGTCATGCGCAGCTGGGCGAGCGGCCACGGCGACCTGCTGGAGCGCTACATCGCGGCGTATGTGGAATGCGTGCGCATGGCGCGGGATCCGGCCAACCGCGAGCAGGTGGTCGGCGTGATCCAGTCGCGGCTCAAGCAGGATCGCAAGGCGGCCGAGCAGACCTATGCGGCGCTCATGGAGCCGGGCTTCGGGCTCGCACCCGACGCGCGCTTCGACATGGAAGGCTTCAAGGCGGTGCTCGCGTTGCGTGCGGAGATCGAGGGGCAATGGGGCGGCAAGCCGCCCGCGCCGGACAAGTACCTCGACCTCGGCCATTACGAGCGCGCGATGAAGCTGCTGCGCTGAAGGGACGTCGTTGCGGCTTCCCCCGGCGAGGCTACAATGCAGCGTTCGTTCACCGGGGGAGAGCCGAAATGGGTGGATTTCGCAAGCTCGCCGCATTCGTCGCGATCACGCTCGCGACCGGCGCATTCGCGCAGCAGAAGGTCCTCAAGTTCATCCCGCAGGCCGACCTGCGGATCCTCGATCCGATCACCACGACCGCATACATCACCCGCAACCACGGGTACATGGTGTACGACACGCTGTTCGCCACGGACGCGAAGTTCCAGGTCCAGCCGCAGATGGTGGACAAGTGGCAGGTGAGCCCCGACAAGCTCACCTACACCTTCACGCTGCGCGACGGCCTCAAGTTCCACGACGGCAAGCCGGTCACGTCCGCCGACTGCATCGCCTCCGTCGAGCGCTGGGCCAAGCGCGACGCGCTCGGCCAGAAACTCGCCGAGTCCACCGACTCCTGGAAGGCGGTCGACGCGAAGACCTTCACGCTGAAGCTCAAGCGGCCGTTCGCGCTGGTGCTCGACGCGCTCGCGAAGCCCTCCTCGAACGTGCCGTTCATCATGCCGGAGCGCATCGCGAAGACCGACGCCTCGACCAACATCACGGACCCGATCGGCTCGGGCCCCTTCAAGTTCGTGAAGGAGGAGTGGGTTCCCGGCAACAAGGTCGTGTACGTGAAGAACACCGACTACGTGCCGCGCAAGGAGCCGCCTTCGTGGGCCGCCG
>DASTGG010000307.1:0-6916 GCA_035719385.1 Usitatibacter sp.
GCCAACATCAAGCGCTCGAACACGCTCGTCATCTTCATCAACCAGATCCGCATGAAGATCGGCGTGATGTTCGGCAACCCCGAGACCACCACGGGCGGCAACGCGCTCAAGTTCTACGCCTCCGTGCGCATCGACATCCGCCGCATCGGCTCCATCAAGAAGGGCGAGGAAGTCATCGGCAACGAGACGCGCGTGAAGGTCGTGAAGAACAAGGTGGCGCCGCCCTTCAAGACCGCGGACTTCGACATCCTCTACAACGAGGGCATCTCGCGCGAGGGCGAGATCATCGAGCTGGGCGTCCAGCACCGCATCGTCGAGAAGTCCGGCGCCTGGTACGCCTACAACGGCGAGAAGATCGGCCAGGGCAAGGACAACACGCGCGAGTTCCTCAAGGAAAACCCGCAGATCGCCGAGGACATCGAGCGCAAGATCCGCGAGGCCGTCGGCATCGCGGGCGGCATGCCCGTCGCGGCCGAAGCGGCCGAGGGCGAGTAGCCAGGAGCGCGGGCTGCAATGCGCAACGCGCCGTCCCGGCCGCTGCAAGGTGGAGACGCGTCACCCCGGCCGCTGCAAGGTGGGGACGCGTCACCCCGGCCGCTGCAACGCAGCGATGGGCCGGGGCCCAATTTGCGTTCTTCCGGAAAGCGCGCAGAACCCTCCCTCCGCGCCCGCGCCCTTCGCCTGCTCGCCCGCCGCGAGCACTCCCGCGAAGAGCTTCGCCGCAAGCTCGCGCCGCACGTGGCCGAGGGCGACGACCTCGAGTCCCTGCTGGACGATTTCACGCAGCGCGGCTGGCTCTCGGACGCGCGCTTCGCCGAGCAGGCCATCCGCGCCAAGGCGCGGCGTTTCGGCCCATTGAAGCTCGCGCAGCACTTGCGCGAGCGCGGGCTGGACGAGGAGGCCATCGCCGCCGGTTTCCATGCCGCGGGCGAGGAGGGCATGGCCTCGATCGAGGCGGTGTGGAAATCGCGCTTTCGCGCGCCGCCCGCGGACGACCGCGAGCGCGCGCGCCAGATCCGCTTCCTCCAGGGCCGCGGCTTCGCCCTGGAGCACATCCTCAAGTTCCTGCGCGAGACCTAGCTTCGCCCGCGGCTTCCGCGTCGATGCTTCAGCAGGAAGCGCAACTGCACGAGATCAAAGCGGCTTGATCTCCACCCGCCGCCACTTGATCGGCGTGGGCGCTTCCTTGTTGTTGCCCGGCGCGCGCTGCAGGCCGATGGGACCGCTGGCGTGCTTGCCGTTGTGCGTCTCGGCGGTCTTCTGGCCGTTCAGCATCACGACCAGGTGGTCGCCCTTCGCGGTGATCTCGTAGGTGTTCCAGCGCCCGCCCGCCTTGGGCACCGGGTTCACCTTGGCGGTATCGACGATGCCGCCGGTCGCATATTCCTGGCCCGGGCGCGTATCCCAGATGTTGACCTCGTAGCACTCCGCCGCGCTGATCGTCTTGCGGTTCGAGCAGCGCAGGAACACGCCGCTGTTCGTGTCCGACTCGGCGTAGAACTCCGCGCGGATCTGGAAATCCTTGAATTCCTTCTTCGTGAGCAGGAAGCCGTTGCCCTTGTCCGCGGTGGCGTTGCCGTCCTCGATGCGCCAGTTGGCGTCGCCGACCCGGTCGAAATTGTCGAGGCTGGTGCCGTCGAAGAGGGTGATCCAGCCTTCGCCGCCCGATTTGCCTCCGGCGGCGCTGCCGCCACCCATCTGGGCGCATCCGGCGACGGCGAGCGAGGCGAGGGCCACACACAGCATTCGTTTCATTGTTTTCCTCCGGTGGTTGGGCGCGGGAGGAGGTCCGCGCAGGCAGCATGCTGCTTCAGCCGCGCGCGTGTCGCAAGATGCGCCAAGTGTTTGGTATTCTTGCGGTTTCGCCGGCGGTCGCGGCGAGGCGCACGCCGGAACCGGCAACCCCATGAATACCAAGGAAATACGCCAGAAGTTCGTCGATTACTTCGTCTCGAAGGGGCACACCCACGTGCCCTCGAGCTCGCTCGTCCCCGGGGACGACCCCACATTGCTCTTCACGAATGCGGGGATGAACCAGTTCAAGGACGTCTTTCTCGGCAAGGAAAAACCCTCCTACGTCCGCGCCGTGACCACGCAGAAGTGCGTGCGCGCGGGCGGCAAGCACAACGACCTCGAGAACGTCGGCTACACCGCGCGCCACCACACGTTCTTCGAGATGCTGGGCAACTTCAGCTTCGGCGACTACTTCAAGCGCGATGCCATCCGCTTCGCCTGGGAGCTCATCACGAAGGAGTACGGGCTCCCCGCGGACAAGCTCTGGACGACCGTCTACGAGACCGATGACGAGGCCTACGACCTCTGGGTGAACGACATCGGCGTGCCGAAGGAGCGCTGCATCCGCATCGGCGACAAGCCGGGCGGCCGCAAGTACGAGAGCGACAACTTCTGGCAGATGGGCGATACGGGCCCGTGCGGCCCGTGCTCGGAGATCTTCTACGACCACGGACCCGGCATCGCGGGCGGTCCTCCCGGCTCCCCGGATGCGGACGGCGACCGGTACATCGAGATCTGGAACCTCGTGTTCATGCAGTTCAACCGCGACGAGGCGGGCGTCCTGCATCCGTTGCCGCGTCCCTCCGTGGACACGGGCATGGGCCTCGAGCGCCTCACCGCCGTGCTGCAGCACGTCCATTCCAACTACGAGATCGACCTCTTCCAGACGCTCATCAGGGCGGCGGCTCGCGAGACGGCCACGAAGGATCTCGAATCGCCCTCGCTGCGCGTGATCGCGGACCACATCCGCGCGTGCGGCTTCCTCGTGTGCGACGGCGTCATCCCCAGCAACGAGGGCCGCGGCTACGTGCTGCGGCGCATCGCGCGTCGCGCCATGCGCCACGGCTACAAGCTGGGACAGAAGCAGCCGTTCTTCTACAAGCTGGTGCCGGACCTGGTGCGCGAGATGGGCGATGCCTATCCCGAGCTCGCGCAGGCGCAGGAGCGCGTGACCGGCACGCTGCGCGAGGAGGAGGAGCGCTTCGCCACGACGCTCGAGACCGGCATGGCGATCCTCGAGGCGGCCCTCGCGAAGAACCCGAAGCGGCTCGACGGCGAGACGGCGTTCAAGCTCTACGACACGTTCGGCTTCCCCGTGGACCTCACCGCGGACATCGGCCGCGAGCGCGGCTTCGACATCGACATGGACGCGTTCGCCGCCGCCATGCAGGCGCAGCAGGAGCGCTCGCGCGCGGCGAGCAAGTTCAAGGCGGGCGGCACGCTCGAGTACGCCGGCGTGAAGACCGCGTTCCGCGGCTACGAGACGCTTTCCGAGGAGGGGCGCGTGGTCGCCCTGTACAAGGGCGGCTCGCCGGTGGACAGCCTCGGCGTGACCGAGGAAGGCATCGTCGTCCTCGACAGGACGCCGTTCTACGCGGAATCCGGCGGCCAGGTCGGCGACCGCGGCGAGCTCACCCGGGGCGGCGTGTGCCTCACGCTCTTCGAGGTGCAGGACACGCAGAAGGTCCAGCCCGAGGTGTTCGGCCACCACGGCGTCGTGAAGACGGGCGAGCTGCGCGTGGGCGACACGGTCGCCGCGCAGGTCGATCTCGACAAGCGCGCGCGCACGATGCGCCACCACTCCGCCACGCACCTCATGCACAAGGCGCTGCGCGAGGTGCTCGGCCCGCACGTGCAGCAGAAGGGCTCGCTGGTCGACGAGGACAAGACGCGCTTCGACTTCAGCCACAACGCCCCCATGACGGCCGACGAGATCCGCCGCGTGGAGGCGATCGTGAACGCCGAGATCCTGCGCAACGAGCCCACGAGCGCGCGCGTGATGCCGATCGCGGAGGCGCAGAAGGTGGGCGCGATGATGCTCTTCGGCGAGAAGTACGGCGACGAGGTGCGCGTGCTCGACATCGGCTCCTCGCGCGAGCTGTGCGGCGGCACGCACGTCGCCCGCACGGGCGACATCGGCCTCTTCCGCGTCGTCTCCGAAGGCGGCGTCGCGGCCGGCATCCGCCGCATCGAGGCGATCGCGGGCAGCGTGGCCCTCGCCTACACGCAACGCGAGGCCGACCAGCTCGCGCGCGTCTCGCAGGTGCTCAAGGCGCAGCCCGCCGAGATCGAGGCGAAGATCGCCCAGCTGCAGGAGCAGTTGCGCGCCGCCGAGAAGGAGATGCTGCGCTTCAAGCAGAAGATGGCCGCGAGCCAGGGCGACGATCTCGCCGCCACGGCCATCGACGTGAAGGGCGTGAAGGTCCTCGCCGCGCAGCTCGACGGGGCCGACCCGAAGACGCTGCGCGACACCATGGACCAGCTCAAGAACAAGCTGAAGAGCGGCGCGATCGTGCTCGCGGCCTCCGAAGGCGAGCGCGTGAGCCTCATCGCGGGCGTGACGCAGGACCTGATCGCGAAGGTGAAGGCCGGCGAGCTCGTGAACCACGTCGCGAGGCAGGTCGGCGGCAAGGGCGGCGGGCGCCCGGACATGGCGCAGGCAGGCGGCACGGATTCCAAGGCGCTGCCCGAGGCGCTGGCGTCCGTGCGCGAATGGGTCGCCGAGCGCCTCTGAGCGCGCGGCGCTGACCCGATGCAGCCGACCGAGCATCGCCTCCGCCGGCTGCTCAACGACGAGGTCCACGCGCGGCCGCCGCTGCGCCTGGGCGGCGAGCAGCGCATCGTCCACCTCGTCATCCAGCACGAGCGCGAGGAGCGCCCGGCGCATCGCGAGGCGCTCGCGCGCCTGGTCGAGCGCTCCGGCGCCGTGACGCTCGCGAGCCATCCCGACCACGTCATCGCGAGCGCCGGCGACCTGCGCCTGAAGTGGCAGGCCCACGCGGAATTCGCGAGCTACATGTTCTGCGCGCCGCCGCGCGCGGGGGAGACGCCCGCGCAGCTGCTCTCTCGCGCCGGCTGGGACGCCGTAGCCGCGAGCCTGCCCGGCCATGTGCTCGCGGCCGCCTGCGTGGACCTCGTGCCCTTCACGGGCGACAAGCCGCCGCCGGACGCCTTCCGCGCCGAGGGCGAGACCGTCGTGGGCGGCGCGATCGGCGAGGGCAACGGCTGGGCTTATGCCGACTTCCGCATCCGCGAGGACGGTTTCACGCACTTCCTCGTGCTGAACCGCGCCATGGGGCTCGGGCAGGCCGGGCGCATGGTGCAGCGGCTGCTCGACATCGAGACCTACCGCATGCTCGCCCTGGAGGCGTTCCCCGTCGCACGCGCCGCGGCGCCGGAGCTCGCGACGATGGAGGCGGAGCTGGGCGAGATCGTGCAGCGCATCGCCTCGGGCGGCCCCGAGCGCGACGCGAAGCTGCTCGACGACCTCACGCGGCTCGCCGCCCGGGTGGAGCGCCTGCACAGCGTGAGCCGCTATCGCTTCGACGCCGCGCGCGCGTACGACGCCATCGTGCGCCAGCGCCTGGACGAGCTGCGCGAGTCGCGCATCCCGGGCTTGTCCACGGTGAGCGAGTTCATGCAGCGGCGCATGGCGCCGGCCATGGCGACCTGTCGCAGCACGGCGCGCCGCATCGACGACCTCGCCGTGCGCGTCTCGCGCGCGAGCGACCTGCTGCGCACGCGCGTGGACATCGTGCGCGAGGAGCAGAACCAGGCGCTGCTCGCGTCGATGAACCGGCGGGCGCACCTGCAGTTGCGCCTGCAGCAGACGGTCGAGGGGCTTTCGATCGTCGTCATCACCTACTACGGCGCATCGCTCGTCGGCGTGGCCGCGAAGGCGTTACGGGCGGCCGGCGCGCGCATCGAGCCGGAGCTCGCCGAGGGCATTGCGCTGCCCATCGTCGCCCTGCTGGTGTTCGCCGGCGTGCGCCGCGTGCGCAAGGCCCTGGCAGGCGAAGCGTGAGCGCGGCACCGGTGCATCCGCGCATCACCGAATACCTGCGCCTCGCCGGGCTGCAGTCGCTCGCGCTGCGCGAAGGCGAGGTGGAGCGCGCGGTCCACGACCTCGTGGAAGCGATGGGCGAGAAGGTCGGCATCTCCGACCCCGCTTCCCTCTACACGTACCAGGTGCCGCTCCTCACCGAGGATGGCGCCTGCTCCGTGGTGGACCAGATGGCTCCCGTCCCGTACGACCTCACGGCGATCCTCGGCGGCCGCAGCGAGCAGACGACGCGAAGGCTCGCGCTCCTCGAGCGGCTCGTGGAGCGCGTGCAGGAGACGACGGCGGCGGATTGGGTGGGCGTGTACCAGCGGCGTACGAATCCGGCCGGCGACCTGGTGCTGGTGAAGGTCGCCTACGTCGGACGCCCGAGCCGCGCCGAGTTCCCCCTCACGCAGGCGTTCGCCGAGCGCAGCACCAACAGCACCGTGGGGCTCACGGGGCGCGCGACCGTGATCGACGACGTCCACAAGCACGTGGAATCCGGCGGAGGCTTCTACGTCTGTGACGACGGCATCCAGTCGGAAGCCTGCGTGCCGATCCTCGACGAGGCGCGCCAGGTGATCGGCATCGTCGATGCGGAGGCGAGGCCCCGCGCATTCTTTGGCGTGGAGCGGTTGGCCGTGGTGGCCGCCCTGGCGATCGTGGCGAGCGCCGTGCTGCCTTGACCGCGGCGCTGGAGATCGCCGGCCTCACGAAGCGGTTCGGCGGCCGCGTCGCCGTCGATCACCTCGATCTCGCCATCCCGCGCGGCGAGTTCCACGCCCTGCTCGGGCCCAACGGCGCGGGCAAGACCACGACGCTGCGCATCGTCGCGGGCATCACGCGGGCCGACGAAGGCGCCGTGCGCGTCCTGGGCCGCGACGTCGAGCGCGACGCGGATGCCGCCAAGCGCATGCTCGCGTTCATTCCCGACGAGCCGCCGCTCTACGGGCGGCTGCGCCCGCTCGAATACCTCGAGTTCGTCGCCGGCCTCTGGTCGCTCGATGCCGCCACGGCGCGGCCGCGGGCGCTCGCGCTCCTCGGGCAGCTCGGGCTCGCGGACAAGCAGCGCGAATACAT
>DASTGG010000308.1:0-17207 GCA_035719385.1 Usitatibacter sp.
AGCAGCGAGCGCTCGTGCGCCGGCGCGTAATAGTCCGTGGTCTTGTACAGGAACTGGGCCGTTTCCGACATGACGAGGAAGCCGTGCGCGAAGCCTTCCGGCACCCAGAGCATGCGGCGATCGGCGGCGGAGAGCGTCACCGAGAGGCTGCGCCCGAACGTGGGCGACGAGCGCCGCAAGTCCACCACCACGTCGAACACCTCGCCCTCGACGACGCGCACCAGCTTGCCCTGCGCCTGCCGCACCTGGTAGTGCAGGCCGCGCAGCACGCCGCGCACGGACATGGAATGGTTGTCCTGCACGAAATCGACCTCGCGCCCCACCAGCTCGCCGAAGCGCTGGCGGTTCCAGCTCTCGTAGAAGTAGCCGCGCGCGTCGCCGAACACGGCGGGCTCGATCAGCAGCACGCCGGGAATCGCCGTGGGAATGGCCTTCAACTCAGAACACCTTGTCGTGCAGCATGTCGAGCAGGTACCGCCCGTACGCGTTCTTCTTCATGGGAGCGGCGAGCTTCTCCACCTGCGCCGCGCCGATGTAGCCCATGCGGTAGGCGATCTCCTCGGGGCAGGCGATCTTGAGCCCCTGGCGGCGCTCGATCGTCTCGATGAAGTGCGCCGCCTCGAGCAGGCTCTCGTGCGTTCCGGTGTCGAGCCATGCGGTGCCGCGGCCCATGACCTCGACCGAGAGCTTGCCGGCCTCGAGGTAACGCCGGTTCACGTCCGTGATCTCGAGCTCGCCGCGCGCCGAGGGCTCGAGCGAGGCCGCGACGTCCGCCACGTCCGTGTCGTAGAAATACAGGCCCGTGACGGCATAACGCGACTTGGGCTTCGCCGGCTTCTCCTCGATCGAGATCGCCTTGCCCTTCGCGTCGAACTCGACCACGCCGTAGCGCTCGGGATCGGTCACGGGGTATGCGAAGACCGTCGCGCACTCCGCGCGCGCCGCCGCCCTTTGCAGCGCCTCGCTCAGGTCGTGGCCGTGGAAGATGTTGTCGCCGAGGATGAGGCAGCTCGGATCGCGGCCGACGAACTCGCGGCCGATGATGAACGCCTGCGCGAGCCCCTCGGGCTTCGGCTGCACGGCGTACGAAAGCTCGAGGCCCCAGTCGCGGCCGTCGCCCAGGAGCTCCGCGAAGCGCGGCGTGTCCTGCGGCGTGGAGATGACGAGGATCTCGCGAATGCCCGCGAGCATGAGCGTCGAGAGCGGGTAGTACACCATCGGCTTGTCGTACACCGGCAGCAGCTGCTTGGAGACGACGCGCGTGGCGGGATAGAGGCGCGTGCCGGAGCCGCCCGCGAGGATGATGCCCTTGCGCTTCATGCGGCGCTCCGGGCCGAGTAGTTGGTCTCGATCCACTTGCGGTATTCGCCGCTGCGCACCTGCTCGACCCAGGCGGCGTTGTCGAGATACCAGCGCACCGTGCGCGCGAGCCCGCTCTCGAAGGTCTCGCGCGGCGACCAGCCGAGCTCGCGGCGGATCTTCGAGGCGTCGATGGCGTAGCGGCGGTCGTGGCCCGGGCGGTCGGCCACGAAGCGGATGAGCGCGCGATACCCGCCCTCACGCGGGCGCACCGCCTGCAGCGCATCGCACAGCGCATGCACCACCTCGAGGTTGCGCTTCTCGGAGTTGCCGCCGATGTTGTACGTCTCGCCCAGGCGGCCGCGCTCGAGCACGATGCGGATGGCCTCGCAGTGGTCGCCCACGTAGAGCCAGTCGCGCACCTGGCGCCCGTCCCCGTAGACCGGCAGCGGCTTGCCGTCGAGCGCGTTGGCGATCATGAGCGGGATGAGCTTCTCGGGAAACTGGTACGGCCCGTAGTTGTTCGAGCAGTTCGTCGTGAGCGTGGGCAGGCCGTAGGTGTGATGGTAGGCGCGCACGAGATGATCGGACCCGGCCTTGGAGGCAGAGTAGGGGCTGTTGGGCGCGTACGCCGTCGTCTCCGTGAATGCGGGATCGTTCTCGCCCAGCGAGCCGTATACCTCGTCCGTGGAAACGTGCAGGAAGCGCCAGCCGCTTCGCGCCTCGCCCTGCAGCGTTTGCCAGTAGCCGCGCGCCGCCTCGAGCAGCTCGAAGGTGCCGACGACGTTCGTCCTCACGAACTCGCCCGGGCCGTGTATCGAGCGGTCGACGTGGCTCTCCGCGGCGAAGTGCACGATCGCGCGCGGGCGGTGCTCGGCCAGCAGCTTCTCGACGTGCGCGCGATCGCCGATGTCGCCCCTCACGAAGAGGTGGCGCTCGTCGCGCGTGAGCGAGGCGAGGCTCGCCAGGTTGCCCGCGTAAGTGAGCTTGTCCAGGTTCACGACCGGCTCGCCGGTGGCGGCGATCCAGTCGAGCACGAAATTGGAGCCGATGAAGCCGGCGCCCCCCGTAACGAGGATCATTGCATTCCCTTCCCGCGATCGCCGCCCGTCTTCTCGAGCTCGATCAGCTTCAGATACTTGTGGAACGTGTTGCCGCAGCCGATGACGACGTGCGCGAAGCCGGGGCCGCCGTCGAGGAAGCCCATGCGCATCACGTAGAACTTCACGAACCGCACGAGCGGGCTCGCGAGCAGGCGCCAGTAGCTCGCGCGCACGCCCTGCGCGAAGAGCGATCGCGCCTGCAGCGTGGTGTAGCGGTTCTGCTTGCCGATGTACGTCGCCACGTCCTCCGCCGAATCGTGCAGCAGGTCGCCCTGCAGGCGTCCAACGTCCACGGTCGTGAGCACCGCCTCGTGCACCTCGTCGCTCGACCAGCCCGCGTGCGCGCGATGGAACATGCGCAGGCTCCAGTCGGGATAGCCCTCGCCGTGCGACAGCCATCGCCCGAGGAAGCGGTTGCGGCGCGGCATGCGGTACGCATGATAGCGCGGGCTCGCCATCGCGGCGCGGATCGAGCGGGCGAGCTCCGCGGTGACGCGCTCGTCGGCATCGAGGCAGAGCACCCAGTCGTTGCGTGCGATCGAGACCGCGTAGGCCTTCTGGCGCCCGAAGCCGAGCCATTCCTTGAACTCGATGCGCGCGCCGTGCTTCGCGGCGATTTCGATGGTGCCGTCGGCGCTGCCGGAATCGACCAGGAGGACCTCGTCGGCGAAGTCCACGCTCGCCAGGCACGGCTCGAGCTGCGAGGCGGCGTTCAGCGTGATGATGGCGACGGTCAGCGGTAGCTTGGCTTCGGCGGAGGTCGCCACGGCGCGGCTTGCGGGGCTTGCGAAGCCCGACATTCTACCCTTTGCGCCGGATTAGAATGCCGCATGCCCGCGCCGCGCATCCTGTTCGTGAAGCTGTCCTCGCTCGGCGACGTGGTGCATCACCTGCCCGCGGTGACCGACCTGCGCGCGCATCGGCCGGACGTGCGGATCGGCTGGGCGGTGGAGGAAGCCTATGCCGGGCTCGTGAAGCTGCATCCGGCGGTGGGCGACGTCATTCCCGTGGGAATGCGCCGCTTGCGGCGCAATCCCTTCTCGCCGCGCGCCTGGCGCGACGCGCGCGCGGCGCTCGCCTCGGTGTCGCGCGGGCGCTGGGATTGCGTCGTGGACACGCAGGGTCTGCTCAAGAGCGCGTTCGTCGCCCGCCGCGCGCATGCGCCCGTCTTCGGCCTCGATCGCACGAGCGCGCGCGAGCGCTTCGCGGCGCGCTTCTACGACGTGAAGCTGCACGTGCCACGCGAGCTGCACGCCGTCGAACGCAACCGCCGGCTGGTCGCGCAGGTCTTCGGCTACCGTCCCGACGCGGCGCCCTCGTACGGTCTCGCCGCCCCGCCGTCGCCGCCCGCGTGGGTTCCCGAGCGGCAATACGTGGTGCTGCTCCACGCCGCCAGCCGCGCCGCGAAGCGCTGGCCCGACGAGCGCTGGATCGCGCTCGGGGCGCTGCTCGCGGGCGCGGGCTATGCATCGGTGGTTCCGGGCGGCACGCCCGCCGAGCGTGAGTCCGCGCGCCATCTCGCCTCGCGGATTCCCGATGCCGTCGCCGCGCCGGCGATGGCGCTCGAGGAAGCCGCCGCGCTCCTCGCGCACGCCTCGCACGTGATCGGCGTCGATACGGGGCTCACGCATCTCGCCGTCGCGCTCGGGCGGCCGACGGTGGGCCTGTATTGCGCCACGCGCGCCGAGCTCACGGGCCTGTACGGCCCCGACGGCGTGAACGTGGGACGGCCGGGCGAGGTTCCCTCGGTCGATGCCGTGGCCGCGGCGCTCGGCTACGTCCCGCCGGCGCCATGACGCGCTTTCTCTACGCGCTCGCGTGGCTCCTCGCCACGCCGTTCATCATGCTGAGGTTGCTCGCGCGGTCGCGAAGGCAGCCGGGGTACCGGGAGCGGTTGGGTGAGCGCTTCGGCGCCTACGACGATGCCGAGCCCGCGCGGCGCATCTGGATCCATGCCGTATCGGTCGGGGAGACGCGGGCGGCCGCGCCCATCGTGCAGGCGTTCTGGCACTCGCGCCCGGGCCACCTGATCCTGCTCACGCACATGACGCCCACGGGCCGCGAGACCGGCGCCGCGCTCTTCGGCGCGCGCGTGGAGCAGGCGTGGCTGCCCTACGACTTCCGCTTCGCCGCGCGCCGCTTCCTCGCGCGCTTCCGCCCCGAGCTCGGCGTGCTGCTCGAAACGGAGATCTGGCCGCGCCTGCTCGAGGAATGCAGGGCGGCGGGTGTGCCGGTCGTGCTCGCGAACGCGCGTCTTTCGGAACGCTCGGCGAGGCGCTACGCGATGTTCCCGGCGTTCACCCGCGCGGCGCTCGCGCAGCTTCGCGGCATCGCCGCGCAAACGCAGGCCGATGCGAACCGCTTCATCGCCCTCGGCGCCGAGAACGTGGCCGTGACCGGCAACGTGAAGTTCGACATGGCGGTGCCGGCCGGCATGCTGGAGCGCGGCCGCGAGCTTCGCGAGCGTTTCGGGCGCGAGCGCTCCGTGTGGGTCGCGGGAAGCACGCGCGAGGGCGAGGAAGCCCTGCTGCTCGATGCATTCCGGGAGGTGAAGGACGCGCGCCCGCTGCTCGTGCTTGTGCCGCGCCATCCCGAGCGCTTCGACGCCGTGGCCGCGCTCGCGCGCGATCGCGGTCTCGCCGTCGCGCGGCGCAGCGACTCGCAATCGCCCGCTCCCGCCGTTCGCGTCCTCGTGGGCGATTCGATGGGCGAGATGCTGGCGTACTACGCCGCCGCGGACGTCGTCGTCATGGGCGGAAGCCTGCTGGAATACGGCAGCCAGAACCTCATCGAGCCATGCGCGCTCGGCAAGCCCGTGATCGTGGGTCCCTCCACCTACAATTTCGAGGAAGCGGCCGACGGGGCGATCGCGGCAGGCGCGGCGCTGCGCGTGCCCGACGCGCGCAGCGCGCTCGAGCTCGCCATGCAGCTCGCGCAGGATGCCGCGCGCCGCGAGCGCATGGGTGCGGCGGCGCGCGCTTTCGTCGACGCGCACCGCGGCGCGGTGGAGCGGTTGATGGCGTGGCTCGCGGCCACGCTGGCCGATTCGCCTAGCGCGCGAGCGCGCGGTTGACCTGCTCGATGTCCGCCTCGTCGAGCTGGCCGGCGGCGGACTTGAGGCGCAGCGTGTTCATGAGGTAGTTGTAGCGCGCCTGCTGCAGGTCGCGGCGAGTCTGGAAAACCTGCTGCTGCGCGTTCAGCACGTCCACGCTCGTGCGCACGCCCACGTCGCGTCCGAGGATCGTGGAATCGAGCTGGCTCTGCGTGGACACCAGCGCCTGCTCGAGCGCCTTCACCTGCGCGATGCCGCTGGTCACGTTGAGGTAAGCCGAACGCACGGACTGCGCGACCGTGCGCTGCGCGTTCTCGAGGTCCTCGGAGGCCTTGTCGCGGAGCGCCACCGCCTGGCGCACGCGCGACTCCACCAGCCCGCCGCTGAAGATCGGGATCGACAGCGTGAGCCCCACGCTCGCGTTGTTCGAGATCGTCGACACCGGCGGCGCGGCGGAGGTCGGATCGATCACGTGCGAGGCGCTGCCGGAGAAATCGAGCGTCGGCAGGTGCCCCGCGCGCTGGCGGCCGATCTCCTGCTGCGCGATGTCGTAGCTCGCGCGCGCGATGGCCACCTGGTAGCTCGAATCGCCGGCGGTCTTCACCCACTGCTCGATGTCCTGCGGCGTGGGCTCGGCGAGCACGAGCGGGTCGCGCACCGGCGTGAGCCCGTCCGGGAGCCTCCCCAGCAGCTGCTGCAGTGCGCGGCGCTTCACCTCCAGGTCGTTCTGGTCGGAGATCTCCTTGGCGGAAGACTGGTCGTAACGCGCCTGCGCCTCGAGCGTATCGACGATGGTCGCCGTGCCGACCTCGAAATTGCGCTTGGCCTGCGCGAGCTGCTCCGAGATCGCGGTCTTCTGCGCCTGCGACAGGGCCACGTTGTCCTGCGCGAGCAGCACGTCGAAATACGCCTGCGCCACGCGCAGCGCGAGGTCCTGCTGCGCGGCGGCGAGGACCGATTCGGCCTGGATCACCTGCAGCTGCGCCTGGCTGATGGCGATCCAGTTCTGCAGGCGGAAGACCGGCTGCGACAGCGTGATCGCGAAGGTCTTCGTCGTGAAATTGCGGTCGGCGACGCCCTCGCGCTCGGAGAAGTTGCGGAACAGGCCGCCCGTGGCGTTGACCTGCGGAAGGTAGCCGGAGCGCGCCTGGGGCAACGCTTCCCGCGTCGCGACGTATTGGGCGCGCGCGGACTGGTACACGGGGTCGGAGACCTGCGCATCGCGATAGACCGTCAGCAGGTCGGCGCCAAGCGCGGGCGCTGCGGCTGCGAAGAGCGCCGCGGCGACGGCGTTGCGGAGCGCGCTCATGGCGCTAGAAGCGGAAACGCGACGGCTGCGCCGCGTTCACCAGGGGCTTCACGACGGTTTCGAACAGCTCGACGTGCTGGAAGGAGCCGGGCGCGGACTGCCGCGCGATCACGGCCTTCATCACCGGCACGTCGCCGACGATCGCGAACAGCCGGCCGCCGGGCGTGAGGCGGTCGAGGAAGGCCTGCGGAAGGATCGGCGTCGAGCCGGTGAGCACGATCGCGTCGAAGGCCGATTCGGTGAGCGGCGCACGGGCGCTGTCGCCCTGCAGCAGCGTCACGTTCGAGATGCCGGCCGCGCGCAGGTTCGCCGCGGCGCTCGCCTGCAGGTCCGGGTGGATCTCCGCGCTCGTCACGTGCCGCGCGCGCCGCGCCATCAGCGCCGTGAGGTAGCCGGAGCCCGTGCCCACCTCGTAGACGTTCTCGTGCGGCTGCAGCTGCAATTCCTGCAGGATGCGCGCCTCCACCCTGGGCTGCATCATCGCTTCCCCGTGGCCGAGCGGCACCTCGAGGTCGGCGAAGGCGATCGACCGGTGCTCCGGCGGCACGAACTCCTCGCGTTTCACCGCGAAAAGCAGCTCCAGGACGGTGGGATCGAGCACGTCCCACGGGCGGATCTGCTGCTCGACCATGTTGAAACGGGCTTGTTCGATGTTCATGGGAGGAAAGGGAGGCGGGATGCCACGGGAAGTGCTGCGAATTGTACCAAACGGCCCCCCCCGGCCGCTCTGCGCCGGGACAAGCCTTCCGCCATTTCGATCCCCGTTTTCCGCATTTCGCTCCCCGTCCTAGTCCAACGTGCGCTGGTAACGGGCGAGCGCCGCGGCCACGACCACGGCCAGGATGAGGGCCAGCGGCCAGACGCTGGAGGCGATGTCGGCCGGCCCGCCGCCCTTCAGCAGGATGCCGCGCACGATCCGCAGGAAGTGCGTGAGCGGCAGCAGCTCGCCCAGCACCTGCGCCCATCCGGGCATGCCGCGGAACGGGAACATGAATCCCGACAGCAGCATCGAGGGCAGGAAGAAGAACATCGTCATCTGCATCGCCTGCATCTGGCTCTGGGCCAGCGTGGAGAAGGTGAACCCGATCGCGAGGTTCGTCGCGATGAAGAGCACGAGCACGACCGACAGCAGCAGCAGGCTGCCCATGACGGGCACGCGGAACAGGAACACGGCCGCCGAGAGGATGACGAGCACCTGCACGTAGCCGATCAGGATGTAGGGCACGATCTTGCCCAGCATCACCTCGAGCGGCTTCACCGGCGTGGCGAGCAGGTTCTCCATCGTCCCGCGCTCGCGCTCCCGCGTCATGGCGAGCGCGGTCATCATGATCATGGTCATCGTGAGCACGACGCCGATGAGGCCCGGGACGATGTTGTACTGCGTGATCCCCTCGGGGTTGTAGCGCCGGTGCACGCGCAGCTCGAAGGCGGGCTGCCCGGCCTTGAGCGAGGCGAGCGGCCCCGTGAGCTCGCGGTCCAGGCCCGTGAGGTTGATCTGCTGGATCGCGGCGATGGCGTTGCTCGTGGCCGCCGGGTCGGTCGCATCGGCCTCGACGAGCAAGGCGGGCCGCTCGCCGCGCTGCAGCTTGCGCGAGAAGTCCGGCGGCACCTGCATCACGAACTGCACGTGCCCGCGCAGCAACAGCTTGTCGGCCTCGTCCACCGTCGCGGGCTGCGCCACGACCTTGAAGTAGCCGCTGTTCTCCAGGGCGCGCACCAGCGTGCGCGTGAACGGGGTCGATTCGCCCGCGACCACCGCGGCCGGCAGCCCCTTCGGGTCCATGTTGATCGCGAAGCCGAAGAGCACGAGCTGCATCACCGGCACGCCGATCATCATCGCGAACGTGAGCCGGTCGCGGCGCACCTGCACGAATTCCTTCGCGAGGACGGCGACGAAGCGGTGCCAGGCGAAGACGCTCATCGCGGCATGAGGTGGATGAAGACGTCCTCGAGGCCCGGCGCCACCTTGCGCACGGCGAGGCCTTCGCGCCGGCCGATGGGCGCGAGCGACGATTCGAGCGCGTGCGGGTCGGTCCCGCTCACGTGCAGCGCATTGCCGAACGGCACCACCATCTCCACGCCCGGGAGAGCGCGAAGCTCGGGCACGAGCTCCATCACGCTCGCGCCCTCGATGGCCCAGGTCGCGAGACCCGCGCGCGCGATCACCTCGCGCGCGGTGCCGTGGGTGAGCAGCTTGCCGTAGGCGATGTAGGCGAGGGCGTGGCAGCGTTCCGCCTCGTCCATGTAATGCGTGCTCACGAGCACCGTGATGCCGCCATGGGCGAGCACGTGGATGTGGTCCCAGAAATCGCGGCGCGCGCCCGGATCGACACCCGCGGTGGGCTCGTCGAGGAGCAGGAGCTGCGGATCGTGCAGCAGGCACGCGGCCAACGCCAGGCGCTGCTTCCAGCCGCCCGAGAGCGTGCCCGCGAGCTGGCTGCGGCGCTCGGTGAGGCCCAACCCCTCCAACGCCTCGTCGATGCGCCGGCGCCGCCCGGGCACGGCGTACATGCGCGCGACGAAATCGAGGTTTTCCGCGATGGAAAGGTCCTCGTAGAGGCTGAAGCGCTGCGTCATGTAGCCGACCTCGCGCTTGATGCGCTCGGAGTCGCGCAGGATGTCGTAGCCGAGGCACGTGCCGCGCCCCTCGTCGGGCGTGAGCAGCCCGCACAGCATGCGGATGGTGGTGGTCTTGCCGCTGCCGTTGGGCCCCAGGAAGCCGTAGATCTGGCCGCGCTCCACGCGCAGCGAGAAATGATCCACCGCCACCTTGTCGCCGAATCGCTTGGTGAGGCCCTCGACCTCGATCGCGGGCGCGGCCGCGTCCATCACGGCACCGTCACGTCCACGGGCTGGCCCGGGTGCAGCCGCGCGGCGTCCCCCGGCGCGGGACGCGCCTCGATGAGGAAGACGAGCTTGCCGCGGCTGTCCTTGCTGTAGATGACGGGCGGGGTGAACTCGGCCTGCGGCGCGATGAACGTGATCGGCGCGGCGATGTGCTCGCCGCACCCGTCGCAGCCGATGCTCACCTTCTGCCCCAGGCGCAGGCTTCCGAGCACCTCCTCGCCCACGAAGAAGCGCACCTTCACGTTCGCCGGCGGCAGCAGCGCGACGATCGGGGCGCCCGCGGGCACCCACTCGCCGGCCACGAACAGCGTGTCGGCCACGATGCCGCCGACGGTCGATGCCACGGTCTTCTGGCGCAGCCGCCAATCGGCCTGCGCGAGCGCCTCGCGCGCCGCGCCCGCTTCCGCCTCCGCGGCGCGGATCTCGCCCGCGCGCGAACCGAGCCGCGCGGTGGCGAGGTCGGCCTGCAGCTCGGCGACGCGGTTGTGGTCGCGATCGCGTGCGGACCTCGCTTCGTCGAGCCGTTGCCGGCTTTCGAAGCCCTTGGCGACGAGGTCCTGGTGGCGGGCGAGCTCCTTTTCGGAGAACGCGAGCGCCGCCTGCGCCTGCGCGAGCTGCGCCTGCACGGCGGCGATCTCCGTCGGCCGCTTGCCGCTCTTGAGGTCTTCCACCTGCGCCTGGGCGCGGCGCGCGCGCTCGGCCGCCTCGCGGCGTGCCGCCTCTTCGTTTTCCGCCTCGAGGGCGAAGAGCGGCGCGCCGGGCGCTACCGACTGCCCGCGTTGCACGTCGAGGCGCACCAGGGTCCCCGCGAAGGGCGCCGCCACGCGCACGAATTCGCCTTCGACATAGCCCTGCCAGGCGACGGGGCCGCGCGGGCCGCAGCCGGCGAGGAGAAGCAGCACGAGGATGCCGGCGGCGCGCCTCATGGCCGCAGCGCCTCGAGCGCGAGATCGATCCGCTCGTCGATCGCGTGGTCCGACAGCAGCGCGTCGTGCAGCTTGCGCGCCGCCACGCGCGTGAGGCCGCCGCTGTGCATGATCGCGCCACCGAAGAGCACGGGCGCGCCGAGCGCTCCCGCGCAGAACGCGAGCGCCTGCACGGGGGCGAGCTTGCGCAGCTGCCGCCGCGCGACCGCCTCGGCGAGCAGCATCTGCAGCACGCCCAGGTGCCGCGGCGCATTGCGCTGCAGGAACTCGACGGCCAGCGGCTCGCCGCAGAGCGCATCGGCGATCACGCGCGCGAGCATCGCGCGGTTGTCGCGGAGGAACCGGCCCATGAAGCGCAGGCCCGCGCGCAGGTTGAGCAGCGGATCCGTCCCCGAGACCTGGAAGGCGAACTGGCCGTACATCTCCTCGTAGACGCTCTGCAGCAGCGCGCGCAGGAACGCCTCGCGCGTCTTGAAGTGGTAATGGAACATGCCGAGGTTCACGCCGGCCTTCTGCGCCACCTCGCGCACGGACAGCCCGCTGCAGCCGGCGGCGGGGAAGAGCTCCCGCCCCGCCTGCAGCAGCGCCTGGTCCAGGTTCCTCGACGGTCGCGGCATCAGAAAACTATACGCCCGTATAATAATGCGCGTCAAGTATGATTCGCGGGCCTCCGCCGCCATGCCTCCGTCCCCCGAAATCCTCTCGCAGGCGCAACGACTCCTGGCCGACCGCCAGCCCGAGCAGGCCCTGGGATTGCTCGACACCATCGCGGCGCACGACGACGAGGCGATGTTCCTGGCGGCGCGGGCCGAGGAGTCGCTGGGCCGCACCGAGGCGGCGCGCGACCGGCTGGTCGCGCTGCGGGCGCGGCTGCCGCGCTCGACGGCGCCGCTGGAGATGCAGCTCGGCCTCCTGCACCATCGCCTGGGCCAGGCCGGCGAGGCCGTCGCCGCCCTCGAGGCGGCCATCGCGTTGAAGCCCGACCTCGCCGCCGCGCACAAGAACCTGGTGGCGGTGCTGGTGGCCGGCGAGCGCATCGACGAGGCGCGTGCGGCGCTGCAACGCGCGCTCGCGACGAACGCGAGCGACACGAGCCTGTGGCTGCGGCTGGCTGCGGTCGAAACGCATCGCGGCGACTCCGCGGCCTGCCTCGCGGCGCTCGGAAAGGCGGCGCAGACGATGCCCGTATCCGCCGCCTCCTGGCGCGAGATCGGCTATTCGTACATGGAGCTGTGGAAGTACGAGGAAGCGGATCGCGCGCTCGCCCTCGCCTCCGCGCTCGATCCGGGCGCGCCCGAGATCGAGACCCACCGCGCCCTCGCCAGGCAGGAGCTCGGGGACACGGCCGGCGCGCTCAAGGCGCTCGCCGCCGCCATCGCGCGGGCGCCCGACGACCTGCGCGCGGTAGTGAGCGAGCGACTGATGCTGCCGCAGGTCTACGAGGGGGCCGAGGACGTCACGCGCTGGCGCGCGCGCTACATGCAGGGACTCGGCGACATCGAGGCGCGCTTGCCGTCGTGGCTGCCGAGGGCGCGCGAGGTCTTCGACATCAACCGCAACAACTTCCTGCTCGCCTACCAGGGCCTGGACGACCGCGAGCCGCAGCAGCGCTATTCCGCCTTCCTCGCCCGGCTGCTCGCGCGGGCGCGGCCCGAGTGGCGCAGCGCGCGGCCGGTCCGCTTCCGCGGGGACCGGCGGCTGCGCGTGGGCTTCGCCGGGAGCCTGTTTCGCGACTGCACCGCCGGCCGCTACTTCGAGCGCTGGATCACCGGCCTCGATGCGGAGCGCTTCGAGCGCTTCGTGTACCACACCTCGCCGGTCGTCGATGCGTTCACGCAGCGCATCGCCGCGGCGAGCGAGCATTTCGCCACGCTGCGCACCGGGCCCGAGCAGACCGCGGCGCGCATCGAGGCCGACGGCCTCGACGTGCTGGTCCAGCCCGAGGTCGGCATGAACGCGCTCACCTACCAGCTCGCCGCCCTGCGGCTCGCGCCGGTTCAATGCGCCGGCTGGGGCCATCCGGTCACGACGGGCAGCGATGCCATCGACGCGTTCTTCACGTGCGAGGCGATGGAGCCGACCGACGCGCAGGACCACTATGTCGAGCACCTGGTGCGGCTGCCGGGCCTGGGCGTGAGCTACTCGATGCCGGCGCCGCAGCCGCCGCTGGAGCGCGTGCAGGTGGGGCTTCCCGCCGACCGCCGGCTCTACGTCTGCGCGCAATCGGTGTTCAAGGTGCATCCCGACATGGACGGCCTGCTCGCCGACATCGTCGCCAGCGACGACGACGCGGTGCTGGTGTTCTTCCAGGCGCCCGGCCGCCATGCGACCGACAACCTCGCCGCGCGCCTGCAGCGGGCGCTCGCCGAGCGCGGCATCGCGCCGCGCGGGCAGCTCAAGTTCCTCCCGCGCATGGAGAGCGGCTACTTCCGGCGCGTGCTCGCCCTCGCCGACGTGGTCCTCGACACGGTGCACTGGTCCGGCGGCAACACGAGCATCGACGCCTTCGCGGCCGGCGCGCCGGTCGTGACGCTGCCCGGCCGGTTCATGCGCGGCCGCCAGACCGCCGGCATGCTGCGGCTCATGGGCATCCCGGAGCTGGTCGCGTCGTCGCCCGGCGACTACGTGCGCCTCGCCGTGGACGTCGCGCGGGACCGCGACCGGAACGCCGCCGTGCGGCGGCAGATCGTCGAGCGGCGCGGCGTGCTCTTCGACCAGGATGCGCCCGTGCAGGCATTCGCCGAGGCGCTCCTCGCGCTGGGCTCCGGCCGGCGGTGATCCCGGCGCCGCGCGGCGGGTATACTGGTACATCGACGCAGGGGTCCGGACGGAAGTCCGGTGAGACAGACCCTTCGAACCTGATCCGGATCATGCCGGCGTAGGGAGCGTGGATGGCACCGCCTCCGCTCCTTCGCCGGCCCCGCTCTGAAGGAGCCTCCATGAACGCGCACCCGAAATTCCTCGCCACGTCGGCGCACGTCGACGAGGCCGCGATCCAGCCGCTGCCGCGCTCGCGCAAGGTGTACTTCACCGGCTCGCGCCCCGACATCCGCGTGCCGATGCGGGAGGTCTCCCAGTCCGACACGCCGGCCGCCTTCGGATCGGAGCGCAATCCGCCGGTCTGGGTGTACGACACGAGCGGCCCCTACACGGACCCGTCGGCGAAGATCGACATCCGCTCCGGCCTCGCGCCGCTGCGCGCGCAGTGGATCGAGGAGCGCGGCGACACCGAGCTGCTCGACGGCCCGACGTCGCGATTCGGCCGCGAGCGCCTCGCGGACCCGAAGCTCGCGGAGCTGCGCTTCGAGCTCAAGCGCACGCCGCGCCGCGCGAAGGCGGGCGCGAACGTCACGCAGATGCACTATGCGCGCCGCGGGATCGTCACGCCGGAGATGGAGTTCGTCGCGATCCGCGAGAACCTGCGCCGCCGCGAGTACCTCGAGGAGCTGCGCGCGTCCGGCCCGCTCGGCACGCGGATGGCCGAGCTGCTGGGCCGCCAGCATCGCGGCGAGTCGTTCGGCGCGGCGATCCCCGAAGAGGTGACGCCGCAGTTCGTGCGCGACGAGGTGGCGCGCGGGCGCGCGATCATCCCCGCGAACGTCAACCACCCGGAGAGCGAGCCGATGGTCATCGGCCGCAATTTCCTGGTGAAGATCAACGCCAACATCGGCAACTCGGCGCTGGGCTCCTCCATCGCCGAGGAAGTGGACAAGATGACGTGGGCGATCCGCTGGGGCGGCGACACCGTCATGGACCTGTCCACCGGCAAGCACATCCACGAGACGCGCGAGTGGATCATCCGCAACTCTCCCGTGCCCATCGGCACGGTGCCCATCTACCAGGCCCTCGAGAAGGTGGACGGCAAGGCCGAGGAGCTCACCTGGGAGATCTTCCGCGACACGCTCGTCGAGCAGGCGGAGCAGGGCGTCGATTACTTCACGATCCACGCCGGCGTGCGCCTGCCCTACGTGCCCCTCACGGCGGCGCGCATGACGGGCATCGTCTCGCGCGGCGGTTCGATCATGGCGAAGTGGTGCCTCGCCCACCACAAGGAAAGCTTCCTCTACGAGAGGTTCGAGGAGATCTGCGAGATCATGAAGGCGTACGACGTCGCCTTCTCGCTGGGCGACGGGCTGCGGCCGGGATCGATCTACGACGCGAACGACGAGGCGCAGATCGCGGAGCTGAAGACACTCGGCGAGCTCACGCTGATCGCCTGGAGGCACGACTGCCAGGTGATGATCGAGGGACCCGGCCACGTGCCGATGCAGCTGATCAAGGAGAACATGGACCTCGAGCTCGAGCACTGCCACGAGGCGCCGTTCTACACGCTGGGCCCGCTCACCACCGACATCGCGCCCGGCTACGACCACATCACGAGCGGCATCGGCGCGGCGCAGATCGGCTGGTACGGCACCGCCATGCTCTGCTACGTGACGCCGAAGGAGCACCTCGGGCTTCCCGACAAGGACGACGTGAAGGAAGGCATCGTCACGTACAAGATCGCGGCGCACGCCGCCGACCTCGCGAAGGGCCATCCCGGCGCGCAGATCCGCGACAACGCGCTCTCGAAGGCGCGCTTCGAGTTCCGCTGGGAAGACCAGTTCAACCTCGGCCTCGACCCGGACAAGGCCAAGTCCTTCCACGACGAGACGCTGCCGCAGGAAGGCGCCAAGCTCGCGCATTTCTGCTCCATGTGCGGCCCGCACTTCTGTTCGATGAAGATCACGCAGGACGTGCGCGATTACGCGGAGAAGCACGGCATGTCCGGCCAGGAGGCGCTCGCGAAGGGCATGGAGACCAAGGCGATCGAGTTCGTGAAGGCCGGAGCCGAGATCTACCACCGCAGTTAACGAACCCTGCTCCGAACGGCGCACGCGCGCGCCGCGGCGCCATGCCAAGCGCCCGCATTGGGCGCTTAGCATCGGCGCATGGAAACCTTCGCCCCGGACGGCCGCGTGGCGGCGCTCGAGTCGGCGCTCCCCGGCCTCGCCGGAAGCGAGCGCGCACGCGCGCTCGCCGAGCTCGCCTGGCACCTGCGCCAGCGCGACACGCACCGCGCCCGCGGGCTCGCGCTCGAGGCGGGATCGCTCGCCGGAACGCATTTCACCGACGCCGACGAAGCGCCGCGCCTGCAGGCTCGCGCGGAGCTCACGCTGGCGGAATGCGCCATGTTCGCGCTCGAGCTGGACGTGGCCCGCCGGCATGCCGGCGATGCGTTGGAGGGCTTCGAGCGCATCGGCGATGCGGACGGCGCCTCCGATGCCCAGTGGGTGATCGGCCGCATCACGCGCCACGGCCGGCACGACCCGGCGTCGCACGAGACGCCTGCGCTACCGCGGGGGACGCCGCCGGCGGCCGTCGAAGCGCACCGGCGCTACGCCGATGCCGTCTCGCTCCTGCAGGCGGGCGCGCCGGATCGCGCGATCGAGCGCTTCTCGGAGCTCGCCCTCGCGGCGCCCGCGGAAGGCATGCACGAGCTGGCGCTCGAAGCGCAATTGCTCATCGCGCGCGCCTTCGCGATGCTGTCCGACCTCGAGGCGGCGTGCGCGACCGCCGAATCCGTGATCGAGGACGCGCGCGCTCGCGGCTGGCGGGGATTCTTCGTGAGGGCGAGCCTCGCCCTTTCCCGATTCCTGCTCGGCCTTCGCGAAGCGCCACGCGCCGCGCAGCTGCTGCGGGAGGCGACCGTGGCGTTGCAGCAGGCCTCGCCCGGCGCGCACGATCCGGCCCTCGACTGCCTCCTCGCGCGCGCCCTGCTCGCCGCGGGCAGCCCACGCGAGGCGGTGCCGGTGCTGGAATGCGCGGCCGCGCGCGTGAACGACAGCGGTTCGGCCTCCGATGCGTCGCGCGTGCTCGCGGTGCAGGCGCTCGCGCTCGGCCGCTCCGGGGACATCGCCGCCGGCCTCGACCACGGCCTGCGCGCGCTGCGGCTCGCCCGCGAGTCGCGCACGCGCGTCGCCGAGATGGAAGCGTTGCGGGCCCTCGGCGAATTGCACGCGACGTATCCCTCGATCGATCGCACCCATCGCTCGGCATTGGCGTTCCTGCGCCACGCCGCCGAGATCGCGCAGGAGATCGGCGAGGTCGACGAGCGTGTCGACGTGCTCGCGGAGATGGCGCGCCTGCACGAGGCCTGCGGCGACCTGCCCGGGGCGCTCGCGGCGGAGCGCGCGGCGCGGATGGAAACGGCGTCCGCGGGCGAGCTTCGCAGGGCCGACCTCGCGAGCGCGGGCCGGGCGCGCTGGCTGCGGGAACAGCAACGGCTCGCGCGCCGGTACACCGACGAGATCGAGCGCGCGAAGTCCGAGCAGGCGCTCGCGGTCGGGCGCGCGCACGAAACGCTCGAACGGATTCGCGAGGTGGGACACGAGATCACGCAGCAGCTCGATCCGGCCTGCATCGTGCAGCTGCTCGAAGCGCGGCTCGCGGACGTCTCCGACGTGCATTTCGTCGCGCTTTTCGCCTTCGACCGCTCGGGCGCGAGCCTGCGGCGCTACGCGTGCGAGGCGGGCCGCGCGATCCCGGTGCGCGAGGTCGCGGCCGGCGACCTCGAGTCGTACGCGGCGCGCTCGGCGCGTGAACGGCGCGAGATCCTCGTGGAGCTGGAAAGCGGGCCGCCGGGGCAGGGCGGCGAGCTGCGCGACTGCGCCACGCTGTGGTTCGGGCCC
>DASTGG010000309.1:0-35273 GCA_035719385.1 Usitatibacter sp.
GAGATGGTGATGCCGGGCGACAACATCAAGATGACGGTGACGCTGATTGCGCCGATCGCGATGGAGCAGGGGTTGCGCTTCGCCATCCGCGAGGGCGGCCGCACCGTCGGCGCCGGCGTGGTTTCGAAGATCCTCGAATAGGAACGATTAGGCCCCGGGCCGTTGGCGCAGCCGCGCCGCCCGGGGTGACGATCCCGGCCTTGCCGGGGCGACACTGAACAGAGAGAGATTTATGGCCCAAGCATCGCTCGCCAAACAGAAGATCCGCATCCGCCTCAAGGCGTTCGACTACAAGCTCATCGACCAGTCGGCCCTCGAGATCGTGGAGACGGCCAAGCGCACGGGCGCGGTGGTCAAGGGGCCGGTGCCCATGCCCACGCGCATCGAGCGCTTCGACATCCTGCGCTCGCCGCACAAGAACAAGACCTCGCGCGACCAGTTCGAGATCCGCACGCACCTGCGCCTCATGGACATCATCGAGCCCACCGACAAGACGGTCGATGCGCTCATGAAGCTGGACCTCCCGGCGGGCGTGGACGTCGAGATCAAGCTGTAACGCTTGTAGTGCGCCGCCGGTGGGGAACCCCCCGGTTCGTTGTATAATTTACTGTTTCGCTGCGCCCACGGCCCAAGGCCGCGCGGGGCAGAAGGTGAAGGGCCGGCCAATTGCAGCCGGCACCCGCGGGTCGTGCGGTCACTTCGCGCCACCTCCGGGCCAACACGAAAGGACAGACAGATGAGTCTCGGTCTCGTCGGCCGCAAGGTCGGCATGATGCGCATCTTCAAGGAGGACGGCACGGCCGTTCCCGTGACGGTGCTCGACTGCGGCGGCAACCGCGTCGCCCAGATCAAATCCCAGGAAGCGGACGGCTACGTCGCGGTCCAGGTCGCGTTCGGCAAGCGCCGCGCGAGCCGCGTGACGAAGTCGATGGCGGGCCACTTCGCCAAGGCCGGCGTCGAGGCCGGCACGGAGCTTCGCGAGTTCCGCGTGGCGGCCGAGGCCGTGGGCGAGCTCAAGCCCGGCTCGGAGCTCAAGGTCGACATGTTCGCCGCCGGCCAGAAGGTGGACGTCTCCGGCACCACGATCGGCAAGGGCTACGCCGGCGTGATCAAGCGCCACCACTTCTCGTCGAACCGCGCCTCGCACGGCAACTCGATCTCGCACAACAGCCCCGGCTCCATCGGCATGGCGCAGGACCCGGGCCGCGTCTTCCCCGGCAAGCGCATGTCGGGCCACCTCGGCAACGTGAGCCGCACGATCCAGCTGCTCGAGATCGCGCGCGTGGACGCCGAGCGCTCGCTCATCATGGTGAAGGGCTCGGTGCCCGGTCCCAAGAATGCCGCCGTCGTCGTGCGCCCGAGCGTGAAGGCTCGCGTCGCGAAGGGAGGCAAGTGATGGAACTGAAAGTCATCAACGAGAAGGGCGAGGCGCAGGCGACGGTCGCCGCGTCGGAGACGCTCTTCGGGCGCGCGTACAACGAGGCGCTCGTCCACCAGGTCGTGGTCGCCTACCAGGCCAACGGCCGCCAGGGCTCGCGCGCGCAGATGACGCGCGCCGAGGTCCGCCACTCCACGAAGAAGCCGTGGCGCCAGAAGGGCACGGGGCGCGCGCGTTCCGGCATGACGTCGAGCCCGCTGTGGCGCGGCGGCGGGCGCATCTTCCCGAACAAGCCGGACGAGAACTTCACGCAGAAGCTCAACCGCAAGATGTACCGCGCGGGCATGGCTTCGATCCTGTCGCAGCTCGTGCGCGAGGATCGCCTCTCGGTCGTCGACGGGCTCACCGTCGAGCAGCCGAAGACGAAGGTCCTCGCCGGCAAGCTGCGCGACATGGGCTTCGGCGAGGTGCTGATCCTCACCGACACGCTCGACGAAAACCTGTACCTGTCGGCGCGCAACCTGCCGAACGTCATGGTGCTGGAAGCGCGGCACGCGGATCCCGTGAGCCTCATGCGCTTCGAGAAGGTCCTCGTGACGAAGGCCGCGGTCAAGCACCTCGAGGAGGCCCTCGCATGAACCAGGAACGTCTGATGAAGGTGATCGTGGCGCCGGTGATCTCGGAGAAGGCCACGATGGTCGGGGAGAAGCGCAAGCAGGTCGTGTTCGAGGTCCTGCCGGACGCGACGAAGGCGGAGATCAAGGCCGCGGTCGAGCTGCTCTTCAAGGACCAGAAGGTCGAGGTCGGCGCCGTGAACGTCGTGAACGTGAAGGGCAAGGAGAAGCGCCATGGCCGCTTCATCGGTCGCCGCAAGAACCTGAAGAAGGCGTACGTGAGCCTGCTCGGGGAAGGCGACATCAACTTCGTGGAAGGGGTGGCCTGAACATGGCACTCGTCAAAACCAAGCCCACCTCGGCCGGGCGCCGGTCGATGGTGAAGGTCGTGAACCCGGAGCTGCACAAGGGCGATCCGTTCTTCCCCCTGGTGGAGAAGAAGTCGAAGCGCGCCGGCCGCAACTCCATGGGCAACATCACGACGCGCCACCAGGGCGGTGGCCACAAGCAGCACTACCGCATCGTGGACTTCCGTCGCGACAAGGACGGCATCCCGGCGAAGGTCGAGCGGCTCGAGTACGACCCGAACCGCAGCGCCAACATCGCGCTGATCCTCTACGCCGACGGCGAGCGCCGCTACATGATCGCGCCCAAGGGCCTCACGGTCGGGCAGAAGGTCGAGAGCGGCTCCGAGGCCCCGATCAAGTCCGGCAACGCGCTGCCGCTGCGCAACATCCCCGTGGGCACGACCGTGCACTGCGTCGAGATGCTGCCCGGCAAGGGCGCGCAGATCGCGCGCGCCGCGGGCGCCGCGGTGCAGCTGCTCGCGCGTGAAGGCGAGTACGCCCAGCTACGCATGCGCTCGGGCGAGATCCGCCGCGTGCACATCAACTGCAAGGCGACGGTCGGCGAGGTCGGCAACGAGGAGCACAACCTGCGCCAGATCGGCAAGGCCGGCGCCAACCGCTGGCGCGGCATCCGCCCGACGGTGCGCGGCGAGACGATGAACCCGGTCGACCACCCGCTGGGCGGCCGCACGCGCGGCAACCGGCACCCGGTGTCGCCGTGGGGACAGCCCGCGAAGGGCAAGAAGACCCGCACCAACAAGCGCACCCAGTCCATGATCGTGCGCAGCCGCCACAAGAAGGCTTAAGGGGTAACGATGGCACGTTCAGTCAAGAAGGGCCCGTTCATCGACGGGCATCTGCACCGGAAGGTGGAGGCCGCGGCCGCCGCCAAGGACAAGCGCCCGATCAAGACGTGGTCGCGCCGCTCGACCATCCTGCCCGAGTTCATCGGGCTCACGATCGCCGTGCACAACGGGAAGCAGCACATCCCGGTGTACATCACGGAGAACATGGTCGGCCACAAGCTGGGCGAGTTCGCGCTGACGCGCACCTTCAAGGGCCATTCGGCCGACAAGAAGGTGGCGGCTCCCGCGGGCGGCCCGCCGAAGAAGTAAGGAGACCGCGAAATGCAAGTCAATGCGAAGCTTTACGGCGTGAGGCTGTCGGCGCAGAAGGGCCGCCTGGTGGCGGACCTCGTGCGCGGCCAGCCGATCGCGAACGCGCTCAACATCCTCACCTTCACGCCGAAGAAGGGCGCGAGGATCATCAAGAAGGTCCTCGAGAGCGCCATCGCCAACGCCGAGCACAACAACGGCGCGGACATCGACGAGCTCAAGGTGCAGACCATCTTCGTCGAGAAGGGCCCCGTGCTCAAGCGCTTCCACGCGCGCGCCAAGGGTCGCGGCAACCGCATCATCAAGCCCACCTGCCACGTGTTCCTCACGGTCGGCGACGGGAAGAAGGACTGACCATGGGACAGAAGATCAACCCGACCGGGTTCCGCCTTTCGGTGAACCGCAACTGGGGCTCGAAGTGGTACGCGAACTCCAAGAACTTCCCGGCGATGCTGTCCGAGGACATCAAGGTGCGCGAGTACCTGAAGAAGAAGCTCTCGCACGCCGCGGTGGGCCGCGTGGTCATCGAGCGCCCGGCCAAGAACGCGCGCATCACGATCTACTCGGCGCGCCCGGGCGTGGTGATCGGCAAGAAGGGCGAGGACATCGAGGGCCTGCGCAACGCGCTGCAGCGCCTCATGGGCGTCCCGGTGCACGTGAACATCGAGGAGATCCGCAAGCCGGAGCTCGACGCGCAGCTCATCGCCGATTCGATCACGGGCCAGCTCGAGAAGCGCGTCATGTTCCGCCGCGCGATGAAGCGCGCGATGCAGAACGCGATGCGCCTGGGCGCCCAGGGCATCAAGATCACCAGCGCGGGGCGCCTGAACGGCGCGGAGATCGCGCGCACCGAGTGGTATCGCGAGGGGCGCGTGCCGCTGCACACGCTGCGCGCGGACATCGAGTACGGCTTCTCCGAGGCGCGCACCACGTACGGCACGATCGGCGTGCAGGTGCTCGTGTTCAAGGGCGAGGTGCTGGGCAAGGGCGAGCAGCCGGCCGCGCCGCCCGCCGAGGAGCCCAAGAAAACCGGCCGCGAACGCGGCGAGCGTGGCGATCGCGACCGCAAACCAGGGGTGAAACATGCTGCAGCCAGCTAGAAGGAAATACCGCAAGGAGCAGAAGGGCCGCAACAAGGGCGTCGCCACGCGCGGCGCCAAGGTCTCCTTCGGCGAATACGGGCTCAAGGCCATCGGCCGCGGGCGCCTCACGGCGCGCCAGATCGAGGCCGGGCGCCGCGCCATGACGCGGCACATCAAGCGCGGCGGGCGGGTCTGGATCCGCATCTTCCCCGACAAGCCGATCTCCAAGAAGCCGGCCGAGGTCCGCATGGGCAACGGCAAGGGCTCGCCCGAGTACTTCGTGGCCGAGATCGTCCCGGGCAAGGTGCTCTACGAAATGGACGGCATCGACGAGGCGACGGCGCGCGAGGCGTTCGCCCTCGCCGCGGCCAAGCTGCCGATCCGCACGACCTTCGTGCAGCGTTCGATCGGCGGCTAAGGAGCGAGAGCGATGAGCAAGAGGAACGACGAGCTGCGCTCGAAGAGCGCGGAAGACCTGACCAAGGAGCTGCTGGAGCTGCGCCGCGCGCAGTTCGGCCTGCGCATGCAGCTGGCCACCCAGAGCCTCACGAAGAACAGCGAGATGGAGCGCGTGCGCCGGGAGATCGCCCGCGTGCACACCTTCCTCGCCCAGAAGTCGAAAGCGAGCGCCAAATGAACGAGCCCGCGAAGAACGTACCGGCGGCCAAGAACACGCGCCAGCTCACCGGGCGCGTCGTGAGCGAGAAGATGAACCTCACGGTGACGGTGCTGGTCGAGCGCCAGGTGATGCACCCGACGATCGGCAAGGTCGTGACGCGCACGAAGAAGTACCACGCCCACAACGAGGGCAACCGCGTCCACCTCGGCGACACGGTGCTCATCGAGGAGTGCCGGCCGATCTCCAAGACCAAGGCGTGGAAGGTCGCGCGCCTGATCGAGAAGGCCCGGCCCGAGTAAGGTTTTGCCCCGCAAGGGAAAAAACTGCTATAATCGCAGTCTTCGCATCGCTTTCCGGCCCTTTGGCTTCCTGGCCGGGAAGTCCTGTTGTGAGCCGGGGGTGACACCCCGGGGCCGCCCGGCCGCCAGCCGAAGCCTGAGATTCACCCAAACGCCCGGGCCCAAAACGGTCGCCAGTTGCGGCCGCTCTCGCAGGAGAAGTCCTCGAGGGAACCAAACACCATAGTCGTCGCCCCTTCCGCCAGGCCGGGGTGGCGGAAGACGGATCCAAGACTGGCCCCGCGGCTTGCCGCAGGTCCAAGTTGGAGAGAGAACAATGATTCAGATGCAGTCCATTCTCGACGTCGCCGACAACACCGGCGCGCGGTCGGTGATGTGTATCAAGGTGCTCGGCGGCTCCAAGCGCCGCTATGCGGGCATCGGCGACATCATCAAGGTGAGCGTGAAGAGCGCCGCCCCGCGCGGCCGCGTGAAGAAGGGCGAGGTCTACAGCGCGGTGGTGGTCCGCACGGCCCATGGCGTGCGCCGTCCCGACGGCTCGGTCATCAAGTTCGACACGAACGCCGCCGTGCTCCTGAACCCGAAGCTCGAGCCGATCGGCACGCGCATCTTCGGCCCGGTCACGCGGGAGCTCCGCACCGAGCGCTTCATGAAGATCGTGTCGCTCGCTCCTGAAGTGCTGTAAGGAGAGCGCGATGGAAAAGATCCGCAAGGGCGACCAGGTGGTCGTCACCACGGGCCGGGAGAAGGGCAAGCGCGGCACGGTGCTGCGCGTGCTGGAGTCCGGCAAGGTCCTGGTCGAAGGCGTCAACCGCGCCAAGAAGCACCAGCGCCCCAACCCCGTGAAGGGGCAGACCGGCGGCATCGTCGACAAGGAGATGCCGCTGCACATCTCGAACGTGATGCTCGTGAACCCGGCGACGGGCAAGGGCGATCGCGTCGGGTTCAAGTTCCTCGAAGCGCAGGGTGGGGAAGCGCCGCGCAAGGTGCGCTTCTTCAAGTCCAACGGCGAAGTCGTGGACGTTTGAGGTAGGAAGATGGCCAAAGACCAGAAATCGGACAAGGACGCCGCCAAGGCGAAGGCCCCCAAGTCGGGCGGCAAGCCGCAGGCGCAGGACGCGAAGCCCGCCGCCAAGGAGGCGAAGAAGCAGCAGCCCAGGGGCGAGAAGCCCGTCGCGAAGGAAGCGGCGCCGACCCAGCCGCCGCGCCTGCAGGTGCAGTACCGCGAGACGATCGTGCCCGCGCTGATGAAGCAGTTCGGCTACAAGACGACGATGCAGGTGCCGCGCATCACCAAGATCACGCTCAACATGGGCGTGGGCGAGGCGGTGGCGGACAAGAAGATCCTCGAGAACGCCATGGGCGACCTGCAGAAGATCGCCGGCCAGAAGCCGGTGATCACCAAGTCGAAGAAGTCGATCGCCGGCTTCAAGATCCGCACCGGCTACCCCATCGGCACGATGGTCACGCTGCGCAACCGCCGCATGTACGAGTTCCTCGACCGCCTCGTCACCATCGCGCTGCCGCGCGTGCGCGACTTCCGCGGCGTGTCGGGCCGCGCGTTCGACCATCGCGGCAACTACAACATGGGCGTCAAGGAACAGATCATCTTCCCGGAGATCGAGTACGACAAGGTCGACACGCTCCGCGGGATGAACATCTCCATCACCACGACCGCGAAGACCGACGAGGAAGCCCGTGCGCTCCTCGCAGCGTTCCGGTTCCCCTTCAGGACTGAGAGGGCGTAATGGCCAAGCTTGCTGTCATCAACCGCCAGGCGAGACGCGAAGCCATGGTGAAAAAGTACGCCGAGAAGCGCAAGCAGCTGCTCTCGATCATCCGCGACTCGAAGGCCACCGACGAGGCCAAGGACGAGGCGCGGGCCAAGCTCGCCGCGCTGCCGCGCGACGCCTCGCCCGTGCGCCTGCGCAACCGCTGCGCGATCACGGGCCGTCCCCGCGGCACGTTCCGCAAGTTCGGCCTGGCGCGCAACAAGATCCGCGAGATCGCGATGCGCGGCGAGATCCCCGGCATGATCAAGGCGAGCTGGTAGGAGACGAACGATGAGCATGAGTGATCCCATCGCCGACATGCTGACCCGCATCCGCAACGCGCAAGCGACGGAGAAGGCCAGCGTGTTCGTGCCGGCTTCCAAGGTGAAGCGCGCCATCGCCCAGGTCCTGAAGGACGAGGGCTACATCGAGGACTTCGCCCTCCGCGACCAGGAAGGCAAGGCGGTCATCGAGATCGGCCTCAAGTACTACGCCGGCAAGCCGGTGATCGAGAAGCTCGAGCGCGTCTCGCGCCCGGGGCTTCGCATCTACAAGGGCCGCGACGACATTCCGCGCGTCATGAACGGTCTGGGAGTGGCCATCGTCTCCACGTCGAAGGGCGTGATGACGGACCGCCGCGCCCGCGAGACCGGCATCGGCGGCGAAGTGCTCTGCGTCGTGGTGTAAGGAGCGAGACCGAACATGTCGCGAATCGCAAAATACCCGGTGGCCGTCCCGGACAAGGTCCAGGTCACCATCGACAATGCCGCAGTCACCGTGAAGGGCCCGCTCGGCACGCTCACGCACCCGCTCACGCCGCACGTGACCGTGAAGCTCGACGCCGGCCACGTGACCTTCGTGGCGGCGAACGAGTCGAAGCAGGCCAACGCGCTGTCCGGCACCCTGCGCGCCAACGTGGCGAACATGGTGCAGGGCGTGAAGGACGGGTTCTCGAAGAAGCTCACGCTCGTGGGCGTGGGCTACCGCGCGCAGGCCCAGGGCAGCAAGCTCAACCTCTCGCTCGGCTTCTCGCACCCGGTCGTCTACGCGCTGCCCGAGGGCGTCAAGGCCGAGACGCCCACGCAGACGGAGATCGTGATCAAGGGCATGGACCGCCAGAAGGTCGGCCAGGTCGCCGCCGAGATCCGCGCGTTCAAGAGCCCCGAGCCCTACAAGGGCAAGGGCGTGCGCTACGCGAACGAGACGGTCGTCATCAAAGAGACCAAGAAAAAGTAACCGGATGCGTGTGACGAGACATCGGGGCGGTCGTTGGAGCGGACAGCAAGCTGCCGCTCAACTCCTCGAGCAGTGGAGCTAGGAGACATGGAAAAGAAGATTTCGAGATTGCGTCGGGCGGCGAAGACCCGGGCGCGCATCGGCCGCCAGGAGGCGGTGCGCCTGATGGTCCATCGCACCAACCAGCACATCTACGCGCAGGTCATCGACGCGACCGGCGGCAAGGTGCTCGCCGCGGCCTCCACGCTGGAGAAGGACGTGCGCGGCTCGCATCCGAAGGGCGGCAGCAAGCAGGCCGCCGCCGAGGTCGGCAAGCGCATCGCCGAGAAGGCGAAGGCTGCGGGCGTGACCGAGGTCGCGTTCGACCGCGCGGGCTTCAGCTACCACGGGCGCGTCAAGGCGCTCGCCGACGCGGCCCGCGAAGGCGGGCTCAAGTTCTAAGGGAATAGAGATATGGCGAGAAACGACCAGCGCGGCCCGCAGCAGGAAGAACGCAGCGACGGCCTGCGCGAGAAGATGATCTCCGTGAACCGCGTCACCAAGGTGGTGAAGGGCGGGCGCATCCTCGGCTTCGCGGCGCTCACCGTGGTGGGCGACGGCGACGGCGGCATCGGCATGGGCAAGGGCAAGGCCCGCGAGGTGCCGGTGGCGGTGCAGAAGGCGATGGAGCAGGCGCGCCGCAACCTGGTGAAGATCTCGCTCAAGAGCGGGACGCTGCACCACGAGGTGCTCGGCCGCCACGGCGCCACGCGCGTCATGATGAAGCCCGCGGCCGAAGGCAACGGCATCAAGGCCGGCGGCGCCATGCGCGCGGTGTTCGAGGTGATGGGAGTCACCAACATCTCGGCCAAGTGCCACGGCTCGACGAACCCGTACAACGTCGTGCGTGCCACGCTCGACGGCCTCATCCAGCAGCGTCGTCCTTCCGAGATCGCGGCCAAGCGCGGCAAGAAGGTCGAAGACATCGCCTGAAGGGACTGACGACAATGGCGGACAAGAAGCGCATCAAGGTGACCCTCGTGAAGGGTCTGCGCGGCACGATCGGCAAGCACCGCGAGACGGTGAAGGGCCTGGGATTGCGCCACCGTGAGCACACCGTCGAGGTGGAGGACACGCCGTCGGTGCGCGGAATGATCAACCGGGTGAGCTACCTGGTTCGGGTCGAGGAATAGGACGATGGAACTCAACACGATCAAGCCGGGCGCCGGTGCGCGCAAGGCACGCAAGCGCGTCGGCCGCGGCATCGGCTCGGGCCTGGGCAAGACGGCGGGCCGCGGCCACAAGGGCCAGAAATCCCGCGCGGGCGGCTACCACAAGGTCGGCTTCGAGGGCGGGCAGATGCCGCTGCAGCGCCGCCTGCCCAAGCGCGGCTTCCTCGCCACGACGATCCAGAAGGCGGCGGAAGTGCGCTCCGGCGACCTCGCCCGCGTCGAGGGCGACGTGACGATGGACTCGCTCAAGGCCGCGGGCCTCATCCCGCCGTCGGCCGGCCGCGCCAAGATCATCCTCGCCGGCGCCGCCGTCGAGAAGAAGCTCAGCGTCTCGGGCATCGCCGCGTCGAAGGGCGCGCGCGAGGCGATCGAGAAGGCGGGCGGCAAGGTCGCCGAGATCGCCGCCCAGGAAAAGACCGCCAAGCTGGCGAAGAAGCAGCCGGCCGCGGCCTCCAAGTAACCGGAGAAAGACGCATTGTCGGCCAACCCCCTCGCGACACTCGGAAAGCTCGGTGACCTCAAGCGGCGCCTGATCTTCTTGGTCGGCGCCCTCGTCGTCTATCGCATCGGCACGTACATCCCCGTGCCGGGCATCGACCCCACCGAGCTCGCCCGCCTGTTCCAGCAGGGCAAGGGCGGGATCCTGGACATGTTCAACATGTTCTCGGGAGGGGCGCTGTCGCGGTTCTCGATCTTCGCGCTGGGCATCATGCCGTACATCTCCGCGTCGATCATCATGCAGCTGCTGTCGGTGGTCTCGCCGCAGCTCGACGCCCTCAAGAAGGAGGGCGAGGCCGGCCGCCGCAAGATCACGCAATACACGCGCTACGGCACCGTGGTGCTGTCGCTCTTCCAGGCGCTCGGGATCTCCGTGGCGCTCGAGTCGCAGCCGGGCCTGGTGATCGATCCCGGCATGGCGTTCCGCCTCACGACGGTCATCACGCTCATGACCGGCACGATGTTCATCATGTGGCTGGGCGAGCAGATCACCGAGCGCGGCATCGGCAACGGCATCTCGATGATCATCTTCGCGGGCATCGTGGCGGGCCTGCCGCACGCGATCGGCGGCAGCCTCGAGCTGGTGCGCACGGGCGCCATGTCCATCCTCGCCGCGATCGTCGTGTTCGCGCTGGTGGTCCTGGTGACGGGCATCGTGGTGTTCATCGAGAAGGGGCAGCGGCGCATCCTGGTGAACTACGCCAAGCGCCAGGTCGGCAACCGGCTGTACGGCGGCCAGAGCTCGTTCCTGCCGCTCAAGCTCAACATGTCGGGCGTGATCCCGCCGATCTTCGCCTCGTCGATCATCCTGTTCCCGGCCACGCTCGCGAACTGGTTCGGCTCGAACGAGCACCTCACGTGGCTGAAGGACGTGTCGGCGGCGATGTCGCCGGGCCAGGCGCTCTACATCATCCTGTACGCGGCGGCGATCATCTTCTTCTGCTTCTTCTACACGGCGCTGGTCTTCAACTCGAAGGAGACCGCGGACAACCTGAAGAAGAGCGGGGCGTTCGTCCCGGGCATCCGCCCCGGCGAGCAGACCGCGCGCTACGTCGACCGCATCCTCACGCGGCTCACGCTCACGGGCGCGATCTACGTGACGCTGGTGTGCCTGCTGCCGGAGTTCCTGCGCACGGAGCTCAACGTGCCGTTCTACTTCGGGGGCACGTCGCTGCTGATCACGGTGGTCGTCACGATGGACTTCATGGCGCAGCTCCAGGCGTACCTCATGTCGCACCAGTACGAAAGCCTGCTCAAGAAGGCCAACTTCAAGGGCTCGGGCTTCCCTGTGCGCTAGGGCGGCGGCGATGGCGAAGGAAGAGACGATACAGATGCAGGGGGAGATCCTCGAGACGCTCCCCAATGCGATGTTCAGGGTGAAGCTCGAGAACGGGCACGTGGTCCTGGGGCACATCTCCGGGAAGATGCGCATGCACTACATCCGCATCCTCCCCGGCGACAAGGTCACCGTGGAGCTCACGCCCTACGATCTGACAAAGGCGCGGATCACGTTCCGCGCCAAGTGAAGCAAGGAGAAGAACCATGCGAGTGCAGGCTTCCGTCAAGAAAATCTGCCGCAAGTGCAAGATCGTGCGGCGCAAGCGCGTGGTGCGCGTGATCTGCACCGACCCGCGCCACAAGCAACGCCAAGGTTGAGGACACAGACAAATGGCCCGTATTGCCGGCATCAACATCCCGAACCAGCAGCACGCCGCGATCGCGCTCACGGCGATCTTCGGCATCGGCCGCTCGCGCGCGCGCATGATCTGCGACGCGGCGGGGGTGAGCCACGCCACCAAGATGAAGGACCTCACCGACGCGGAGATGGACAAGATCCGCGAGCAGGTGTCGAAATTCACGGTGGAAGGCGACCTGCGCCGGGAAGTCTCCATGAACATCAAGCGGCTGATGGACCTCGGCTGCTACCGCGGCGTGCGCCACAAGAAGGGCCTGCCGGTCCGTGGCCAGCGCACCCGCACCAACGCGCGCACCCGCAAGGGCCCGCGCAAGGCTGTGCGCCTGTCCAAGGCCGCGGCCTGATCACCTGAACGCAAAGGAATAGAAGCCAATGGCCAAGGCACCTGCCGCAACCCGCGCCCGCAAGAAGGCGAAGAAGACCGTGTCCGAGGGCATCGCCCACGTGCACGCCTCCTTCAACAACACGATCATCACCATCACCGACCGCCAGGGCAACGCGCTCTCGTGGGCGACCTCCGGCGGCGCGGGCTTCAAGGGCTCGCGCAAGTCGACGCCCTTCGCCGCGCAGGTGGCCGCCGAGGCCGCCGGCCGCGCCGCGCAGGAGCACGGCGTGAAGAACCTGGAAGTCCGCATCAAGGGCCCGGGGCCGGGCCGCGAGTCGGCCGTGCGCGCGCTGAACGCGCTGGGCCTGAAGATCGTTTCCATCGCCGACGTGACGCCGGTGCCGCACAACGGCTGCCGCCCGCCGAAGCGCCGCCGCATGTAGCACGAGTCGTTTCCCCTCGAACACGACCCGCAAGCATCGAATTAGGAGAACACCGTGGCACGTTATACCGGACCCAAGTGCAAGCTCTCGCGCCGGGAAGGCACCGACCTCTTCCTGAAGAGCGCGCGCCGCTCCCTCGACACGAAGTGCAAGCTCGACTCGCGCCCCGGCCAGCACGGCGCGAAATCGACGCGCATCTCGGAGTACGGCACGCAGCTGCGCGAGAAGCAGAAGATCCGCCGCATGTACGGCGTGCTCGAGCGCCAGTTCCGCAACTACTTCGACAAGGCGATCACCAAGCGTGGCGCCACGGGCGAGGTGCTGCTGCAGATGCTCGAGAGCCGCCTGGACAACGTGGTCTACCGCATGGGGTTCGCCTCCACGCGCGCCGAAGCCCGCCAGCTCGTCTCGCACAAGGCGATCGAGGTGAACGGCAAGCCCGTGAACATCCCGTCGTACCTGGTGCGCGCCTCCGACACGGTCTCCGTGCGCGAGAAGGCCCGCGCGCAGCTGCGCATCAAGGCTTCCCTGGACCTCGCGGAGCAGAACGGCTTCCCGAGCTGGGTCGAGGTCGATGCCAAGAATTTCAAGGGCGTCTTCAAGGCGCTCCCGGACCGCGCCGAGTTCGCGTCCGACGTCAACGAGCAGTTGGTGGTCGAGCTTTACTCGAAGTGATCGCTGCATGCGCAGCGCCGCAATACCGCTGGAGCTCGCTCCCTAACGCATCTGGCAGAGGTACCCCCGAATGCAAAGCACCGCCACGAATTTCCTGAAACCCCGCATCATCGACGTACAGAACCTGTCGCCTACGCACGCGAAGGTGGTCATGGAGCCGTTCGAGCGCGGCTACGGCCACACGCTCGGCAACGCGCTGCGGCGCATCCTGCTGTCGTCGATGCCCGGGTACGCCGCGACGGAGGTGAAGATCGCCGGCGTGCTGCACGAGTACTCCACGATCGAGGGCGTCCAGGAAGACGTCGTCGACGTCATCCTGAACCTCAAGGGCGTGGTGATGAAGCTGCACAACCGCTCGGAGGCCACGCTCAAGCTCAAGAAGGCCGCGGCGGGCCCCGTGACCGCGGCCGACATCGAGCAGACGCACGACGTCGAGATCATCAATCCCGACCACGTGATCGCGCACCTCACGCAGGGCGGCAAGATCGACATGACGATCAAGATCGAGAAGGGCCGCGGCTACGTGCCCGCCACCTCGCGCCGCCAGGACGATTCCCGCTCCATCGGCTCGATCCTGCTGGACGCCTCGTTCTCGCCGGTGCGCCGCGTGAGCTACCAGGTGGAGAGCGCGCGGGTGGAGCAGCGCACGGACCTCGACCGCCTCGTGATCGACATCGAGACCAACGGCGTGATCGAGCCGGAGGAGGCCGTCCGCTACGCCGCGAGCGTGCTGGTCGACCAGCTGTCCGTGTTCGCGTCGCTCCAGTCCACCAGCGAGGAGCGCACCGAGACCGCGCAGCCGCAGGTCGATCCCATCCTGCTGCAGCCCGTGGACGACCTCGAGCTCACCGTGCGCTCGGCCAACTGCCTCAAGGCCGAGAACATCTACTACATCGGCGACCTCATCCAGCGCACCGAGAACGAGCTGCTGAAGACGCCGAACCTCGGCCGCAAGTCGCTCAACGAGATCAAGGAAGTGCTGGCCTCGAAGGGGCTCACGCTCGGCATGAAGCTCGAGAACTGGCCCGTGGCCGGTTTGACGAAGTAGCGTCATCCCGGCGCAGGCCGGGATCCAATCAACCCACAAGACCAACAAGGCCGAATAGGCCAAGAGAGTACGAAAGGAAGCGATTCAAATGCGTCACCGCCACGGGCTTCGCAAGCTCAACCGCACCAGCAGCCATCGCCTCGCGATGCTGCGCAACATGACCGTCTCGCTGCTCAAGCACGAGGCCATCAAGACGACGCTGCCGAAGGCCAAGGAGCTGCGCCGCGTGGCCGAGCCCATCATCACGCTCGGCAAGACCAACACGCTCGCCAACAAGCGCCTCGCGTTCGATCGCCTGCGCGACCGCGACATGGTGGTCAAGCTCTTCGACGAGCTGGGCCCGCGCTACAAGGCGCGCAACGGCGGGTACCTGCGCATCCTCAAGTTCGGCTTCCGCCAGGGCGACAATGCCCCCATGGCGCTCGTCGAGCTCCTGGACCGTCCCGAGCCGGCCGAGGAGGCGCGCGACACCGGCGACTCGAAGGTGAAGGCGTAAGCCTCCCGCTCCTGCTCGTCACGAAAGGCCGGCCGTGCGCCGGCCTTTTCGCTGGCGGGCTCGCGCCGTGCCGTGGCGCTGTGGCGTGGTCCACGGACTTTCGCCGCCACCTGCGCTATAAGGCAGCCATGGACATCGACCTGCCGTGATGCGAACCCGCTGGAAGCGCGATCTCGCCTGGGTCGCCGCCTGCATCGCGGCGATGGCCTGGATCGCATTTCGCCTCGATTTCCACCCGTTCGGCGAGGCGCCGCGCGTGCGCGGCGTCGTGCGCCATGTCCTCTCCACGGACGCGGGCGAGGAAGCGATCGTGGAGCTGGACGACGGTGACAGCGTGACGGCGGCGGTGCCGGCGACTTTCAAGGTGGTCCCCGGCCAGCGCGCCGAGCTGCGCTCCGAGGGATGGGGACCGGCCCAGCGCTACACGGTGCGCAGCAGCTGGGACATCGACATCTAGGGGTCCACGCGCAGCCGGCGCCGCTCAGCGCACCAGGATCACGCGGTAGTCGTTCACGTTCGTGCGCGTGGGCCCGGTGACCACGAGATCGTCCAGCGCCGAGAAGAATCCGTAGCCGTCGTTGTTCGCGAGCAGCTTCTTCGCCGACAGGCCCTTCGCCCGCGCGCGCTCGAGCGCGTCCGGCGTGAGCACCGCGCCCGCGTTGTCCTCGCTGCCGTCGATGCCGTCCGTGTCGCACGCGATGGCCCACGTGTCCGCGAGGCCCTCGAGGTCCACGGCGAGCGACAGCAGGAACTCGGTGCAGCGCCCGCCGCGGCCGTTGCCGCGCAGCGTGACGGTGGTCTCGCCGCCGGAGATGAGCGCCACGGGCGGCTTGAAGGGGTGGGAGTGCTCGCGGACTTGCCGCGCAAGCGCCCCGTAGACCTTCGCGACCTCGCTCGCTTCGCCGGTCACGCTGTCGCCGAGCACCATGGGCGTCACGCCGCGCCCCTGGAAGAACGCCGCGGCGGTCATGAGGCTGCGATGCGCGGTGGCGATGACGCGATTTTCGACGCGCGCGAAGATCGCATCGCCTGGCTTGGGCGTCTCCGCCGTGGCGCCCTTCGCGCCGCCTTCGAGGTGCTTCGCGATGGATCGCGGCGGCTTCACGGCGAAGCGCTCCAGGATGTCGAGCGCGTCGGCGAACGTGGTGGGATCGGGCGCGCACGGTCCCGAGGCGATGTGGGTCGGGTCGTCGCCCGTCACGTCGGAGATCACCAACGCCAGCACGCGCGCCTTCGTGGCCGCGGCGAGCCGCCCGCCTTGGATGAGCGACAGGTGCTTGCGCACCGTGTTCATGTCCTGGATCGGTGCGCCGCTCGCGAGCAGGTCCCTGGTGAGCGCCTTCAGGTCCGCCATGGCGATGCCCTCGACGGGCAGCGCGAGCAGCGAGGAGCCGCCGCCGGAAACGAGGGCGAGCAGCAGGTCGTCCGGCCCGAGCGAACGCGCGAGCTGCAGGATCTCGCGCGCCGCCGCCTCGCCGTGCTCGTCGGGCACCGGGTGCCCCGCCTCGACCACGCGGATGCGCTTCGCCGGCGCCGAATGGCCGTAGCGGGTGATGACCACGCCTTCGAGCGGCGCGTCCTGCGGCCAGCTCTCGTCCACCGCGCGCGCCATGGAGCCCGCCGCCTTGCCGGCGCCCACGACCACGGTGCGGCCTTTCGGCGGCTTCGGCAGGTTCTTCGGCACGATCTGCAGTGGGTCGGCGGCGCCGACGGCCACCTTGAAGCTGTCGACGAGGAGCTGGCGGGGATGGAAGTCCATGGTCAGCCGGCGGCCGCCTTCCTGCGCGGCGGCTCGAGGATGGGTTTGAGGAATCGCCCGGTGTAGCTTTCGGGCACGCGCGCCACTTCCTCGGGCGTGCCCTGCGCGACGATCGTGCCGCCGCGGTCGCCGCCCTCGGGTCCGAGGTCCACGACCCAGTCGGCGGTCTTGATGACGTCGAGGTTGTGCTCGATCACGAGCACGGTGTTGCCATGGTCGCGCAGGCGATGCAGCACCTTGAGCAGCAGGTCGATGTCCTGGAAGTGCAGGCCCGTCGTGGGCTCGTCGAGGATGAATAGGGTGCGGCCGGTGTCTCGCTTCGAGAGCTCCAGCGAGAGCTTCACGCGCTGCGCCTCCCCGCCCGAGAGAGTCGTCGCGCTCTGGCCGAGCTTGATGTAGCCGAGGCCCACCTCGAGGAGCGTGGCGAGCTTGCGCGCGATCGCGGGCACCGACTTGAAGAACTCGTGCGCCTGCTCGACGGTCATGTCGAGCACCTCGTGGATCGAGCGGCCCTTGTAGTGCACTTCCAGCGTCTCGCGGTTGTAGCGCTTGCCGTGGCACACGTCGCACGGCACGTACACGTCCGGCAGGAAGTGCATCTCGACCTTGATCATGCCGTCGCCCTGGCACGCCTCGCAGCGCCCGCCCTTCACGTTGAAGGAGAAGCGGCCCGGTCCGTAGCCGCGCGCGCGGGATTCCGGCACGCCCGCGAACAGGTCGCGGATCGGCGCGAAGAGGCCGGTGTAGGTGGCGGGATTCGAGCGCGGCGTGCGCCCGATCGGGCTCTGGTCGACGTTGATCACCTTGTCGAAGTGGTCGAGGCCCTCGATCGAATCGTGCTCCGCGGGCTCGGCGGCCGAGCCGTAGAGGTGGTGCGACACCGCGTTGTAGAGCGTGTCGTTGATGAGCGTGGACTTGCCCGATCCCGACACGCCGGTGATGCACACGAAGAGCCCCACGGGCAGCTCCACGCTCACGTCGCGCAGGTTGTTGCCGCGCGCGCCCGCGATGCGCAGCTTCTTCGACGGGTCGCCGCGGCGGCGCCGCGCGGGAATGGCGATGCTCTTGCGGCCGGAGAGATACTGCCCCGTGAGCGAGTTGGGATCGCGCAGGATGTCCTGCGGCGTGCCCTGGGAGACGATCTCGCCGCCATGCACGCCGGCACCGGGGCCCATGTCCACGACGTGGTCGGCGGCCGCGATCGCCTCCTCGTCGTGCTCGACCACGATCACGGAATTGCCGAGGTCGCGCAGGTGCTTGAGGGTCTCGATGAGGCGCGCGTTGTCGCGCTGGTGCAGGCCGATGGACGGCTCGTCGAGCACGTACATGACGCCCGTGAGCCCCGAGCCGATCTGGCTCGCGAGCCGGATGCGCTGCGCCTCGCCGCCGGACAGCGTGTCGGCCGAGCGCGTGAGCGAGAGGTAGTCGAGGCCGACGTTGTTGAGGAACTGCAGGCGGTTGGCGATCTCGTGCACGATCTTCTCGGCGATCGCGCGCTTGGCCCCCTCGAGCTGCAGGTGCTCGAAGAAGGGCTGCGCCTCCTTGAGCGGCATGGACGAAAGCGCGTGGATCGTGCGGCCGGCCACGCGCACGTTGCGCGCTTCCAGCCGCAGGCGCGTGCCGCCGCACTCGGGACACGGGCGGTTGTTGAGGTACTTGGCGAGCTCCTCCTTCACCGCCGCGGAGTCCGTCTCGCGGTAACGGCGCTCGAGGTTCGGCAGGATGCCCTCGAAGGCATGCTCCTTAACCGCCGTGCGGCCCTTGTCGCCGGGATAGCGGAACGCGATCAGCTCGGCGCCGGAGCCGTTCAGCACGATGTCCTGCACGCGCTGCGGCAGCGACTCGAACGGCGCGTCGACGTCGAAGTCGTAGTGCTGCGCGAGCGAGACCAGCATCGAGAAGTAGAACTGGTTGCGCCGGTCCCAGCCGCGGACCGCGCCGCCGGCGAGCGACAGGTGCGGGAAGGCCACCACGCGCCGCGGATCGAAGAACGTGACCTCGCCCAGGCCGTCGCAGCGCGGGCACGCGCCCATCGGGTTGTTGAACGAGAAGAGCCGCGGCTCCAGCTCGGGAATCGAGTAGCTGCAGACCGGGCAGGCGAAGTTGGCGGAGAACAGGTGCTCGCGCGCGGAATCGGCCTCCGCCGCGATGGCGCGCCCGTCCGCGTGGCGCAGGGCGGTCTCGAACGATTCGGCGAGCCGCTGCTTGAGGCCCTCGCGCGGCGCATCCGCCTCGATCTTCACGCGGTCGACCACGATGTCGATCGTGTGCTTGCGGTTGCGGTCGAGCTTCGGCAGCCGGTCGATCTCGTGCACCTCGCCGTCGATGCGCAGCCGCACGAAGCCCTGCGCGCGCAGCTCGTCGATCATCTCGGCCTGCTCGCCCTTCTTTCCCGCCACGAGCGGGGCCAGGATCATCACGCGGGTGCCGTCCGGCAGGGCCATCACGTGGTCCACCATCTGCGAGACGCTCTGCGCGGAGAGCGGCACGTCGTGCTCCGGGCAGTACGGGTCTCCCACCCGCGCGAAGAGCAGGCGCAGGTAGTCGTGGACCTCGGTCACGGTGCCCACGGTCGAGCGCGGGTTGTGCGACGTGGCCTTCTGCTCGATGGCGATCGACGGCGACAGGCCCTCGATCAGGTCCACGTCAGGCTTCTCCATGAGCTCCAGGAATTGCCGCGCGTAGGCCGAGAGCGATTCCACGTAGCGGCGCTGGCCCTCGGCATAGAGGGTGTCGAACGCGAGGGAGGACTTGCCCGAGCCCGAGAGCCCTGTGACCACCACCAGGCGGTTTCGCGGGATGTCGAGGCTGATGTTCTTCAGGTTGTGGGTGCGTGCCCCGCGGATACGGATCTTTTCCATCAAGGACTTGCGATTGCGGTCTTGCCGATGCCCGTTCCAGGCCGGTTGAAAAGGCCAATCTGCTAATATACCTGAGCCTCCTTTCCCTGCTCCAATCCCCCGTGGTCACATCCCCGGCCCGCATGAGCCCGAGCGAGCTGCGAGCGAGCCTTTCGCTGGCCTCGATCTTCGGGCTGCGCCTGTTCGGCATGTTCGTGATCCTGCCCGTCTTCTCGCTCTACGCGCAGGGACGCCCGGGCTGGAACCTCACGCTCGTCGGCGTCGCGCTGGGGGCCTACGGCATCACGCAGGCCATCCTGCAGCTGCCCTTCGGCTGGCTGTCGGACCGCCGCGGGCGCAAGCCGGTCATGTACGCCGGGCTCTTCCTTTTCGCGGTGGGCAGCTTCACCTGCGCGAGCTCCGACCATCCGTGGGTCGTGATCGCCGGGCGCGTCCTGCAGGGTGCCGGCGCCATCTCGGCGGTCGCGATGGCGGCGGCGGCCGACCTCACGCGCGACAGCCAGCGCACCAAGGCGATGGCGATCATCGGCTCGACGATCGGCGTGGTCTTCGCGGTGTCGTTCATCGCGGCGCCATTCCTGCAGCAGGTCATCGGCGTGCCCGGGATCTTCGCGATGACCGGCGTGCTCGCGCTCACCGCCATCGGCGTGGTGCGCTTCGTGGTGCCCGATGCGCCGGCGAAGGAGCACGACCGCACGGTGTCGCTGGGCACCGTCTTTCGCGATCGCGAGCTGGTGCGGCTCAACATCGGCATCTTCAGCCTGCACGCGGTGCTCATGGCGATGTTCATCGTGGTGCCGATCGGCCTGGTGCACGCGGGCCTGCCGGCTTCCAGCCATCGCTGGGTCTACCTGGGCGCCGTGGGCGCGGGCTTCCTGCTCATGCTGCCGGGCATCATGGGGCCGTGGGCGCAGAAGGAGCGCACGGTGTTCCTGGGCTCCATCGCGATGGTGGCGATCGGCATGGCGATCCTCGTCTTCGCGCTCGATTCGCTCGCCGGGATCGTCGCCGCGCTGGTCATCTTCTTCACCGGGTTCAACGTTCTGGAAGCTAAGCTGCCTGCGCTGGTCTCCAAGGCGGCGCCCAGGGAAGCGGTGGGCTCTGCCACCGGGATCTATTCCAGCGTACAGTTCCTCGGCACGTTCGTCGGCGGCGCGGCCGGCGGCGTGATCGCGCAGCACGCGGGCTTCGCGGCGGTGCTCGCCGCCTGCCTGGCGCTCACGCTGGCGTGGCTCGCGGCAGCATGGAACATGGGTCAATTCGTCGCGGCGCACGCGCCGCGCGCTTGAGAAAGGGAAGGCACAAATGGCATCGGTCAACAAGGTGATCCTCATCGGCAACCTCGGGCGCGATCCCGAGACGCGCTACATGCCCGACGGCGGGGCCATCACGAACGTGTCCATCGCGACCACGGAGACGTGGAAGGACAAGAACGGCGACAAGCAGGAGAAGACGGAATGGCACCGCGTCGCGTTCTTCGGCAAGCTCGCCGAGATCGCGGGCGAGTACCTGAAGAAGGGCAGCCAGGTCTACGTCGAGGGCCGGCTGCAGACGCGCAAGTGGCAGGACAAGGACGGCCAGGACAAGTACACCACCGAGATCGTCGCCAATGCCATGCAAATGCTGGGCTCCCGCCAGGGCATGGGCGGCGGCGCGCCCGACATGGGCGAGCCGCGCGACAGCGGCAGCGCGGCCCCGTCGCGGCCCGCGGCGGCGGGCAAGCCCGCGGCCAAGACCGGCGGCAAGTTCGACGACTTCGAGGATGACATCCCGTTCTGACGGCGACAGCCGTCTTTGCCGTCACGGCCTGGAGGCGGACCCCCGTGAGGGTCCCCTTGAAGGCCTTGCCGCCCGCCCCCATCTCGCGAGATGACTCCTTGCGACCGTAAAACGCCATGAAGCGAATCTTCCTGTTCCTGCTCACCAACATCGCCGTGATGCTGGTGCTGTCCATCACCACGTCCATCCTCGGCGTGAATCGCTGGCTCACGGCCAACGGCCTGAACATGGGCGCGCTGCTCACGTTCGCCGCGATCATCGGCTTCGGCGGCGCGTTCATCTCGCTGCTCATGTCCAAGTGGATGGCGAAGATGTCCGTGGGCGCGCAGGTGATCGACCAGCCGCGCACCGCGGACGAGCAGTGGCTCGTGGGCACGGTGCAGAAGCTCGCGCGCGAAGCGGGCATCGGCCTGCCGGAAGTCGCGATCTACGAAGGCGCGCCCAACGCGTTCGCGACGGGCGCCTTCCGCGATTCGTCGCTCGTCGCGGTTTCCACGGGCCTGCTCGAATCGATGTCGCGCGAGGAAGTGGAGGCGGTGCTGGGCCACGAGATCTCGCACGTCGCCAACGGCGACATGGTCACGCTCACGCTGATCCAGGGCGTGGTCAACACCTTCGTCGTGTTCCTGTCGCGGGTGGTCGGCTATCTCGTCGACCGCACGGTCTTCAAGACGGAGCGCGGCGTCGGCATGGGCTACTACATCACCGTGTTCGCGTGCGAGATCCTCTTCGGCGTCCTCGCCTCGCTCATCGTCGCCTGGTTCTCGCGCCAGCGCGAGTTCCGCGCGGACGCGGGCTCCGCGGGCCTGCTGCACACGCCGCGGCCCATGATCGCCGCGCTACGCCGCCTGGGCGGCCTCGAGCCCGACGCGCTGCCGCAGTCGCTGCAGGCTTTCGGCATCGCCGAGGGCGGCAACAGGTTCATGGCGCTCTTCGCCAGCCACCCGCCCATTCCGGAGCGTATCGCGGCCCTGGAAGCGCGCCGCGGCTGATCCACGCGGATGCCGCTGGCGCTGCTGGTACTCACGACGGTCCTCGCGCACGTCGCGTTCAACGGCAGCCGGCTCACCATCTCGCTCACGGCGCTCGCCATGGGCGCCACGCCGCTCACCGTGGGCGTCATCATGTCGCTCTTCGCGGCGCTGCCGATGGCGCTCGGGATCTATGCCGGGCGCCTCGTGGACCGCATCGGCGTGCGCGTGCCGATGATCGCCGCGGTGTCGCTGCTCATGGCCTCGGTCGTGCTGCCGGGGCTCGCGCCCGGGTTGCCGCCGCTCTTCTTCGCCGCGGCGGGGGCGGGCAGCGGATTCATGATGGTGCACATCAGCGTGCAGCACTGGATCGGCCAGAGCAGCACGCCGGAAAACCGCAAGGACAACTTCAGCTGGCTCGCGCTCGGCTTCTCGATCTCCAACTTCATCGGCCCGACCTCCGCCGGCTTCTCGATCGACCTCCTCGGAAGCGCGCGCACCTTCCAGCTGCTCGCCCTGTCGGCGCTGGGCGCGCTCGCGGTCCTGCTGAGCCAACGCAAGCGCCTTTCCCATACGCCGCGCCGCCCCCGTGGCGGCGAGGACCACAGCACCCTCGAGCTGCTGCGCAACGAGGAGCTGCGGCGCGTCTTCATCGTGACGGGGCTGCTCGCCAGCGCCTGGGACCTCTTCGTGTTCGTCATGCCGATCTACGGCACGTCCATCGGGCTGCATGCCTCCACGATCGGGCTCATCCTGGGCAGCTTCGCCGCCGCCACCTTCAGCATCCGCCTCGTGCTGCCATGGCTGCAGGCGCGCGTGCCCGAATGGCCGCTCATCACCGGCACCTTCGCCATCGCGTGCGTCGCCTACGCGCTCTTCCCGACGGTCCGCACGGTACCCCTGCTGTCCACCATCGCCTTCATCCTGGGCCTGGGGCTCGGCGCCACGCAGCCCTCGATCATGTCCCTGATCTACGCGACGGCGCCGTCGGGCCGCGCGGGCGAGGCGGTGGGCGTGCGCACCGTGGTGCTGAATGCCAGCCACACGGTGCTGCCGCTGGCCTTCGGCGGGCTGGGAACGGCCCTGGGGATGACGCCGGTCTTCCTGAGCATGTCCGTCGCGCTCGCCGGCGGCGGCTGGATGGCCAACCGGCGGCGGCTCGCCCGGCCGGGGGGTTGAAGGTCCCCGGGACGGTCCCTACGTTTCAGGGGCAACGCGGTCCTTGGCGCAGTGCACAAACCCCGCCAAGTGCCTCTGTTAAAATGCAATTCGACCAATCCGGGAGAAGGCTCATGCCGATCTACGAATATCGCTGCGGGAGCTGCGGCCACCAGGAGGAATTCCTCCAGAAGGTGAGCGACCCGCCGCTCACCGACTGCACCGAGTGCGGCAAGCCCACGTTCTCGAAGATGGTGACCGCCGCCGGCTTCCATCTGAAGGGCAGCGGCTGGTACGCCACGGACTTCAAGAACAAGGCATCCGAGGCCAAGAAGAAGGACTCCGGCAGCGAGAGCAAGAGCGAAGGCTCGAAGGATGCCGCGCCCTCGTGCGGCGGCGGCGCCTGCTCGTGCCACTGACGACGCGCTAGCTTGGCCCCGAGCCTCCAGACCATGGCGAGGGTGCCATGATGTCCACCCTTCGCCGGTACTTCGTCGCCGGATTGCTGGTCTGGATCCCGCTCGGCATCACGCTGTGGGTGCTGAAGCTGCTCGTGGACGCGATGGACCAGTCCCTGCTGCTGTTGCCCGACCGCCTGCAGAGCGAGGCGATCTTCGGCTTCCACGTGCCCGGCCTGGGTATCCTGCTCACCGCGACGATCGTGATCGCCACCGGCGCGCTCGCCGCGAACTTCTTCGGCCGCCAGCTGCTGCTGCTCGGGCACAACCTGCTGCAGCGCATCCCCATCGTGCGCTCCATCTACGGCGGCGTGAAGCAGATCAGCGACACGCTGTTCTCGCCCGAGGGCAAGGCCTTCCGGCGCGCGGTTCTCGTGCGCTATCCGCACGCGGGCGCGTGGACCGTGGCGCTCGTGACCGGCACGCCGGAGCACGAGGTTTCCGACATCCTCGGGCGCGAGCAGATCTCGGTCTTCGTCCCGACGACGCCCAACATCACCGCCGGCTTCTTCCTCATCCTGCCGCGCTCCGAGACCATCGAGCTCGACATGACCGTGGACGAGGCCCTCAAGTACATCATCTCCATGGGCGTGGCCGAGCCGCCGCGCCGCCCGCTACGGCCCGAGAGGAATCGCTCCGGGACCGACCTCAATCCGGTGCCGTCGCCGCGGGTCTAGAGCGGCGACGGCGGCCCCCACCCCTGCGTCGTCCCCGCGAAGGCGGGGACCCAATCAACGTAGCGAACAACAGGCACCCGCCCGCGCGGGTGTGACAACGCTTCATGCGAACCGAATACTGCGGCAGCACCGACACCCGATACCTCGGCAAGACCGTCACCCTCTACGGCTGGGCCCACCGCCGGCGCGACCATGGCGGCGTCATCTTCATCGACCTTCGCGACCGCGACGGCCTCGTGCAGGTCGTCTGCGACCCCGACCGCCCCGAAACCTTCGGCACCGCGGACCGCGTGCGCAACGAGTTCGTGCTGCGCGTGACCGGCGTGGTGCGGCCGCGCCCCGAAGGCACGGTGAACCCGAACCTGAAGAGCGGCGAGATCGAGGTGCTCGCGCACGACCTCGAGATCATCAACCCGGCCGCCACGCCGCCGTTCATGATGGACGAGGAGAAGCTCAACGAGGAGGTGCGGCTCAAGTACCGCTACCTCGACCTGCGCCGCGAGCCCATGCAGAAGGCGCTGCGCATGCGCCACGCCACGACGCGCGCGGTGCGCGAATACCTCGACGACAACGGCTTCATCGACGTCGAGACGCCGGTGCTCTACAAGTCCACGCCCGAGGGCGCGCGCGAGTTCCTCGTGCCCTCGCGCATCCACGACGGGCAGTTCTACGCGCTGCCGCAGTCGCCGCAGCTGTTCAAGCAGCTGCTCATGATCGCGGGCTTCGACCGCTACTACCAGATCGTGAAGTGCTTCCGCGACGAGGACCTGCGCGCCGACCGCCAGCCGGAGTTCACGCAGATCGACATCGAGACCTCCTTCCTCGCCGAGCGCGAGATCCAGGACCTGATGGAGGGCCTCGTGCGCCACGTCTGGAAGCGCGTGCTCGACGTGGACCTGCCGCCCTTCCCGCGCCTGACCTACGCGGAGGCGACCTCGCGCTACGGCAGCGACAAGCCGGACCTGCGCATCAAGCTCGAGCTCACGGAGCTCACGGACCTCATGAAGGACGCGGGCTTCAAGGTGTTCAAGTCCGCCGCCGAGATGAAGGACGGGCGCGTCGCGGCGCTGCGCGTGCCGGGCGGCAACGCGCAGTTCACCCGCAAGGAGCTCGACGACCTCGCGCCCTTCGTCGCCATCTACGGCGCCAAGGGCCTCGCCTACATCCGCGTGAACGATCCGGCGAAGCTGAATGAGGAAGGGCTGCAGTCGCCGATCGTGAAATTCCTCTCGCCGGAGATCCTCGGCAGGATCATCGAGCGCACCGGCGCGGTCGCGGGCGACGTGATCTTCTTCGGCGCCGATCGCCGCAAGATCGTGAACGACGCGATGGGCGCGCTGCGCATGAAGATCGGCCACGACAAGGGCCACGCCGAGGAAGCCTGGCGCCCGTGCTGGATCATCGACTTTCCCGCGTACGAGCACGACGAGGACAACGACCGCTGGGCGGCCGCGCACCACCCGTTCACGAGCCCCAAGGACGAGCACGTCGAGTTCATGGAGCACGACCCGGGCCGCGTCCTCGCGAAGGCGTACGACATCGCGCTGAACGGCTGGGAGCTGGGCGGCGGGTCGGTGCGGATCCACCGCGCCGACGTGCAGGCGAAGCAGTTCCGCGTCCTCGGCATCAGCGAGGAGGAGCAGCGCGCCAAGTTCGGGTTCCTGCTCGATGCGCTGTCGTACGGCGCGCCGCCGCACGGCGGCATCGCCTTCGGGCTCGACCGCATGGTCGCGATGATGTCCGGCGTGGACCAGATCCGCGACGTGATCGCTTTCCCGAAGACGCAGCGCGGGCAGGACCTCATGGTCGATGCGCCGAGCCCCGTCACCGAGAAGCAGCTTCGCGAGCTGCACATCCGCCTGCGCAACGTAACGAATGCGTAGAGCCGCGGCCATTCGCCGTCCCCGCGCAGGCGGGGATCCAACCCGGAGCCCTCGATGCCCATCGCATTGATCGCCCACGGCGGCGCCGGCAACTGGCGCCCCGGCTCCGAGAACGACGCCGTCGAGGGCCTGCGCGCCGCGGTGCAGGCGGGCGAGGGCGTGCTGCGCGGCGGCGGCTCGGCGCTGGACGCGGTCTGCGCCACCGTGGTGGCCCTCGAGGACAACCCGATCTACAACGCGGGCACCGGCGGCGTGCTCAACTTCGACGGCTTCGTCGAGCTCGACGCCTGCGTCATGGAAAGCCGCGGCGCGCGCGTGGGCGCCGTGTCGGGGCTGCAGCGCGTGAAGAACCCGGTGCTCGTCGCGCGCAAGGTGATGGAGGAGACGGACCACGTCATGCTGACCGGCGAGGGCGCGCAGCGCTTCGCGCGCGTGATGGGCTTCGGCGACCACGACCCCGTGACGCCCGCGCGCCGCGCCGACTGGAAGGACAAGAAGGCGCACCTCGAGGAGATCCTCAGCGGCGAACGCAGCCTCAAGATGCGCCGCTTCCTCAAGCAGCACCCGGAATACGCCGGCGGCACCGTGGGCGCGGCGGCGGTCGACTCCAACGGCGTGCTGGCGGCGGCGACCTCGACGGGCGGCGTGACGATGAAGCTCGTGGGGCGCGTGGGCGATTCGCCCATTCCCGGCGCGGGCAACTACGCCTCGCCGTACATCGCGGCCTCGGCCACGGGGACCGGCGAGTTCGTCATCCGCTCGCTCGCCACGCGGGCGATCTCGGAAGCGGTGGAGCACGGCGCGACGTTTCCCGAGGCGATGCGCGCGGTGCTCGACCGGCTGGGGCGCGACTTCGATGCGGACGTGGGCATCGTGGGCGTCGATCGCCACGGCCTGCCGGTCGCGGTGCATCGCACGCGCGACATGCCGCATGCCTTCTTCGCGGGCGACGCGTCCGTCGTCGCGCGCATGCGCGTGGCGTGAGCGCCGCCCACAAGATCCCGGTCTCGACCCTCGTCGTCATCCATACCGCGGCGCTGGACGTGCTGCTGCTCGAGCGCGCGGACCACCCGGGCTACTGGCAGTCCGTCACGGGCAGCCAGCACGAAGGCGAGTCCCTGCGCGAGACCGCCATCCGCGAGGTCGGCGAGGAAACCGGCATCGACGCCGCGCGCTACGACCTCACGGAATGGAACTTGCAGAACGTGTTCGAAATCTATCCTGTGTGGCGCCATCGGTACGCGGCCGGCGTCACGCACAACACGGAGCACGTCTTCGGCCTCGAGCTGCCGGAGCGCGTCCCGGTGCGCGTGGCCCCGCGTGAGCACCTCGCCGCGATGTGGCTTCCGTGGCGGGAGGCCGCCGAGCGTTGCTTCTCCTGGAGCAATCGCAGGGCGATACTGATGCTTCCGGAGAGAAAGCGTCGATCGACATGACCACGAAGAAGCGCCAGCTCACCGTCATCACCTACAACATCCACAAGGGGCTGTCGCAGTTCAACCGCCGCGTCGTGCTGCACGACATCCGCGAGCAGCTGCGCAGCATGAACGCGGACGTGGCCTTCCTGCAGGAGGTGCAGGGCAAGCACGCGGGCCGCGCGCGCCGCCACCTCACCTGGCCCGATGTCGCGCAGCACGAATTCCTCACCCACGAGGGCTCGCACTGCGTCTATGGCATGAACGCGGTCTACCAGGATGGCCACCACGGCAACGCGATCGTGAGCCGCCATCCGATCCCGACGTGGGAGAACATCGACATCTCGCACCACCCCATCGAAAGCCGCGGCCTGCTGCATTGCGAGGTGCAGATCGAGGGCTTGAATGAGCGCCTGCATTGCATCAACGTGCACCTGGGCCTGTGGGCGCGCAGCCGCCGCTTCCAGCTCGAGTGGCTCGTGGAGCGCATCCGCGCGGCCGTGCCCAGGAAGGGGCCGCTCATCGTGGCGGGCGACTTCAACGACTGGCGCAAGCAGGCGAGCCGCTATCTCGCCGCGGAGCTCGGCCTCTACGAGGTTTTCGAGCACAGCGAGGGCAAGCTCGCGAAGAGCTACCCGGCCGCGCTGCCGGTGTTCTCGCTCGACCGCATCTACGTGCGCGACATGGAGATTCGCGGTGCCGAGCGCTGCGTGGGCGGCACGTGGTCGCGGCTCTCGGACCACGTCGCGCTCGCGGCGCACCTCGCGCGCTAGCGCCTTCCCTCGGCCATGGCGCGCGCCTCGCGCGAGCGCCGCAGCATCCAGCTCATGACCGGCCCGGGCAGCGCGCCGATCGCGAGCGTGCTCCACGCGAGGCCCCACGCGATCGTGTCCGAGAGGCCATAGCCCCGCGTGAGATCGAGCACGGCCCCGAAGAACCACGGGCTCACCGCGCCCACGCCGAAGCCCATGACGGACCGGATCGCATAGGCGCTGCCCAGCACCCGCGCCGGCACCAGCTCCGTGAGCGCCGTCGAGTACACCGGCGAGTCACCGATGGCCGACAGGTTGAAGACCATCGCGATGACCACGAGGAACCACAGCGGCGCACCCACCAGCCAGCCGAAGAGCGCCGAGCACGCGAGGCTCGTGACCGCCATGCCGATCATGACGGCGGTGCGCCCGAAGCGGTCGGACCAGCGCCCGCCCAGGAGGCTTCCCGCCATGCTGATGAGGTGCGTGAGCGCCGCGAGCAGCGCGCCGAAGCCCACGACCGAAGCATCCATGGAACCGCCCCGGGCCGCGGCGGCGGCGAGGAACGCCGGAATCCACGCCCACATCCCGAGCAGCTCCCAGGAATGGAAGGTGTAGGCGCCGATGGCGAGCATGGCCGGGCGGTTGCGCAGCACCTCCACGAGGCGCGAGAGCTGCGCCTGCGCGGCGTGCTCCGCGCGCGGCCGGTCGTGCGATCCGCGCATGAGCGCGAAGGCCATGAGGGTGGCGACGATCGCGCCGCACGCCGACACCAGCAGCGAGAAGCGCCATCCGCCGAGCGCCACCAGCGGCCCGCTCGCGGCGAGCCCCACGGCATAGCCGAGCGAGCCCGCGGCGAGGTACCAGCCCATGGCGCGGCCGCGGGTGGCCGGCGCGAAGCGCTGCGCGATGAGCGCGAGCACCGGCGTGTAAGCGCCGCCCGCGAAGACTCCGGCGAGCGTGTAGAGCAGCAGCCCCGAGAGCGAGTCGTGTGCGAGGGAGGCGAAGGCGAGGGTGGCGAAGCAGCCCGCCGCGCTCATGCCGAGGAACGTGCGGCTCGCGCCGAAGCGGTCGATGAGCAGGCCGCCGCCGAAGAGCGAGACGACGTAGCCCACGTGCCAGCCGCTTTGCACCAGCCCCGCCTCGCGCGAGCTCATGTGCCACGCGGCCTGCAGCAGCGGCAGGATCGCCGCGTACGCGACGAAGATCAGCGAAAAGAGGATGCGCGCCGTGCACAGGCCGGCGAGCCAGCGGAAATCAGCGGTTGTTGTGGCGGTTCGCGGCTGCACCGCGGATGAGCGTGCCCACGCCCGAGCTGGTGAGCACTTCGAGCAGCAACGCGTGGGAGACGCGGCCATCGATGATATGGGCGCTCTTCACGCCGTTGCGCACGGCGTCGAGCGCGCATTCCACCTTCGGCAGCATGCCGCCGGAGATGGTGCCGTCGTCGATCATCTCCTTCACCTTCTGCGCGGTGAGGCCCGTGACCACCTTGCCTTCGCGGTCCAGCACGCCCGTCGTGTTGGTGAGCAGGATGAGCTTCTCGGCCTGCAGCGTGATCGCGAGCTTGCCCGCGGCGATGTCGGCGTTGATGTTGTAGGCCGTTCCGGCCTCGTCCACCCCCAGCGGGGCGATGACGGGGATGAAGTCGCGCTGGTCGAGGAGCTGGATGATCTCGGGGTCGATGCGCACCACCTCGCCCACGAGGCCCACGTCGATCTTCTTCTTGTCCTCCTTGCTCGCGACCTTGAGCTTGCGCGCGTGGATGAAGTGCCCGTCCTTGCCCGTGAGGCCGACGGCCTTGCCGCCCGCCTTGTTGATGAGCGTGACGATCTCCTGGTTGATGAGGCCGCCCAGGACCATCTCCACCACGTCGAGCGTCTCCTCGTCGGTCACGCGCATGCCCTGGATGAACTCGCTCTGCTTGCCGAGCTTCTGCAGCAGCGCGCCGATCTGCGGGCCCGCCCCGTGCACCACGACGGGGTTCATGCCGATGAGCTTCAGCAGCACCACGTCCTCGGCGAAGTCCTCCTGCAGCGCCACATCGGTCATGGCGTTGCCGCCGTACTTGATGACGATGGTGCGGTCGTAGAAGCGCTGGATGTACGGCAGGGCTTCGACCAGGACTTCGGCCTTCTGGGCCGCGGAGATCTTGCTGGGGGGCATAGGGAAGGGAAGGCGGGATCAGCTCGTTATTGTAGCGGCAAAAAATTCGGGGCCCGCCCCGATTTGCCGCAATGCCGCTTCAACCGTGTCGAAGCCGCATCGGGCCGATCGGGGCGTGCCACGCGCACGCGGCCGGCCGCCGTGCCGGCGCGCCGCCGTCAGTTCACCGCGATCCTGCGGCTCGCCGCCGGCGCCTTCTTCGGCAGCGTGAGCTCGAGCACGCCGTTGGCGAGCCTGGCGCCCGCCGCGGCTTCCTCGACCTCGGCCGGCAGCGCGAAGCGGCGCTCCGCCTTGCCGTAGCGGCGCTCGCGGCGCAGCCAGCGCTCGCCTTCCTTCGCCGGCGCCTCGCGGCGCACCTCGGCGCGGATGGTCACCTCGTTGCCTTCGATCTCCACCTGGATGTCGTCCTTCGCCACGCCGGGCAGCTCGGCGAAGACCGTGTAGGCGTCGGGCTGCTCGCGCACGTCCACGCGCAACGGCAACGTCTGCGCGGCGGCGCTGTCCCACGGCGTGGGACGGAGGAATTCGTTCAACAGGCCGTCGAGCGTCGACAGCGTGGCATGGTGCGTGGGATGCATGTGGGTCTCCGGATCGTCGATGAAGGAAAGATGGGGACCGGGGTGCGCATTTCAAGCGCGCGGCGCGCGCGGGCCGGATGGTAAGATTCGCGCGGGACCCTGCCCGAGCCCAGCCCCCGATGACCGACCCGCGCTTCGCGGAAATCCAGAGCCACCGCCCGTACCTGTTGCGCTACGCGCTCGCGCAGCTGCGCGACGGCGAGCTCGCGGAGGAGGCGGTGCAGGAAGCGCTCGTGGCGGCCATGGAGGGCATCGACGGATTCGGCGGCAAGTCGTCGCTGCGCACGTGGCTCACGTCGATCCTGCGCTTCAAGGTGTTCGACGTTCAGCGCCGCGTCACGGCGGAGCGCGCGCGCACGGCGTCCGCGCCCGGCGGGGTGGAGGACGACGAGGCATGGATCGACCAGCTCTTCGACTCCACCGGCCACTGGCGCGAGGCGCCGCAGGCGTGGGGCGATCCCGAAGCCGCGTTCGAGCAGCGCCGCTTCTGGGAGGTGTTCGAGCGCTGCCTCGACGGCCTGCCGGCGACCAACGGCCGCGTCTTCGTGCGCCGCGAGATCGCCGGCGAGGACACCCGGGCCATCTGCGATGCCGAGCGCATCACGCCTTCGAACTGCTGGGTGATCCTGCATCGCGCGCGGCTCGCGCTGCGCATGTGCCTCGAGAAGAACTGGTTCGGCGGGGATCGCCATGGCAACTGAGGCGGATTGCCGCGAGGCCGCGCGCCTGCTCTCGATCGCGCAGGATCGCGCCCTTTCGGCCGAGGAGACGCAGTCTCTCCAGCAACACTTGGGGCTGTGCTTCATGTGCCGCAACTACGAATCCCAGCTGCAATTCCTGCGCGCCGCCATGGAGCGCTTCCGCGCGGGACCGTGACCAGGAGGAACCCGAAGCCATGACCACACGCAACAAGCTGATCCACACCGCCATCGCCGGCGTGCTCGCCCTGGCGACGATCCCCGGCGCGCACGCGCAATCGGCGGACCCGAAGCAGCCGCGCGAGAAGTGCTACGGCGTCGCCAAGGCGGGGCAGAACGACTGCGGCACGGCGCGCCACACGTGCGCGGGCAAGGCGAAGGAGGACAACGCACCCGACGAGTGGAAGTACGTGCCCCGGGGCACGTGCGAGAAGATGGGCGGCAAGCTGCGCTCGACCGATGCCGGCAAGGGCCGGGAACCCGGCAAGGGCTGAGGTGCCGGCGCGCTGCGGCATCGGCCTGCGCGCGCCGCACTTCCGCGAGATCCTCGATCGCGCGCCCGCGCTGGCGTTCGTCGAGGTCCACGCGGAGAACTTCTTCGCCGATGGCGGCGCGCCCCTCGCGTGGCTCGCGCGCTTCCGCAGCCGCTATCCCCTGAGCTTCCACGGCGTGGGGCTTTCGCTCGGGTCGGCCGATCCGCTCGACGAGCGCCATCTCGCGCGGCTGGCGAGCCTGGTGGAGCGCTTCGAGCCCGCGCTCTTGTCCGAGCACCTGTCGTGGTCGTCGGTGCGCGGTCGCCACGCGAATGACCTGTTGCCGCTGCCCTTCACGCGGGAAGCGGCCGACCATGCGGTGGCGCGGATCTCGCAGGTGCAGGAGCGGCTGCGGCGGCCGATCCTCGTCGAGAACGTGACGAGCTACGTGCGCTTCGCCGAGTCCGAGATGACCGAGTGGGACTTCGTGTCCGCGGTCGTGCGCCGCGCGGGCTGCGGCTTGCTGCTGGACGTGAACAACATCTACGTGAACGCGGTGAACCACGGCTTCGACCCGGAGCGCTACCTGGATGCGATCGATGGCGAGAGCATCGGCGAGATCCACCTCGCGGGCCACGAAGCCGTGGACGGGCGCCTTCTCGACACGCACGCGGCGCGCGTCGCGCCGCAGGTCTGGGCGCTCTACCGCTCGGCGCTCGCCCGCTTCGGCGCCCGCCCCACGCTCGTCGAATGGGACGCCGACATTCCCGCGCTCGACGTGCTGCTCGACGAGGCACGGATCGCCGACGAGCATATCGCGGCGCCCGCACACGAGGCGCTCGCGTGAGCCTCGCCGCGCTGCAGGAGCGCTTTCTCGCAGCGGTGCTCGACGAAGCGCCCATCGAGGGCGTCGCGCCCGCCGAGGCGATCGAGGTCTATCGCCGCAATGCGCGCGCCAACTATCGCGCCGCCCTCGCGGCCGCATATCCGGTCGTGTGCCGGCTCGTGGGCGAGGCGTTCTTCGCCGAGGCGTCGCGGCGCTTCACGCGCGCGCACGCCTCGGCGAGCGGCGACCTGCACGGCTACGGCGCCGGATTCGCCGCGTTCCTCGGCGGCTACGCGCCCGCGCGGGCCCTCGATTGCCTTTGCGACGTGGCGCGCCTGGAGTGGGCGCTGCACGAAAGCTTCCACGCCGCGGACGCGCCCGGCCTGGATTTCGGCGCGCTCGCGCGCATCCCGGCCGCGCGCCAGGGCGAGCTGCGCTTCCGCCTCGCGCCGCACGTGCGCCTCATCCGGTCGCATCACGCGATCCTCGCCATCTGGGAGGCGAACCAGCCGGATGGGGACGGCACGCCGGAGCGCGTCGAGGGACCGGAGCGCGTCGTGGTGTTTCGCGAGGACGGCGAGTCGAGGCCGCATGCCATCGACGAATCGTCGTGGCGCTTCCTCGAGGCGCTGGGGCGTGGCGCCAGCCTCGAGGCCGCGAGCGACGCGCTCGGCGCGCAGGCGCAGTCGCAGCTGCCGGCACTGCTCGCGCGCTGGACCTCGGCCGGCGTGATCGGATCGTTCGAGGCGGCGCAGGACTGCGCGTGAGGCGCGTGACGCCATCGCGGATCGCGCTCTGGCTCGTCGCATGCGTCACGCTGGTTTTCGCCGCGGGCGCCTTCGCGCAGCAACGCGCGGGCGCCGCGAGCGGCTCCGAACACCTGGCGATGCTCGCCGAGCGCACGGCCAAGTCGTACCTGCAGGTGGCGCAGGGCCTGCTCGCGAGCCGGAGCCGGCGCGCGGTGCGCGAAAGCGTGCGCGAATTCGACGCGCTGCTTCCGCGGGTCGGCGCGCTCGCGGCCGATGCCGAGGCGCGCGAGAACTTCGTGCTGCTGGGCCTGCTGTGGAAGGAGCTGCGGTCCTGGGCTCACAAGCCGCCGACGCGCGACAACGCACGCGCCGTGTCGGAGCGCGCGGAGGAAGTCTCGTGGATCGCCAGCAAAGGCGCCCGCCTGCTCGGAACGCAGGGCAGCGCGCAGCGCGCTGGCCTCACGGCGATGCGGGCCGCGACGCTCGCGCAGCGCATCGCGCGCCTGTACCTGCTCGACCGCATGGGCGCGATGGACGCGAGGCGCGTGAACGACCTGTCGGAGGCGAAGTCGGGGCTCGCCGCGACGCTCACGACGCTCGTGGCCGGGCCGCACGATGGCGGGGTCGACGGCGAGCTGCAGATGGCGCGCTCGCAGCACGACTTCCTCGTGAGCGCCATGCGCGACTACGACGCTGCGCACAGCGCCGCCGCGATGGAGGTCATCGCGAAGACCGCCGACAACATCGCCGATTCGATGGAGCGTGCGGCGCGGCTCTACGAGGCCCCGCCCGCCTAGCGCGCCGGGGTGGCCACGTCGAGGGCGATGCCCCAGCCGTCGCCCTCGCGCCGCCACACGCGCAGGAAATGGCCCGCCACGCGCGCCGGGTCCGCGGCCGCGGCGTAGCTGCCGCGCACGTAGCCGAAATCCCCCGAGCGCGACATGTCGAGGCCGTCGGCGAACCACAGCACCTTGTCGCCGGTGAGCGCGCCGGAGGCGAGCGCCGCGGCCTTGCCGCGAAGCGGCGCGCGGCCCTCGCGATACAGGAGCAGGCGCGGCAACGCGTGCTCCTCGTACGCCGCATGCGCTCCATTTCGCAGCGACGCCGCGACGAAACGCATCTCGGCCCGATCGAGCGTTTCGCCGGCGCGCGCGACCCCGGGCGGTTGGACCACCTCGACCGCGGCCTCCTCGGCGCCCGCCGGATGCGAGATGCC
>DASTGG010000310.1:0-2484 GCA_035719385.1 Usitatibacter sp.
CCCGAGGGGGCGGCGCCGATCGTCCGCGGCGAGGCGGTCAACACGGCCACGACGTACGGCTACGACTCGGTGACGATGATGCAGGAAACGAAGACGACGCTCTGTCAGGTCGAGAAGTTCACGGCGTAGAGCGAGGAATCCACCATGGCCAGAATGAAATTCCTGTGCGATGCGGAGCGTTGCATCGAGTGCAACGGCTGCGTCACTGCGTGCAAGCAGGAGCACGACATTCCGTGGGGGGTCAACCGGCGCCGGGTGGTCACGCTGAACGACGGCGTGCCGGGCGAGCGGTCGATCTCCGTCGCCTGCATGCACTGCTCGGACGCGCCCTGCATGGCGGTCTGCCCGGTCGACTGCTTCTACAAGAACGAGGACGGCGTCGTGCTGCACGACAAGGACCTGTGCATCGGCTGCGGCTACTGCTTCTACGCGTGTCCGTTCGGCGCGCCGCAGTTCCCGCAGACGGGCGCGTTCGGCGTGCGCGGCAAGATGGACAAGTGCACGTTCTGCGCGGGCGGTCCCGAGCCCGATCGCTCGCCGGCCGAATTCGCCAAGTACGGCCGCAACCGGCTGGCGGAAGGCAAGCTGCCGGCCTGTGCGGAAATGTGCTCGACGAAGGCGCTGCTCGCCGGCGACGGCGAGGTGATCGCCAACATCTACCGCGATCGCGTCACGCATCGCGGCAAGGGTGGCGAGGTGTGGGGCTGGGCCACCGCGTACAAGGTGCCGAGCGCCACCGGCGGCGGCACGCAGCCGGGCACCTTGGCGCCTGCGCCGAATGCTCCGCAACCGTCGTCGCCACCGCCGAGCGGAGGGACCAAATCGTGATCACATTTCGCACGGCCTGGCTCACGATCGGCGCGGCCGCCCTCGCGGTCGCATTGGCGGGATGCGGCGAGCGGCCGCAGGTCATCAACTACAAGCAGGGCCACTACCAGGGCAAGCCGGATACGCCCTCGTGGAGCAATCCGCCGTTCAACGGCAACAGGCAGCAATGGGACAACGCGATCGATACCCGCACGCACGAGCAGAACGAATACGTGCGGCTTCGCGACTGACAGGAACGTCTCGTGAGCACGCGTTCTTTCTTTTCCTTGACGGCACTTCTCGTTGCGCTGTTCCTCGTGTCGGGCGCGCAGGCGCAGCCCAAGCCGCAGCTCGGTGCAGAGCAATCGCCGGCGACGAGCGCCGCCGCCGCGAACTCGGCGAAGCAGCAACAAGAGCGACAGATCACGCAGCCGCTCAACAACCAGCCGGTGTGGAGCGAGGTCCGCTCCGGGGCGCCGCAGACGACGACCGTCATCGGCCGCGAGACGAACGTGCTGATCCAGCCCGAGGGACAGACGTGGCGCACCATGCGCAATTCGATGGTGTCGGTGTACGCGGGCTGGGCGCTGGTGATCATCGTTCTCGCGATCGCCGCCTTCTACCTGTGGAAGGGGCCGATGCGCCTGCACGAGCCGCTGACCGGCCGCAAGATCCGTCGCTTCACCAACTGGCAGATGGCGATCCACTGGACCACGGCGTGGACGTTCGTGGCACTCGCGATCACCGGCCTCATCATAACGTTCGGCAAGAACATCCTGCTGCCGCTGATCGGCTACACGCTGTTCTCGTGGCTCACGATCTTCGGCAAGAACCTGCACAACTTCCTGGGGCCGCTCTTCATCGTCTGCCTGGTGCTGATCTTTTTCACCTTCGTGCGCGACAACGTCTGGCGCAAATACGACTGGACGTGGGTGAAGCATGCCGGCGGCCTGATCTCCAAGCACGACGTGCCCTCGGGGAAGTTCAACGCGGGCGAGAAGGGCTGGTTCTGGCTTGGCGTGTTCGCGGCCGGGATCATCGTGTCGGTGAGCGGGTTGATCCTCGACTTCCCGAACTTCAACCAGACGCGCGGCACGATGCAGATCGCCAATCTCGTGCACCTGTCGATCGCCGCGCTGTTCATGATCGCGGCGCTCGGGCACATCTACATGGGCACCCTCGGGCAGATCGGCGCGTACCAGGCGATGAGCACCGGCTACGTCGACGAGACGTGGGCGAAGGAGCACCACCTCTACTGGTACAACGACATCAAGGCCGGCAAGATCCCGACCGCACCCGACGACGAGCCGCCGCCCGTTCCCGCGGCGCGCCCGGCGTAGCGGCGTTTCAGGAGATACGCATGCAAACCACGATCCGCGCATTGTTGGGCGCCGCGCTCGTCGTCGGCGCATTCGGCGTTGCCGTCGCGAAGCTTCCTCCGGCGCCGCCGATGACTGAGCAGCAAAAAGCGGAAAAGGCGGCCAAGGACAAGGCCGCCGCCGACGCCGAGAAGGCCGCGCTCGCGAAGGCCGAGGACAAGGCGGTCGCGAACTATCACGAGAACATGAAGGCGAAGGGACAGCCGGTGAGCGCGCCGGCGTCGGGCGGCGCCGAGCACGGCAAGTCCAAGGCGGCAAAACCCTAAGTAGGGTCAGAGACGACTTTCCACACCGAAGT
>DASTGG010000311.1:0-38984 GCA_035719385.1 Usitatibacter sp.
GTGTTGCCTAGCAGGTTAAGGACGCACATGAATACTGCGCCGCCCAATGCCACGTTCGCGTAGGCGAGCGCGTCCGATAGCATCTCGTCGCGCCCGCCCATCCACCGGAACAGGAGGGGCGAGCCCAGCAGCATCACGGTGGAAAACAGCGCACCGAGCGCGAGGGCCAACACGAATGCGTGGAAGACGAGATCGTTGGCGCGATCGCGGCGCTCCGCGCCCAGCGCGCGGGAGACCGCCGAAGAGACGCCGACGCCAACGCCGCTGTTCGTCGTCTGCAGGATCAACATCACCCACGGAAAGGCGAGCGACGCTCCGGCGAGCGCGTTCGTGCTGATGCGACCGAGAAAGAACCCGTCGAACGTGATCATGCCGGCGAAGGCCAGCAGGTTAAGCACGTTCGGAGCCGCCAAGCGCACGAGCGTCGGCAGGATGGGGCCCTCGAGAAGCATTCGGGTGCGGGCGGGGACTGCGCGCGCCGGGCCGGGCGACGCCGCCAAGGGGACAGTCGAGACGTTTCCATTGCCCATACACCCTCCCTCCTTGCGGAACAGGAGCAGCGCTTGGGACAACGAGTCCTTTGGGACCGGGCGCCTGCGGATGGCCCGGCTGAGCCGCCTCGGAAGTAGCGTGCTCACGGCGCCACTATGGCGCGCTTGCCGATTGGAATAAATGTGGCGGGCCGAACTAGACTACTCCATAGATCAGAGTAGTATGCGGCAGCATGGACAGGCTCCAGGCGATGGAAACGTTCGTCCAGATAGTCGACAAAGGCAGCCTTACGCGAGCCGCAGGCGCGCTGGATCTCTCACTGCCCTCCGTCGTTCGCATCCTTGCCACTCTGGAGCGCCATCTTCGTGTGCGGCTCTTGAATCGAACAACTCGCCGAATCCACCTTACCGAGGAGGGCGAGCAATTCCTCGAGAGGTGCCGCGCCATTCTTTCCCAAGTGCGGGAAGCAGAAGCGTCAATGGGCTCTCGCCACGCCGAACCCGAAGGACGGCTCGCGATTACCGCGCCCGTAGTGTTCGGCAGACGTTACATCGCGCCGATCGTCGTCGGGTTCATCCAACGCCACGCCAAGGTGAACGTCGACCTGCTGCTCATCGACCGCTTCGCGAATCTCGTCGAAGAAGGGCTCGACGTCGCTGTGCGAGTGGGCGTATTGCCCGACTCCTCGCTCGTCGCGATCCCCGTCGGCGAAGCGCGTCGGGTCATTTGTGCGAGCCCGGCCTACCTGCGACGGCACGGCAAGCCGCGCACCCCCCAAGACCTCTCATCGCATCGTTTCGTGAGATTCACCGGCGTCGCCCCGCGAGACGAATGGAATTTTCGGCTTGGGCGGCGCAACGTCACGATGCCGATCACCACCGTAATGTCGTGCAATCAGATCGACAGCGCTATAGAGGCTTGCGGCGCCGGGCTAGGTCTTGGAATGTTCTTTTCCTATCAGGTCGTGTCGCAAGTGAAAGCTGGTGCCCTTCGATACGTCCTCGAGGAGTTTGAAAGCGAGCCGCGGCCGATCCAGGTGATCTACCCGCACTCGAAGCTGCTATCGGCGAAAGTGCGCACATTCGTCGACGAATGCGTCACGCAGCTCCGCGGCGTCAAATTCGGCTGATGATCGATCGCGGGACCTGAGCGCCCGCACACGGGCTCTCGTCGCTCGCCAAGCAACGACCGCTATGGGTGGTGGATTCAACCGGTCAATGCAACCGCGCATTCGGCACGAGCGCCGAATTGGACGCCGGCCCAGCCAGCTTCTCTCGGGCCGGCGGTCGCGAGCGCCTGGCTTTGGCGCTCGCGACTCATCGCGCGAGGATCAGTCGCAGCGCGATGAGCAATCCCCGTCGGGAATTCGACTTGCGAAGTTGTCTGGTTGCGGCCACGAGCGGACGTCAGCCGTGTCACCGCCGCCGCCCGCGCCATTCGGTGGGTGATTTCTGCATTTTGTCGATCGCCGCTGGGCGCGCAGAGCCTCGTGGCGCACGCTGACGGCCTCTGCATCCGTGGGAGCTGAATCATGCCCACCAACCGAACCTGGGCCCGTTCATTGGCGGTCGCGCTCGTGCTGGGGCTCGCGGCATGCGGCGCGATCAGAATGCCGTCGGACTCGCTATCGGATGTGGGATATACGTCGCTTTCCGTGCCGGATCCCGGAGACCAGCCTCTCGAAGTCGGTGTGTGGTATCCGACCGACGCCCGTCCAAGCGTCGTCGACATGGGCCTGTCACGCCAGCTCGTAGCACAGGACGGCGCCGTCGCCGGCCATGGCCTTGCGCTGATCGTCATGTCTCACGGCAACGGCGGCGGATTCGGGAGCCATGCGGACACGGCCGTTGCGCTTGCCGCCGCGGGTTTCGTGGTGGCTGCGCCAAACCATACCGGAGACAACTTTCGCGACGAGTCCTACGTCGGGACGGCACGTTGGCTGCCCGATCGTACGCGCCATTTGAAGATGGTGACCGATTACATGCTCCGGGATTGGCCTCATCATGCAAGGCTGGACGGACGGGTCGGCATGTTCGGCTTCTCGGCTGGCGCGTTCACCGCGCTCGTGGCCATCGGGGGAGCGCCCGACCTGCGCCGCGTGGCCGCCAACTGCGCCGCGCGGCCCGAGCCCGCGTGCACGCTTTGGGCCCACCCGCCCGCGACATCGCCACCTTCCGAAGCTTGGGTTCGCGACAGGCGCATTTCCGCGGCCATCGTGGCGGCGCCCGGCCTGGGGTTCACTTTCGAGCCCGACGGCCTGGAGCACCTGGGCGCTGCCGTGCAGCTCTGGAGCGGCGCCGACGATCGCATCGTTCCTTATGCGACAAACACGGCGATCGTGCTGAGGCAACTGCGGCGGCCGCTCGACTACCACGAGGTGCCACGGGCCGGACACATGTCCTTCATCACCCCATGCAAGCCCGAAATCAGGGGCCCGCTGTGCCGCGATGCGGACGGCTTCGACCGTGCCGCATTTCACGCCGATCTCAACCGTTCGGCCGTCGATTTCTACCGCGCGCACCTGGAGGTTCGCTGAACGTCGACCTCCGCTTCGGGCCGTTTCTCGCACGTCCAGGTTACGGCCCAGCGCCGCGTTCGACAACGGGGACGACGTATGGGGCGCAACCTCGGCGCAACGCACCTTAGGCTCAACCGCTCGACACATCCAGCCTCCGCGCATTGGGCGGAATGAACGACTCCAGGAAGTAGACCGGCTCGCCCCGTGGGGATGATCCCGCGCTCTCCAGGACGAGCGCCGTAGTACTGGACCTCACGGAAAGCGCGCGGCAAACCGCCGGCGGAAAGCGCCCGAGACGAATCGTCTGGCGCACCTGCGTGACGGGCGCATGCAGCTGCGTCGAGAGCAGCCTCTTCCAGTGCACCTTGTCGAGCGATTCGAACGGCATCGTCACCGCCGTGGGGGCCGAGCGCGCATCGAAATAGAGGCGCGTGTACACATGGAACTCGTCGCCTACGGAAAAGCGCCGGTCGATACGCAGCACATCGGCACGCGGCCCCAGGAAGGCGTTCCACGGCCCCGTTTCCCGAGCGCGCGCCCGCGAGACGATCTTCGGACAAAGCGGGAGATAGCCGCCGTCGTCGCCGATGAATTGCAGGTGGAACGGCGCATCGACCGGGCGGCGCTCCTCGTTCACGAACGTTCCGCTGCCCTGCGAGCGCCGCACCAGGCCTTGCTCCACGAGCGCGCGATAGGCCCGCTGCACCGTTCCCAGGCTGAAAGGCGTCCGGCGCGCAAGCTCTGCTTCCGCCGGAAGCTTGTCGCCCGGTTTCCAGTGACCGGCGTGGATCGCCGCCATGAGCGTGTCACGCAGGTGCGCGTACTTTGGCAGGCCGGCCGCGGCCGGCCGCGCGAAGCGGTCGAGCGAGGCGAGGGCGGAATCACCTGGTCTGGGGGGCATGGTCTTTCCCACCTAAGTGCTATATAGTATTGTAGTGCTTCAAGGGAGGAGACGCCAGCGGAGCGCCCAATCAGTGCCGCCTTGGAAACGACGTCACGCGCCGTGCTAAGTGCTTGTGTGATCTAATTTTTCACGTCTAAACGGCGTCGTGAACTGCGTGCCCGGGATAGCGACGGGTCCCCGTGGGGACGCCACAAATGACAACAGCCACCCAAATCGGGTGGCTGTTTTCATTTGTACCGCCTCCCACGCACGATTCGAAGAAGTGGGTTCGAAGTGCCCGGCTTCTCGAAGCGCTTCCGGCCATAGAACTGGCGCGCGCCATGTCAGAATCAGGCATGGAACGGTCCCGCATCGTCATCCTCGGTTGCGGTTTCGGCGGGCTATGGGCCGCGCAGGCATTGCGCAAGGCCGAGGCCGACGTGACCGTCATCGATGCCAACAACTATCACCTGTTCACGCCGTTGCTCTACCAGGTCGCGACCGCGGGGTTGTCCTCGCCGGATATCGCGGCGCCGATCCGCCACATCCTCGCGCGGCAGAAGAACACCACCGTCCTCCTCGGCAAGGTGACCGGCATCGACGCGGCGAGACGCATGGTGATGCTCGATGATGGAAGCGACGTCGGCTACGACTTCCTGATCGTCGCGACCGGCGCCACGCACAGCTACTTCGGACACGACGACTGGGCACCGTATGCGCCAGGCCTCAAGACGCTGGAGGACGCGCTCGAGATTCGCAGCCGCATCCTCCTCGCGTTCGAGCGCGCCGAGCGTGAGACGGATCCCGCGCGCCGGTCGGCCTGGCTCACGTTCGTCGTCGTCGGCGGCGGCGCCACGGGTGTCGAGCTCGCGGGGCAGGTGGTCGAGATCGCGCGGCATACGCTGCGCGGCGAGTTTCGTCGCTACGATCCCCGCAATGCGCGCGTCGTGCTCGTCGAAGGTGGCGATCGGGTGCTGCCCGCGTACCCGACGGACTTGTCCGGGAAGGCGCTCGCGCAGCTCGAGCGCCTCGGTGTCACCGTGTGGGTCGGCAAGAGCGTGACCGGAGTGGATGCGAACGGTGTCGCGATGGGCGAGGAGCGGCTCAACGCGAAGACGGTGCTCTGGGCGGCGGGGGTGGCGAGCTCCCCGCTCGGCCGCTGCCTCGATGCACCGCGCGATCGCGCGGGACGCGTCCTCGTGGCGCCCGATCTTTCGGTGCCGGGACATGCGGAGATTTTCGTCGTGGGCGACCTCGCGGCCGTGGAGGGCGTGCCGGGAATCGCGCCGGCCGCGAAGCAGATGGGCGCACACGCCGCCCGGAACATCCTGCGCCGCCTGGCGGGCAAACCCGGCGAGCCCTTCCGCTATCGCGATTACGGGCAGCTTGCGACCATCGGTCGGCGGGCGGCGGTCGCGGATTTCGGCCGCTTCCGTCTATCGGGATTTACCGCGTGGTTCGTCTGGCTGTGGGCGCACATCTACTTCCTCATCAACTTCCGCAACCGTCTCGTCGTGATGATCGACTGGGCCTGGTCGTACTGGACGTACCAGCGCTACTCACGGATCGTGACGAAGACGTCCAACGCAGATCAAAAGGCAGTCCCATGACCAAGAGCGGAGGTGTTATGCGCATTTCCAAGGACAAACTGTCCGCGACGGTCGAGCTCCAGGGTGACTACTGCGCGGACGAGATCGAGGAGCTCATCAGGCAGCTCTCGGCGCTGCGTGCGCAGATGCTGCCAGCGGTGCCCATGGCGCCCGGCGACGGCAACCGCGATCCGGTCGCAGGGCGCGCCGGCGGTGATCCTCGCGTGCAAGTGGCCGTGATGCGTGGCGGCGTGACCCGTTTCTGGGTGCGCCATGAAGGGCTCGGCTGGTTCGGGTTCAACCTGCCGGTCGAACGGTCGCGCACCCTCGCGCAATACATCCTCGGCCTTTCGACGCCGCGCGAGCAGGCGCGGCAGTTTCATGGCCTCAAGCGGCGAGCTTCCGACCTGTCGCATTGAAACTTCGCGATGCCGTTCAGGAACGCCGCTCGCTAACCGACCGTCGCCAACCGGCCAGGCGCGGACGTTGGCTGGGCGCCATTCACAAATCACACATCTTTCGTGCGCAATGTGATCTTTCGTTGGCCTGGCTTTCTATTTCACGCGTAGCGCATTATTGTGGCGCCGATGAAATTCTTCGCCGCGCTTGGCTTTGTCCTTTGGGCCGCAAGCCTCCCTGCATTCGCCGACATGCAGGCGCGTCAAGTGTTCGAATCCTGGTTGGACGCCTTCAATTCAGACGACACGGCGAAGCAGTCGGCATTCGACGCAGCTCACTCGCCACCTCGTCCGTTCGCGACGTTCCAACGCACCCGATTCTTTACGGGCGGCTTGACGCTGGTGCGATACGAGAAAGAGGAGCCCACGACGGTCGTGGCCTTGCTGCAGGAGAACAACGCGGACACGGTTGCCCGGGCTACGCTCTCGCTTGCCGATGAGCAAGGGGGAAAAGTCAGCGTTCTGGACTTCAGGATAGTGCCGCGCCCCGATGATCTGGCGATCAGGCGAATGCCTATCGAAGAAGCCGCGGCACTCGCCGCGCAGCGCATGGATCTCCTCGCGAAGAAGGATCTCTTCGCCGGTGTGGCGCTGGTCGCCAGAGGCGACAAGGTGATCCTGGAACGCGCGGTAGGTTACTCGGACCGCGAGGTGAAGCGGCCCAACACAATCGATACCCAATTCCGCATCGGCTCGATGAACAAGATGTTCACGAGCGTCGCCATCCTCCAGCTCGTCGGCCGAGACAAGCTCTCCCTGGACGATACCGTCGGCAAGTACATCCCCGACTATCCCGCCAAGGATGTTGCGACGAAGGTAAGGATTCGCCACCTGCTGACCCACACGGGAGGCACTGGCGACATCTTCGGACCGGATTTCGTCAAGCACCGGATGGAGCTCAGGACCCTCGACGATTACTACAGGCTCTATGGCGCGCGGGCGTTGGACGTGGAGCCGGGGTACGAATTTCGGTATTCGAATTACGGCTACATCCTGCTGGGTCTCATCATCGAGAAGGTAAGCGGGATGTCCTACTACGACTACGTTCGCGAGAACATATTCGCGCCGGCGGGAATGACCGCCACGGATTCGCTGCCGGAAACAGAATCAGTACCGCAGCGCAGCGTGGGATACATGAGGCGCGGCGCAGAGTGGAAACCCAACACGGACACGCTGCCGTGGCGTGGAACTTCTGCTGGCGGCGGATACTCCACGGCGCGCGACCTTCTCAAGTTCGCGCTGGCCCTGCAATCGGGGAAATTGCTTGCGAAGGAAAAAGTGGCGGAGGCTTCGAGGCCCCAGTTCGGCCTTTATGGCTTCGGGTTCGTGACAGGAGGTAAAGGAGCGCTGGAGCACTATGGTCACGGCGGCGGCGCACCGGGAATGAATGGCGAGCTGCGCATCTACCCGGAGTCCGGCTTGGTCATCGTCGTCCTGAGCAATCTGGACCCGCCAGCCGCTACAAATATCGCAAATTTTCTCGATCTGCGCATTTCAGGGCGCTGAGGAGGTCCTGGCGGACGTGGGGCCGTTAGTTCTCGCCTCGCGTGTCCGCTATGGTCGCAATCGGACGCAGCGCTTTCGGCCAGGAGCGGTCACTGCGCGCCGTGGAGGGCGCGGGGTACGTAACTGTCGCTGTATAAGGTCGCACATTGACCAAGGCTAAGCGTTCCCTGGGGAGGCCAACAATGGATGAGGATGACACCTTCTGGTTTCCGGCCAAGCGGTTTGGATGGGGCTGGGGCTTGCCGGTGAGGTGGCAGGGATGGGTTGTGCTCTTCGCGTACATTGCCCTTATCGCGTTGGGCATCGTTCGATTTCCGCCCACGCGCAACTTGCCCGCATTCTTGGTCGTGGTAGTGCTGGGGACTCTTGCCTTCGTGCTGATTTGCTGGTGGAAAGGCGAGTCACCACGGTGGCGCTGGGGCGAGGACTGACTTTGAACTGCCAACCTAAACGGGTACAGGATGTGAATCCCGGGTATGAGCGTGATGCCATGCTGGCGGAAGAACTGGGGGCGCTGGCGCTCAGTGGCGACCTCGATGCCGCCTGTCTGCTCGGTGTGATCGAAGCACCCTATGAGGTCACCACGAAGCTCGATGCGAACCCGCAGGCTGGTGAGGTGTACGCGATGGCGCGCGCGGTGGAGTTACAGCGTCTCGACGCTGAGTGGGACGAACTCGCGGACAGGGTGGCTGCGGCGCTGTTGTAAACCACCAGGAATCGGGAGGAATTTCCATGGCGCTCTCTACCGAACTTCCCGGAACTTGGCTGCTTCAGTCGCGCATCGACGTGATGCCGAATGGGGCCGCCCATCCCGATCCTCTGCTGGGAAGCGATCCCATTGCGCTCCTGATCTACGACCGCACGGGCCATTTCTCCGCGCAGTTCATGAAGAGGGTCCGCTCGGGACCTGCGCAGGCCGCAGCACCCAGCGCGAAGAACAACACCCAGGCCCAGGACGGTTACGACGCGTACTTCGGCACGTACACGATGAATGACGCGAACAGCACAGTTACGCAGCGGCTCATGGGCTCACTTTCACCTTCAAACGTCGGAATGGTGCTGACGCGTGAAATGCAGGTCAGCGGGGACCAATTGGTGATCCGCCTGAACACTACGTCCGCCGACGGGACGCCCGTTGTCCGAACCCTGACTTGGAAGCGCCTTTCGTAGCGTCGGTTCTAATTTCCGCTTCGACCGGCCGGCAGAAGCGGCTTCTAGATCCGGCTCTCTTCTCCGGCGCGAGCATCGCGTTCATCGAGGGCGAAGTCGCCGTCGACGAGTGCGGGTAGCTTGCCGCCCGGATCGAACGCGAGAAAAGCCGGACTTCGAAGCCAGCCCTTGATGGGATCGATGGATACTGGTCTTTATCCTAAACCATTGATTTTCTGTGGTACAATGCCCCGGAGTGGATCTCCCGGGATACCGCCGAATCCCCGTGGGGGACGCCACATAAAAGCAAAAGCCCGCCGCTCGCGGTGGGCTTTTGCTTTTATGAGTGTCCGACAACCCCGTGGGGGTGCGACAAACGTCGCACCGCGCTGTCCATCAACCATATCTCTGAGGACGCAAGCAATGACCGAAACCCTCCAATGCCTGAAGAAGCACGGCCAGTGCCTCGACCTCGAGATCGCCAGGGAGATGCGCGTGCCGCTTGCAACCGTGAGGAAACACCTCACCGCCCTGGCCGAGAGCCGCGAGGCGATCGTATGCAAGACGATCCAATTCGAAAACGGCCGGCACTTCGAGGCATGGCAAGGCCGCGTTTCGGGCTTCATCCCGCCCACCGCGCCGGGAAGAAAGCCGAAGTCGAAGGCGAAGCCTTAGCGCCGCCTCCACGCGGCGGTCGGGAGCCCCTGACCTTGGCGCTTCCGACAACTCGGCCGAGGATCAGTCGCAGGGCGATTCGCAACCCCCCGGCGACGCCGCTGCGCGGAGCGTTTGGTCGGAGCCGCTTCACTTTCCCGTCGAAGCGGACATGAGGCGTCGAATCGTGTCCACGATTGCCGGATCGTCGAATTCCCGCGGGCCCAGTGCCTTGTAGGCGATGCGGCCCTCGGGGTCGAGCACATAGGTCGTGGGAAGTCCGTTCACGCCGAAGGCCTTGAGCGCCTTGCTCTCGGGGTCGAGATAAAGCTCGAAGGTCGGCGCGGGATCGATGGTCGTGCGGAAACGCAGAACGTTATCCATTTCCTCGCCTGCGTCGATGCCCACAATCTCGAAGCGCTCGCCCTTCATGATCCGGTTGAGCCGCTCGAGCGAAGGCATCTCGCGCCGGCATGGCGGGCACCAGGTCGCCCAGAAATTGACGACGACGACGCGACCCTTGAGCTTCGATAGCTGGGTGGTCCCGCCCGCGGCCGCATCGAGAAGCAGGTCCGGCGCGGCGGGGCGCTCCGGCACGGCGACGAGCGTCTGTGGTGGCGCTGCCCGCACAGGCGCCGTGACGAGCGCCGCCACGCCCATGCAAAGAATGGCGGATCGAAACCTATGGCGCAGGGCAGCGCAGGTCGTGAAGCTCTTCTTCATGGCGGATTCCCGAGGTGGTCCAGTCGAAGCGCAGGTCGAAGCGGCTGCCGCGAGCCACCGGAACCGTGATCAGTCCTTGCGCCGAATCTCCGCTGGAGAGCGTTTGCCGAGGAGGGAGCTGGGAGAACTGGAAGCCCGTCGCTGCGGAAGGCTCGAGGGGAGGCGACCGCCACCGCCCAAGCCAGTCGTCACGGGAGACCAGCTTGAGCGCGCGCCCGTTCGAGCGCACGGCCCAGCCGCGCACATCGTAGTCGAGGGCCGCGGCGCCTTCGTCGCGCAGCACGACGCGAAGCACGCAATCCGTCGCGTACTCGCGCGCACGATCCGATGGCACGCCCCGCCCCATCAGGAAGGCGGCGGTGCCTTCGAAAGCGAGTACGGCGATCTCGATGGACAGCCCTTCGCCGCGCCAGCCGCGGGCCTCGCTCGAACCGGCTTCGCCTGCGTGCAGGGGGCACGCGCACGCGAAGCCCAGTAGTGCCGCGAGGAACATGCGCGGCGCGCCCATACCTCAAGGAGCGATGTATGCGTAGCCCTTCGACTGATAGGCCATGAGCGAGATGAAGCCGTTGCCCACGACATGCACCTGGGGCAGTACCTTCTCGACATTGGTCTTCTGCTCGCGCGCGGCGACGGCGCACTGCTCGAATCCTTCGACGCCGGCCGACTTGCTCATCTGCTCGATCTTCGAGGCGACCTTCTGGGCCATCGGCCGGTCTTCCGGCTTGATGAGCGATTCGTCGGTCTGGATGAGCTTGGTGGCCGGCCCGCGGAAAGCGAGGATGAAGTGCGGCGTCACGCCCTGCTGGATGAGCGACTGGCGCGTCTCGTCGATGACGTTGAGACGGTTCAAGAGTGCCTTGGCATCGCCTTCCTTCAGGTCGAAGGCGACTTTCACGTCCTTGAGCCCGGAAAGCGACTCCTTGTCGTCCGCGGCATTGGCGAACGGTGAGGCGAGCAGTGCGGCAATTCCGGCGGCGCATAGCGTGCGGGTGAAGCTCGTGGACATGAACATGGCAATCCTCCTGGCAGTTTTGTCGTCTGGGACGTGCTTGGGCAGCACGGCGTGCGGCCTGCGAATATTAGCAGACGTGCATATAACGGAGGGCCTTACGCTCGAGTCGTTACCGTCGCGCGTATTGCCGCGGGCGGCGCTGCCTGTCCAGGGTGAATTCGGCTCCCTGCGCGGCGAGTGACACCGGGATGAGTCCGTATCCCCGTGGCGTTCCACGGTGCTTCGAACTGGACGATGAGGCGCAATCTGCGCGGGCTAACCGCGGCCCTCTGCAGCACGAAGGCAACGTTCGAGCAGCCGCCCGTCGCCGATTTGCGCCGCGACGGCCGAAAACTTCGCGGTAGGACCGATCCACCGCAGTTCCTCCACGTTCGCGAACAACCGCGCATCCGACCGCAGCGTGGCCAGATCCTTGAACAGCAGAGCCCGCTCACGGTCGTTGCCGAGGACCGTCGGCGGAAAATCCTCGAGCGCACCGTGCTGCGTAATGAGCCGCGCTGCTCCAATGCGGCCGATCCCCCCGATTCCCGGATAGCCGTCCGCCGCGTCGCCGACCAGGGCGAGAAAGTCGGGAATGCGCTCCGGCTCCACGCCGAACTTGGCTCGCACACCGGCGGCATCGAGGATCTTGCGGGCCTTCCGAAGGACCTGGACGACTCGATCGCCCCGTACGCATTGCGCGAGGTCCTTGTCCGGCGTCCATATGCACACCTGCTGCACCTTCCTGTCCGCTGCGGCGGCGCGCGCGGCCGATGCGAGCGCATCGTCCGCCTCCAGCTCGATCATCGGCCAGACCGCCACGCCCATGGCGCCGAGCGCCTGTTCCAGCGGAACGAACTGGGCGCGCAACGCGGGCTCGATTCCTTCGCCGGTCTTGTAGCCGGGCCAGAGGCCGTTGCGAAATGACTCGATGACATGGTCGGTCGCGACGCCGATGTGGGTCGCGCCCTTCTCGATCATCTCGAGGATCGAGTGCAGCACGCCGGCAACCGCGCCCAGCGGCGCAGGGCTCGCCTTTTCGAAGCGCCGCCGGCCGTAGAAGTGGCGGAACAGCTCGTAGGTGCCGTCGATCAGGTGTACGGACAGGGGACGCACCCGATAACCGTATCATTCCTTCAGGATGAACCGGAGGAGCAAGCCATGAGCATTTCCCTGGTGATCACGGCCATCGGCCCGGACCAGCCCGGAATCGTCGAGGCGATATCCAACGCGGGCCAGCGAGCCGGCGCGAACTGGGCGGGAAGCCGCATGGCGAACCTCGCCGGTCAATTCGCGGGCATCGTCCACTTCGAGATCGCGGAGACGCACGTGCAGGCGCTGGAGGAGGAGCTGCACGCGCTCGAGTCGCGGGGACTGCGCATCGCCATTGCCCGCGGCAAGGGCGCACCTCCGAGGCAAGCCGCGCGCATCGTGCAGCTCGACCTCGTGGGCCACGACCGGCCGGGTATCGTTCACGAGCTCTCCGAGAGCCTCGCCTCGCGCGGAGTAAGCATCGAGGAGCTGCACACGCAGGTCGCGAGCGCCGCGATGGCGGGCGGGTCGCTGTTCAAGGTCCATGCGCGGCTCGCCGTGCCGGCTTCGCTGCGCGACGACGATCTCAAGCGCGCTCTCGAGTCCCTCGCCAACGAGATGATGGTCGAGCTCGGCGAGATGCGCGAATCGCCGTAGCCGCTCTACCGGGGCGGCTGGTCGTGAGGTATCGCCACTCCCGCGAAGTGCGCGAAGAGCGCCCGGGCGCGATTCTCGTAGGAGCTCCTGGCGAGCGACACGAGGCCGCTCGCGCGCTCAGTCGCCGCGGAGATCACATAGAAGCCCCAGGTATGCGGGTCGATGCGGGTCAGGATGTACGCGGTGCGCAGCGTCCCCGGCGGAAACGGGGTCGTCATGAGCGCCTTGATCGGCGTGACGTTCTCCGTCTCGACCAGGATGCGGCCGGGCTTCGACTGGAGGACGTGCATCGCGTACGTCACAGGCTCGTCCGAGCGGTTGTCCTGCTCGACGAAGTGGAGCGTCGCGCCTTCGCGCAGCTCGGCGGGAGCGAAGTCCTCGCGCCGCCCGCCCTGCGCGCTCGATAGCGCCGCCGCGTCCTTGATGAGCACGCGCCACGCGCTTTCCGTCACGGACCAATAGAGCAGGCCTCGGCTCGTCGAGACTGCGCCCAGGCGGCCCAGGACCGCCGTCGCATCGGCTGCCTCGATGCGCCCGGCGATCGCGATGACGAACTTGTAGCGTGAGTCGCTCCAGGCGAGGCACGGCAGCGCCGACCATTCGAGCCTGGACCAGCTTTCCATGGCGGGGTCGCTTGCCTTGCCGTACGCGGGGACCGGGTCGCCGTCGCCGCAGGGCGGGAGCGGCACTGTCGCGCCGGCGGCCCACGCGCCAGTGGAGGCGAGCAGTACGACCGCCGCCGCGAGACCAAGTCGGAGGGTGTTCATGGGCTTACATTCTGCATGACCGCTGGCCTGTGCGGTGCCGGCGGGCATCGACCGCTCGGCACGGATGGCGGCGTCAACCGGATGCCTGCTCGTCCGTTGCCGCCAGAACGCGCGCCTCGGCCTTCTACTCGATTCGCTCGAGCACGAACCACGGAATCGTCCGGTTGTGCGAGGCCGATACCACGACGGCCTGCCCGGGACTTACGTCGATCGACTCCCGGAAAACGTAGGCGCAGCGCTGCCAGTTCGACACCGCGGATTTTTGCGAGGGATGGTTCTCGAACACCACGTCCTTGTCCATCTGCAGCCGTATCCACTGGATGACCCCATGGCAGCGGCCGGATCTCGTGACGGGGATGCGCAGGGTCCTGCTCTCGGGCGGATATGACGTGGCGCTCTCGAAGTCGAAGCGGAAGCCGACCGTGTCGTCGCTCAGCATCTCGACATCCAGGTCGTCGCGCCGGATCGTCTGCTTGTCCGGGACGAGCGAGTTGAAGTGCTGCAGCTCGAACCCGAACGAATCCGCGACCTTCAGGTTCCTGCCGAGGTCGTCGCCGCCGAAGAGCGCGACCATGATGCTGCCCGCGGCGGGAATGACGCGGCCACCCGGCTTGAGCAGGCGGCGCTTCGCGTCCTCGATGGAAGGCAGCACGTGCTCGCCGAGAAGCTCGCTCGAGAATATCTCGCAAACCAGCACGTCCGCCTGCCGTGGCAGGTCCTCGCCGAGGATGATGTCGGTGGAGCGCTTGGAAACCACCTTCACGGTTCCTTCGTAGCCATTCCTGGCAACGATGTGTTGCGCCGCATCGGCGATGAGCGGCACGCTCTCGCAGGTCGTCACGCGCCTGGCGCCGAGCTTTGCCGCCATCATCGCGAGCAGCCCGGAGCCGGTGCCGATCTCGAAGACCTCCGATTCCGGCGTGATCGCCGATTCGAGGGCGTCGAAGTAGGCCTCGTTGCGCCGCGGCTCGTTCATCATCGGAACGTGCCATTGGGGCACCAGCGTGCTCAGCGTGGCGTAGATCCCGTATCTCGCGGCCAGCATCGACGGCGATGCAGCCAACGCACTGCGGTAATGCGGCAGTGCTTCGTCCATGCGGCCGAGCACCTTCAGCGTGCCGGCGAGATTCAGGTGCGCATCGGCGAAGCCGGGCTTCATCTTCAGCACTTTGCGGAAGCTGGCCGCCGCCTCGTCCGGGCGGCCGAGGAAATTGAGCGCGATCCCCAGGTGGTACAGCGCCTCGGCGGAGTAGGGATCGATCTTCAGCGCCCGGCGGAAGCTCGCTTCCGCCTCGTCGAAACGCCCCAGGTCGCCGAGGATGGAGCCCAGGTTGGAATGCGCCTCGGCATCGCCGGGCGCCAGCGCGACGGCCTTTTTCATCGGCGCGAGCGCATCCGCACTACGGCCGAGGTTCTTGAGCACCACGCCCAACGCCTTCCAGCCGAAAGCTTCCTTCGGATGGCTCACCGTCATCGCCTGCGCGAGCGTCGCCGCTTCCCGGTACTGCCCCTGCGCGACCAGGCGCATCAGGGCATGCGCTTCGGGATTGATCTTCTGCAAGATGGGGACCTGTGCGGACTCGCGTTGGACGTGCCGATTCTGTCGGGGCGGGCTTTCGCGAACCTGTCGGGTCATAGTGTCATTTGACTCGTGCGGGCATCGGGGACGCGGCGAGAAGCTGAGTTCCCGCGCCGGGATGGCTTGACAGGCAAGAAAAGACTTGCATATCATTCATGCAAGGGACGACTTGCATATAACCCGCCCATGACCGAGCGTGGCGACACCGATCTGTTGTTCAGGGCCCTCGCGGATCCCAGCCGGCGCAAGCTCCTCGACGTCCTGAACGACCACGACGGGCGCACCCTGAACGACCTGTGCGAGCACCTCGACATGACGCGCCAGGGCGTGACGCAGCACCTGGCCGTGCTCGAGGCCGCGGCCCTGGTGGTCACCATGTGGCGCGGCCGCGAGAAGCTGCACTTCCTCAATCCGGTGCCGCTGCAGGAGATCTACAAGCGCTGGATAGCCAAGTTCGAGAAGCCGCGCCTCAAGGCGCTGGCCGACCTCAAGCGACGAATGGAGAAAGCCAATGGCTAGATCGACGTTTGTCTACGTGACATACATCCGCACCACGCCGGAGAAGCTCTGGTCCGCCCTGACCGATCCGGAGTTCATGAAGCAGTACTGGTTCGGCACTCACTGCGAGAGCCAGTGGAGCGCCGGGTCGTCGTGGAAGCACGTGCATGGGGAAGGTGAAATCCTCGACTCCGGCGAGATCGTCGAGGCCCGGCCGCCGCGGCGCCTGGTCCTGCGTTGGCGCAACGAGAGCATGCCCGACATCAAGGCGGAAGGCGTGTCGCTCTGCACGTTCGAGCTGGAACCTGCCGGAGCCGCAGTCAAGCTCGCCATCACGCACACCATGGAGCGCGACGCTTCGAAATTCATCGCGGCCGTGTCCGGCGGCTGGCCGAAGGTCGCCTCGAACCTCAAGTCCCTGCTGGAGACCGGCTCGATCGCCCTCGACGAACCTTATCCCGCGAAGACTGCCCGCGCCGAACCGGCGTAATCCAGCGCGCCGTCCCGCCCGGTGTCGGCGGGATCGGCGCTGGAAAGCCGCTCAGTCCGCTCGGTTGGCCGTCGAGCCTTCACTTGCCGTGGCCGGCGTCGAGCTTTCGCTTGCCGTAGCCGCGGTCGGTTCGCTCGCCGGCGTCTCGGCAGTCGAGGAGCTGGTGGTGCTCGGCCCCTGCGTCTGCGGAACAGGAGCGACTGGTGCCGTCGTGTTCGGACCCGAGCTCGGCGTGGAAGGCACCGAGCTTGCCGCCGGCTCCGGATTCGAGGGCGGCGTGCTGCTCGTGCTCGCAGCGAAGGAGTCCTGCTTCTCCGCATCGACGCTCGCTTTCGCGGAAGCCGAGCGAGACGCCGGCTCACGTTTGGAGCGGCTCGAAGTGCTGCTGTTCGAGGCGCTCCTGGACGGAGCCTTCGCAGCCGTGGCGCTCTTCGCCGGTGGCGGTGCAGTCGCAGCGCTGCGGCTGGGCGCTTGCACCGTGTCGGCATCTGCCACCGAGACTGCAGCTTCGCGAGCGCTTGTCGTGGCGTCGCCGGCGGAAGGGGGCGAAGTATTCGGCGCCGGGCTGCCCGCCTTGGCGACGGTCGAGGAATGCGTCGCGATCGGGCGCGCCGCCTTTTCGGAGCCGTTGAGGTTGTGGTCGATCAGCAGGGCGCCACCGATCACCGTGGCCGTAATGGCGCCGAATGCGATACCGAAGTGCTTCATGGCTTCTCCTGGTTGCGCAGGCATCTCGTCGATGCAACTGGGACCAGGGGGGGCCGGCGGGGTTGCCGTCGAGGCCCAGGAATCCGATCCCGCCTACGCCGCCGTAGGCGCGAGACCGACAATCAGGTGAGGCGTTCGATCAGAATCCGCCCGTTGCCACGGTCTCGAGGACCTGCTTCAGGCTGTCGTCGAATCCCTCGAGGGTCTGTCGCGCCTCCGGCGAGAGCTTCGTGCTTCCAAGCGTCGCCTCGATGAATCGCGGGCGAAGAATCAGGATGACGACATTGCCCTCACGCTGGAAAAGCGCGGCCCGCAGCGGGGCGAAGAGCTCGAAGCGGGAATCGGACTGTGTGACCGAATACGCCTTCGTGAGGTTTATGAATTCCACGAGCTGGATGGGCTCGGCGGCGATGTCGCGGTTCCTCAGCGCTTCCTGCACGTTCAGCGTATTGACGATCATGTAATTCTCGCCTTCGAGCGCGGAGGTGAGCGCGTCGCGGACGGAGGCCATGGTGCCGCCGACGGTGGTGCTGAACGTGAGATCGGTGACCTCGACCTTCGGCGGTGAGCTCCAGGCGGGGGAGGCGACCAGTGCCAGCGTGAGGAGAAGCGGGCCAGGGGCGAACGTTCTTCGTGCGCGGTATCCGAGCGAACGCATCGCGCCGATGACGGCGGTGAGGGCCATCGCGCGCGCTGGCCAGTCAGTGTTGCAGCGGATAGCGTGTTTGCGCGACGCCGAGCTTGCTCAGCTCCATGGCGGTGGTCGAGTGCTTGATCACCGAGGCGTTGTCGGCGTCCTTTGCCGCCTTCTGCGCGCTCTGCAGCGCGAGCTCGGCCGTCGTCCAGAGCGCACCGTGTCGGCGTGCGTCCTCGACCGCCGCCGTGGCCCGGGCGAGCTCACGCTTCGCCCCTTCGGACAGCGAGCCCTGTGCCCATGCCGCATTCGCCGCGAGCATGCACGGGAACAGGAGGCAGCATCCGATGCCGAGAATCCAGCGAGTCGCTTGCGTCATGGTCTCTCCTTGTCTCACTTTCTCCAGACCGCGGCGTGGATCGGCAGCCCGTTGCTGATGTACGAGTGGTAGTACTCGAGGTCGTTGTACTGCTCGCTGCCCAGCTTGAACGGTTGCGCGCGCACCAGGCCCTGGCAGGCGCTGTACCTGCGCTGCAGGGTGAAGAGGACACCGTCGCCCCGGAAGAGCGGCCAATGCGTCGCCTGCCCGATCGCGGGCGAAAGATATTCATTGCGAACGTGCTTGCCGACCGCCTTCACGTGGCAGCTCGCGCAGGCGAAATTGAGCTGGCCCATGCGGCGGAAATAGAGCTCGCGCCCCTTGTTGTAGGCCGCGAGCGCTGCCGGCGTGTCCACCTTCACGTTCATCAGCATGCCATCCGACAGCGTCCGGGCGTGTACCTCCAACGTGCCCATCGTGTTCATGTCGTCGTATGCATACGGTTGCTCGCCGTTCGCTTCCCGGCACATGTTGAGCGCCATCTCGAACGTGACCACTTTGCCGAGCTTCTCGTCGTAGTACGGATAATCGCCCGCCACGTTACGTCCCTGGTTGGGGAAGCAGTCCGCGTAGGTCTTGCCGTTCCGGAAGGGCGTCTCCCACATCGACTTGCCGCGCTCGAGGACGGAGGTCCAGGACGGCATTTCCATCATGGAGTCGTATTGCTGCTTCGCGTCCTGGCTGAAGAGCAACGCGCCGTAGACGTAGTCCCGCAATTCGACCGCGGGGAACTGCGCCTGGTACAGCTCGACGAGGTACGTTCGATCGTCGGGCGGTGAGCCCGAGGCGCCTGCGCTGGCGAGCAACGCGGCGAGCAACGAGGACAGCAGCAGCGATCTACGCTTCATGGGGCCTCCAGCGCGTTGGGGTGAGGGCGGAAAAGCGGATCACGCAGCCTGGATGACGGCGTCGACGCTTCCCCGATTCGACTGGTTGTCCACCCAGCTGACCTGGATCTTGTCCCCGGCCTTCGCGCCCTTCACCCGGAATGCGAAGAAGGGGTTGCGCGAGATCGCCTGGCTCCACTGCGCATCGAGCACGGTCTTGCCGTTGTGGGTCGCCACCACGTTCTGGATGAAGTGCTCGGGAATGATGTTGCCTTTCGGGTCCTTCGCCTGCCCGGTGTCCATGGGATGCTCGATAAGCACCTTGATGTCGGCCACGTCGCCGTTGACCGTCGCACGAATCTTCATCGGGTATGTCATGGCCGCTCCTCGTTGAATGTCATCCGCCGCAGCCGCCGATCGTCACCTTCACGTCGCGCGACGCCACGTAGTACTTGTCGCCCGCCTTGACGTAAGCCTTGACCGCGGAGGTCCTTCCCATCTTGATGCGCGTCGCGGCGAAGCCCTCGGCGCCGTTGCTCACGTCGAAGATGGCGGTGAGCGGGAACGGGTTGTTGTCGGTGACGATGGCGATGCTCTCCGTTCCAGGGATCCTGCTGGTGATCTCGATCGGGACGATCGCTCCGTTCTCGGCGATTTCGGGGGCGCGGATCGTGATGTCCTGGCTCGGCACGGCGTTCGCGGCCCCGATGTCCTTGACCGTTTCGGCCGGCTTCTCGGCGCGAAAGGCGACTTTGTTCCAGTCGGACGCCCGGGCAGCGCCGGCGCGGACCAGCCCGAGCGCGGTTGCGGCGGCGAGCATCCCGAGCGAGGCGGTTCTTTCGAGCAGCGTGCGACGCAGGTGGTTGATCACGGCTTTCTCCTCAGAGGCCATAGATGAAGTCGGTCACCTCGTTGATCTCCTCGTCGGTGAGGATCCTGTGCTTCCCGAAGGGAGGCATGACGGTGTCCTTGTTGAACCGGGTCTGGTCCCAGATGTGCGCGCGCAGCTCGCGCTTGCTCTTCACGAGCGACTTCACGTTGACGAGGGGCATGCCGACGTTGCCGGGCAGGACGTTTTCCGCGATTCCCGGCATTGCGTGGCACGCCATGCAGTTGCCCTTGGCCGAATTGAGCGCGATGGCCTTGCCGGCGCTCGCGGAATCCTGGGCTGCGGACGCACCGCCGCATGCGAGCGCCCCGGCGAGCAGGGCCAGGTGGATCGAATCGAGCCGCATCGCATGTCCCTCCTTGTCTCGTTCGTGCCTGCGGAATGCAAGCGATGTGCCATCGGGGAAAACGCCTTGCGTATCAGGCGAGGAAGCGTGCCGATCCGGGAGGAGGGGGCTGACGACGGGACAGGCCTGCGTTCCACCTTGAAACGCGATGGAACGTGCTGGAACGCCGCCGCGCGGGAGCGCCTAGCGGGTTCGCCTTGGTGTGTCGATGCCGTACTGGCGGATCTTGCGCCAGAGGGTGGTGCGACCGATGCCCAGTTCCCTGGAGGCCTCGCCCAGGCGCTTGCATTTCCGCAGGGTCGCCTCGATCAGCTCGCGCTCGGCCTCGATCATGCTCGCGCTTGCCGTGCGGGGCTCGACCCGCGGGGTTTCCCCGCCATGCAATGCGGGGTGCACAAGCTCCTCGGGGAGGGCGTCGATGTCGATGATGCCGTCGTCGTCCGCGAAAACCACCATCTGCTCGACAAAGCTCTCGAGCTGTCGGATATTGCCGGGATAGGGATAGCCCAGGATGTACGAGATCGCGCGCGGGGCGATCCGCACGCGCTGCTTGCCATGCTGCGCCGCGTGCTTGTTGAGGAAGTGCGTGAGCAGCAGCGAGATGTCGTTGCCGCGCTCGCGAAGCGGCGGAAGGTGCAGTCTCACGCCATTGATGCGGAAGTAGAGATCGGCCCGGAAGGCGCCGGTCTTGATGAGCTGCGTGAGGTCCTGGTTCGAGGCGCAGATGATGCGCACGTCGATGGGCCGGCCCTTGTTGGATCCCACGCGCCGGATTTCGCGGTCGTGGAACACGTGGAGCAGCTTCGCCTGCATGGAGGTGGAGAGCGTGTCCACCTCGTCGAGGAAGATCGTTCCGCCGTGGGCTTCCTCGAAAAGGCCGACGCGCGATTCGACCGCTCCCGTGAAGCTGCCGCGCATGTGGCCGAACAGCTCGCTCTCGAGGAGGGGCTCGGGCAGGCTCGCGCAATTGACGCTCACGAACGGCCGGGCCGACCGGCTGCTCTTGTCGTGGATCATGCGAGCGATCTTGGTCTTGCCCGTTCCCGTTTCCCCTGTCATGAGCACGCTGATGTCCGCGCGCGCGAGGCGCTCGATCCGGATCAGCATGGCGCGCATCTGCGGTGCGGTCGCGACCACATCGGAATTCTCGAGGACCTTCTCGGCGATCGGCTCGATCTGCCTGTCGAGCGCCTTGCGCACTTCATGGCTCGACTGGATCTTCTCGATGATGTCGTTCTCGTTGAAAGGCTTGGTGAGGTAGTCGAACGCACCGAGCCGCATGGCTTCCACAGCCGATTCGATCGTCCCGTATGCGGTGATGATGATGAAGGGAAGCTCCTGCCGGCGCTGGCGGACGGCCTTCAGCAGCTCGATGCCCGTGGTGTCCTCCAGCCGCAGGTCCGCCACTACCACGTCGTAACTGTTGCGCTCCATGAGATCGAGCGCCGCCTTGCCGGTCGCGGCGTCGTCTGCGAGGTAGCCCGCCTTCTGGAGGAGCAGGCAGAGGCTGCGCCTGGCGCCCCGCTGGTCGTCCACGACGAGGACGCGAGTCACGATTGCGCGAGCAACTCGTGGGAAGGGCTGGCGGTCTCGCACGCTGCCGCGCCCGCCAGGGGGACACGCAGCGCGAAGACGGTGCCGTGCCCGAACCGGCTGATCGCGCGGATTTGCCCCCTCCAGTCCTGGCAATAGCGCTGCACGATGGAAAGGCCGAGCCCCGCGCCGTGGGCCCGCCGCGAGAAGAAGGGACGGAAGATCTTCGCCAGGTCCTCCCTCGAGATGCCGATGCCGTTGTCGGCCACGACCAGCAGCAGCCTTTGGCCACGCACCCGGATGGTCACGTCGACGCGGCCGTTCTCGCGGGTGGACTGCACCGCGTTCAGCGTCAGGTTCCAGAGCACGATCTCCAGGGCGTCGGCGTCGAAGAGGATGGGCTCGTTCGCGCCGAGGTAGCGCGCCTTGATCGCCACGCTGAGTTTCTCGTGAACGACGTAGTGCTCGACGGCCGCCCATACCCTGTCGAGCAGCATGCCGACGAGCACGGGCTTGAGCGCCACCGGCTTGTGGCAGCCGAAGATCAGGAAGTCCCGCGCGAGCTTGTCCAGGCGGCGGACTTCGTCCTCGATGATCTCGAGGGCGGCGCTGGCGCTTGCATCGGAACCGCAATCGATGCGTCGCAGCACGCCCAGGCAATTGTTGATGGCGCCGAGGGGGTTCCTCAGCTCGTGAGCGACCGAAGCGGCCATCTCGCCCAGCGCAGCCAGCCGCTCGCTGCGTACACGCGTCTCTTCGGCGTGAACCAGCTGCTCGTTGAGGTCCACGAGGCGGCTCTGGCTGCGTACGTTGTTGATGGCAGCCTGGATCACGCCGGTGAGGAGCTCGCCCTTGCCGAGGGTGCGCGCGCTGAACGCGACGTGGCCGAGGCGCACGAACGCGAGGACGCCCACGAGCCCGTGGTCCTGGACCAGCGGGAAGGCGGCAAGCGCGCCGCACTCGAACCCGCCATCCGCGAGCCAGCGGCGCATCTCCTCCGCCCCCGCGTCATTGTTCGCGAGCGCTATGGGGCGATAACGCCCGTCGTGCTGCCTCAGGAGTCCCGCGGCGAGCATTCCGAGCGCGCCCGGATTCTCGAGGCTCGCGGGGTCGAATGGGAGCCTCCCCTCGAAACGGACGTTGGGCCCCGGCTCGCCGGGACCCTCCGGCAGGAGCCAGAGGATGGCGGCATCGGCCCTGAGCAACGGAGCGCTTTCCTCGTGGACGACCTTCAGGACCTCCTCGAGATTGGCGACTCGCCCGAGCGCCAGCGAAATGCGCAGGATCCCCGCGCGGAACTGCTCGTGCTCGAGCTGCCGATGATGCAGCAATGCGTTGTACACCAGCGGGCCTGCTTCGGCCGCGAGCGCCGAGAGCAGGTCGAGCTCCCGGCTGTCGCGGGAATCGCCGCTGAGCCGCACACGAAGCTGCCCGATCTCTTCCTCGTCGGCCGTGAGCGGATAGCAGTGGAAGGAATCGCAGGGCGAGGCGTTCGCGGCGCCCGCGAGCGCGGGGCCGAAGCAGTGGACCGGGCACGGGACGTCGGCCGGCGTTCCGATCACCCGGTTGCGCTCGGGCGACGGGGAGATCTGGTCGTTGAATTCCTCCACCTCGTCGCCCGGCACGCGAAGCACCAGGTCGAAGGAAGCGTGGCCCACCAACTGCCGGGCGGCGCTTGCGAGTGCAACGAGGACGTTGTTCAGGTCCAGGGAATTCATCGCGGAGGCGATCATTTCGTTGCGCACCCGCAGCTCGTGGTTGGCGGCGCGCATCGCTCCTTCCGATTCACGCAGCCTCGCGTTCGTCCGGGTGAGCTCGGAATGGGAGCTCTCGATCTCGACCAGGGCGAGCAGCGAGCTTACGTCGATGGTGAGGAAGATGCTGAAGTAGATCACCACCTTGATCGCGTGCCACATCCACCAGGTGATGCTCCACATCGTCGAGAACTGGAACAGGTAGGCGGCCTCGGCGAACAGCATCAACAGGCTTCCGATGATCAGCGCCGGGATGTGCTTGCGGCTGCAGTAGTACGCATAGAAGGCCATGGCGCTCAGCGCGTAGAGGATCGCGGCGACGTCGTGCGCCCGGTGGACGGGATCGGGAAACTGGTAAAGCAGCCGCGCGCTGGTTTCCGCGAAGTGCGCGAGCGTGATCTGGTAGCCGGCAGCCAGCCCCAGGACCGAAAGCGCGGCGAGGATGAGGTTCCTCGCCGGGATCGAGGTCAGCGGGGAGATCGACTGCGGGACCTGCAGCCACTTCAGGGCGGCGCCGCAGAACAGCAGCAATGCTCCCACGACGGTGGAAGCCGTGTGCAGCAGGTAGAACCGTTCGTGGTGCTCGGAGGGATCGGTGGTCGCATGCACCATGTCGAGCGCGCCCATGGCGAAGAACGCCAGCGCGAACAGGAGCAACGAAGCGTCCTTCTGCCGGGCCCCGAGGAAGCAGAGCGTCGCGGCGATCATCAACGCCGTGAGGCCGCAGAAACCCTCCAGCAGCGCGTGGCCGAAGGGATGCTCGTAGAGCGTGTTGAGGGCGGAGCCGGGGATGCCGTGCAGGATCAGCAACGGAAGGATCGCCACCAGGGCGACCCAGGAATGAAGCGCCAGGACGACCAACGGATGCCGCCGGCCGTCCGATTCCGGAGCGATCGGGCCGGACAAGGGCAACGCAAACGACTGCAGGACCATCGTCGGCTCTCCCGCAAGGCCTTTCCGCCGGATCATACGGGCCGGAAAAACCCGCGGCAATCGGCACGCGGAAGAAAAGCAGCGAGGCGTTCCACCGCTGTTCCACACTGAAACGTTCGCACGAAACATCGGTCCCGCGCGGGTGCGACGGGCAACCGGATTTCGCGCGCTCCTGCCTGTGCGCCGCGCCTCGGCGCGCGACTCGGAGCCTGCAGTGGCATGCGTATTGCTGCCCCGCGTCAGGACTTGTCCTGTAGAGGAGGAGCGATGGATCCGAGCACGAACGGCAATCGAGACGACGAGATCGCGGAAGAAGGTGAAGCCGGATTCAACGCCGGGCGGCGGAGATTCGGCGCCGGGCTGCTCATCGGGGGAGCGGGCCTGCTCGCGGCGGCGGCGCGCTCGGCCTGGGCAGACAGCACATACATGACGGCGCCGCCGAGCGCCGGCAAGTACCCCTATACGTATCGAAATACCTTCCCCGAGGGCGTCGGCGATTTCGCGACCACGGCGGAGGTCGGCGGCGACGTCTTCGCGCCCGGAATGAAACCGGGGGACACCCTTCCAGCGGACATGACGCTCTTCGACGAGAGCAACAAGCCGCACAAGGTCGCGGAGTTCCTGAACGGGGAGCCGCTGATCCTGGTGTTCACGCTCATTTCCGCGCCGAAGGCGATGCAGCAGGTGGCGGCGTTCCAGAAGTTCGTGGGACAGCACAAGGTGAAAGGTCGCGTGGTCGTGCTGAACGTCTCGCAATTCGGCAGCTCGCTCCAGCCGAAGACGCCGATGGCGGACAGCGGCCGCACGATGAGCGTGGCGGCCAAGGAATACGGCATCCGCCTGCCGCTCTACTGGGCGGAAAACGACATCTACTCGGCCAAGGGGCTCACCAACCGGTTGCGCATCCGCGACCTGCCCACGTTCGTGGTCATCCAGCCGGACGGGCGCGTGGCGAAGGTCTATGGCAGCGATCACGTGGCCTGGTCGCCGGGAGACCTGGCCGCGAGCTGAGCGGGGTCATCGCACCACCGGGAACGAATGCTGGCGGATCAACAATGGCGAGGAGGACGTATGTCGAAGGGCTCTTTGGCGCGACGTGATTTCCTGAGGTACATGGCGGCGGCAGGCAGCTCGTGCGGGCTCGGCACGGCGCTCAGCCTGTCCGGCCTGGGCAAGGCGGAAGCCGCGCGGCTCGCGGTCCCGAATTTCGAGAGCGGGAAGTTCCTCGACAGGTTCGAGGGCAACGTCCTGGTCCTGCCCGGCAAGTTCAGCGGCAACGTGAACATCATGGACATGGCGAAGTGCGAGACCCTCGCCTGGTTCCCCTTCGGGCTGCTCGGCATCGACATGCCGATCCCGCACCACATCGCCTCCATGCCGTCGGCCAATGCGACCAAGGGATTCGACTTCTACGTGACGATGCAGCCGCCGGAGTCGCCATACGTGAACGAGATGGCGCCGGAGTGGCGCAACCGCGGCACGTTCGGGATGTGGAAGATGCGTTACGACGGCTCGGGCGCGCAGAACCGGATCTCGATGGTGTGCGACATCGCGCAGAAGTTCGGAATGGCGCTGGGCGTGCACACGTCGATCGGCGTAGGCGTCAATGCGGAGAAGTACGTGTCCTTCGCCGATGGCCAGAAGGACATGATGCTCGTGACGACGATCGACGACGATCCCAAGTTCGTCGCGGCGTTCAAGTTCGACTACGACCCGGTGAACAAGTACCTGCTCATCAGCAGGATGTTCCCGGGCCCGTCGGGCAAGTTCGACCTGCTCAACAGGAAGGGCTGCAAGACGACGCACGAGGCGATGCTCGGCGAGGAGCTCATGCCGGCGGATGCCACCGCCGTGTTCGTCGATGCCTTCACCTGGCACCCATCCCTGCCGCTGGGCGCCGTGCTGCTGCGCCGCCTGGGGGCAACGCCCGTGATCGACACGAGGACCTGGGAGCCCGTGACCGTCATGGGCACGGGGTCCGGCGCGCCCGATCATTTCAAGCTCGTGCGGCATAGCGGCTACACCTGGGTGTACTCCATCAACCCGGTCCCGACGCCGCTGCACGAGGCGGGCTTCGTGACCAACGGAAACCACTTCATCTCGTGCAACAACGTGCTCGAGAACAGCAATGCGGTCATCGAATCCGGCGACGCCGACCCGCTGAAGTGGAAGAAGATCACCTTCGTCCAGGGATACGGCAAGACGCACCTGCCGCTGCACATGGGCAACCTGCCGGACTCGCGCTTCGTGTACTTCACCGCGTGGGCGCGGCCGCCGCTCAGGGGCTACATCGCCAAGGTCGATACCAAGACCTGGAAGATCGTGCGCACGATCGATATCGGCCCCGACCCGCACACGTGCGAACCGACGATCGACGGCAACTACATGACGGCGGTCTACAGCGGCAACCAGGGCGGGCAGTGCGGCGTCGTGGTCCTCGACGTCGAGTCCGACGACATCGTCATGCGCTACCCCGATCCGGGCGGACACCACGACCACTCGCTCGTGCCGAAGGACTGGGAAGGAATGAAGGCCTCTCGCAGCACGAACGTGTAGATCGCGCCATGCAGGCGCTCCGCAACGCGCGCCTTCCGCGGCTCTTCCCCGCGGGAGGCGTGTCCCTGGCGCTGCTGCTATCGGGCCTCGCTCCGTGCATGGCCCCGGCCCAGCAGCCCGCCGAAAGTGCCCATGCGATGCACGGCGGGATGAATGACGGGAAGACGCCCTTCTCGCCGCTGCGTTCCAGCCCGGCGTTGCCGCCCTCGATGGGCGAGGAGCGCGCCCGCCGCTACGGCGTGGAGGAAGTCGCGCGCCAGGCGTATGCATCGACGCGCACCGTGCAGGCCACGCGCAGCGAGCGCCGGCTGCCGCGGCAGTTCCACGGACCGCTCGCGCGCGCGCAGAAGGCCACGCGCGAGCGCCTCGTCGTCGCGTCCGGGACCGCGGAGATCAACGAGGACACGCTCTTCGACGAGATCGTCACGCAGAGCGGCCTCGTCCAGAGGCTCTACACCTTTCCCGGCCAGTTCATGGAGAAGGGGCAGCCGATCCTGTCCATATTCAGCCCCGAGCGCATCAACGCCCAGCACATGTTCCTCGCGGACTTCAGCAACGACGCGGGCAACCAGACGCGCCTCAAGTACTACTCCTCGTTCGGCTCGGCGGAGCAGTACCTCAAGCAGTCCGAATCGAACCTGCGCTGGTGGGGCTTCACGGAACACGAGGTGAAGCAGCTGCTGGAGCGCAGCGTCGTGCGGCCCGAATACGTGGTCGCCTCGCCGCGAAGCGGATACGTCGTCGCCATGCCGAAGTCCACCGGAGACGTGCTGGTGGCCGGTGGGCGCGACGAGGAGAACTTCGTCCTGCCCGGCGATACGGTCCTGCACGGCGCGGACTTGCGCTCGACCTGGGCGATGCTCTTCGTGGACCCCGCCGATTTCAGGTTGTTCTCGCTGGGCGACGTGGTCGACGTGGTCGCGGGCGAAGGCGACGCGCGCCGGGCAGTGAAGGGAGTCGTCGTGCACAAGCACGAATACGCGTCCGGCTCGACGCGCCGCGCCGACTTCCACGTGATCCTCGACAACCAGCATGGGACGCTTCGCCCCGGAACGTTCGTGGGCCTCGAGAGGAGGCAGGCGGTCTCCGGCATCTGGATCCCCGCGACGGCCGTTCTGCACCTGCCGGATGGCGCGTGCGTCATCCGGCGCGACCCGAAGGGCTTTGCGCTGCAGCCCGTGGCTGCGGATTTCGAGGTGGACGGCCACGTGCGCATAGCGCGCGGATTGCAGGAGGGCGACATGGTGCTGGCCCATCCGCGTTCCGAGATCGATCCCGACGCGCAAACCTCATGGCTCGCGAACTGGTACTGAGCCGGCCGGGAGCCTGGCTCGCGCTGCTGCTCGCCCTCGCGCTCGACGGGTCGACTGCCGGCATTGCGGCCACGCCCGAGCCGACGAGCCCCGCGCGCACGGTGCTCTTCTGGACCGACCCGATGGTGCCGGGGTCGCGTTTCGACCATGGCGGGAAATCCCCCTTCATGGACATGGAACTGGTCCCCGTCTACGGCAACGATCCGGACATCGTGGCCGTCACTCCTCGGCAGGGCGAGCTTATCGGGCTGGAAACGCAAGCCGTCGAGCCGCGGCCGCTCGCCGCAGCCATCCGGACGGAAGGCGACATCACCTACGACGAGCGCAACATCCACGACGTGACGATCCGCGTGAATGCGCGCGTCTCGAAGTATTTCCCGTTCCACGAAGGCCTGATCGTGGAGAAGGGGCGACCGTTGTTCGAGGTCGCGAGCCCGGAGATCTACACCTACATCTCGGACTATATCGGCCTGCAGCGCAATGCGGGCCTGATCAATGCCGTCAGCATGGACCGGACGCACGTGGTGCAGCAAAGCCTCACGACGCTCATGTGGCGCGGCATCCCGAAGGAGACGCTCGATGAGGCGATGCGCACCGGCAAGGCCTCCGACCGGATGACGATCCGCGCTCCCGTCACCGGCATGGTGCTCAAGCGGCTCGCGGTCGAAGGGTCCCTGATCAATGCGGGCGTCAAGACGGGGCAGTTCACCACGTACGGCACAACCGTCGCGACGATCGCCGACATCTCCTTCGTCTATGCAGAGGCGAAGCTGTACGAGCACCAGATCGACCGCGTGAAGCCCGGGATGCTCGCCGAAGTCGCCCCCCAGGGTTCCGCCGGCGAGCGCCTGGTCGCGAAGGTGACTTACGTGTATCCCACGCTGAAGGCCGGGAAACGGTTCGGCATCGCGCGGATCGCCATCGCGAATCCCGAATATCACCTGAAGCCCGGGATGTACGCGAAGATCCGCATCCTTCCCGCCGCGGACGGCGAGGGCGCGCTGGCCGTCCCGTACGGCGCCGTCGTGGATACCGGGGAGGCGCGATTCGTCTACGTGCAGGTCGACGCGACCCATTTCCAGCGCCGGGAAGTGAAGACCGGGCCGCCGACGAGCGGCTGGTGCGCGGTGGAGTCCGGGCTCGCCCGCGGCGAGAAGGTCGCCGTCGGCGGCGTGTTCTTCCTCGATGCCGCGCGCGTGGGCGCCGGCGCCTCCTGAGGCCTGCGAACGATGGGCCGATTCCTCGAGTTCATCCTGCGTCCCCGCGCGCGTGCCGTCGTGCTTCTCGGCTGCTTCCTGATGGTCGCGGCGGGAATCTGGGCCGCGATGCGCGCCTCTCTCGATGCCGTGCCGGACGTCTCGGACAGGCAGGTGATCGTCTACGTGAACTGGAGCGGCCAGGACCCGGAGGTGATCCAGAACCAGGTCACCTATCCGATCGTCACCACGATGCTGCACGTGCCGCAGATGCGAAGCGTGCGCGGCTATTCGAGCTTCGGCTTCTCGCTCGTGTACGTGCTGCTCCATGACGACGTGGACCTGTATTGGGCCCGCAGCCGCATCCTCGAATACCTCGACCAGATCCGCTCGACGCTACCTTCGGACCCGAACCTCACCGTGGGTCTCGGCCCGGACGCGACGGGGGTCGGCTGGGTGTACGAATACGCGCTCACCTCGGAGCGCCGGACGCTCACCGAGCTGCGCACCCTGCAGGACTGGTACCTGCGCTATGGGCTGCAGTCCGTTGCGGGAGTCGCGGAAGTGGCCTCCGTCGGCGGCGCGGTGAAGGAGTACCAGGTCTCCCTCGACCCCGACCGCCTGCGCGCGTACGGGATCCCGCTCGACCGCGTGCTGCGCAAGGTCGAGGCGAGCAACGTGCAGCAGAGCGGGCGATGGATCGAGGCTGCCGGCTCGGAGTACCTGATCCGCGGGCTGGGCTACATCCGCTCGCCGGCCGACCTCGCGAACATCGTGCTGAAGGCCGACGAATCCGGCGTGCCCGTCACGATCGGGGACGTGGGCCGGATCGTCACGGGCATGCAGGAGCGCCGGGGCGCGGTGGACCTCGACGGGCGAGGGCAGACGGTGGGAGGCATCGTGGTCGCGCGGATCGGCGCCGACGTGGCGAGCGTGGTGCGCGACGTGAAGGCGAAGCTCGACGAGCTGCGCCACTCGCTCCCCGAGGACGTGCGCCTGGTGCCGGTGTACGACCGCGCGAAGTTCATCGACGGCAGCCTCGAGGCGGTGCGCTCGGCCCTCGGCGAGGAGCTCGTCGTCGTGGTGCTCGTCGTGATCCTCTTCCTCATGGATGTGCGTGGCGCCCTCGTCGTGCTCCTGCCGCTTCCCATCGCGCTCCTGGGGGCCGTCTTCATGCTGAAAGCGTTCGGCGTGGCGATCGACATCATGGCGCTGAGCGGCATGGCGATCGCCGTGGGCACGATGGTCGATGCGGTCATCGTCGTGGTGGAGAACGCGCACAAGCATCTCGAGCGGGCGCCGCCGGGGAGTGTCGACACGGGCGCCGCCAGGACGCGCATCGTGGTCGCGAGCCTGCGGGAGGTCGCCGCGCCGATCCTCGTGTCGATGGCGATCGTCATCCTCGGGTTCCTGCCGGTGCTGCTGCTCTCGGGCGAGGAGGGCCGCCTCTTCCGCCCCCTCGTGCTCTCGAAGTCCTTCGCCGTGCTCTGCGAGATGGTGCTGGTCGCGCTGCTGGTGCCCATCCTCATGACGACGGTGCTCGGGCGGCGCGTGAAGGCGGAGGATGCCTCGCCCATCAACCGCGGGCTGATGCGGATCTACCGGCGGTGCTTCGTCGCGTGCATGAACCATCGCCGCATCGTCGCCGTCGTCACGCTGGCGGTGGGCGCGAGCGCCGGCCTCGCCTACCTGCGCCTGGGATCGGAGTTCATGCCGCCGGTCTACGAAGGCGACGTCATGTACATGCCGACGACGCTCCCGGCGGTGTCGATCACCGAAATGGAGCAGGTCGTGCAGCGCCAGAACCGGTTGCTGAAGGGCATCCCGGAAGTGCAGACGGTCTTCGGCAAGGTCGGCCGCGCCGATACGGCCACGGACCCGGCGCCGCTGTCCATGATCGAGACCGTCATCCAGCTCAAGCCACGCTCGCAATGGCGGGCGGGCCTCACCGAGACGGGCCTCGTCCATGAAATGGACGAGCTGGTGAAGGTGCCCGGTCTCACGAACGCATGGACGATGCCGATCCGCGGCAGGATCGACATGTTGAGCACCGGCATCCGCACGCCGCTCGGGATCAAGGTCTATGGGCCGGACTACCGCACGGTGGACCGAGTCGCCGAGCAGATCCGCGCCGTTCTCGCCGGCCTTCCGGGCACGCGGAACGTGTTCGCGGACAAGGCGACGCTCGGCCGCTATTTCGACCTCACGATCGACCGCGAGCTGCTGAAGCGCTACGACCTCGCCGTGGAGGACGTGCAGAGGACGATCCGCTACGGAATCGGCGGCGATCGTGTCGGGACGACCGTCGAAGGCCTGGAGCGCTACCCCATCACCGTGCGCTACCAGGCGGACGCGCGCAGCACGCCGCAGGACATGCTCAAGTACGCACTGGTCTACTCGCCGAACGCGGGCTACATCCCGCTCGACTATGTCGCGACCGGCCGCATTGCGCGCACGCCCACGGAGATCAAGACGGAGAACGGCATGCCGGTCGACTACGTCTACGTCGATCCCGCCGGCAGCGACATCGGGGGATACGCGCGCACGGCCGATCGCGAGATCCGCCGCGCCGTAAAGCTGCCGTCGGGCGTGTATTACCAGTGGAGCGGCCAATACGAGGGCATCGAGCGGACCCATGCGAGCCTCGCGTACGTGGTGCCGGTCGTCGCCGTGACCATCGCCGTTCTCTACTACCTTCTGTATGGATCGGCCGTGAATGCGGCGCTCGTGCTGCTCTCGGTGCCGTTCTCGCTCGTGGGGGCGTTCTGGCTCATGGCGCTGCTCGGGTACGACGTGAGCATCGCCTCGATCGTCGGCATGATCGCGCTCGCCGGAATCTGCGCGCAGACGACCGTCGTGATGCTCGTCTACCTCGACATCGCCTGCGACAAGGCCCGTCGCGAGGGCAGGCTCGCCGCGGGACGGCCGCTCTTCGACGCCGTCTACGAGGGAGCGGTGACCCGCCTGCGGCCGAAGACGATGACCGTGCTTGCCGTGATCCTGAGCCTGCTGCCGATCCTGCTCACGCACGGGGTCGGCGCCGATGTCGCGAAGCGCATCGCCGCGCCGATGATCGGCGGAATGGTGTCGTCGGCCGTGCTGGTGCTCCTCGTCGTTCCCGTCCTGTACAGCGCCATTCTCGAGCGGCGGCTGCGCCGCGCCACCGCAACGCCATGAGCTCGAACATCGCCGTCATCAGCCTCGCGTTCCACCACAGCGTGGTGGTGCAGCTCGTGCTCTTGTGTCTGCTTGCGCTATCGCTCGCGTCGTGGACCGTGATCCTGCAGAAGTGGGCGGCGCTCAACGCCGCGCGACGGGAGCTGCGCGAGCTGCAGCCGCGCCTGCGTGCGGACACGGGCCTCGACGTCGTGCTGCCTCACGGCGGGAAGTCCGGCGGCACCTTCCGACGCGCGTTGTCGGCGGGCTTCGATCGCCTGCATCAGGTGCGGCGCGGCAGTCCTCCCGAGGACCGTGGAGCGGTGCAGGACCTTCGCGAGGCCTGCGAATCGGGCGTCTGGAGAGAGATCCGCCGCCTCGATTCCAATCTCTCCTTCCTCGCGACCGTCGGATCCCTGAGCCCCTACATCGGGCTCTTCGGCACCGTGTGGGGAATCATAGGTGCGATGGGTGCCTTGGGCGACGTCCACGAGATGAGCCTCGCATCGGTGGCGCCCGGCATCGCCGAGGCGCTCGTCGCTACCGCCGCGGGACTCTTCGCGGCCATTCCGGCGCTCTTCGCCCACAACCGCTTCGCGAGCGACATCGACGGCCTCGCCGACGACTACTTCGCGGTCATCGAGGAGCTGGGGCTGCAGTTGCGCGCAGGCACGGGGAACGCCTAGCGTGCCTTCGCTCGCCCGCGCCCCGCACGCCCGGCCGAGGAACCTGCGCGAGTCCCGTGCTCGCCGCGTTTCGGAGATCAACGTGGTGCCGTACGTCGATGTGCTCCTCGTGCTCCTCGTGATCTTCATGGTGACGGTGCCGGTCCTGCGCTCCGGCGTGGAGGTGAAGCTGCCGAAGGCGGGAGGGGAGGCGCTGCGCGACAGTCTCCTGCCGGTGGTCGTGAGCGTCGATGCGAACGGGAGCTATTACCTCAACACTTACCGCGACCCGACGCAGGCGATCGACGGGGAATTCCTCAAGCGGCGGGTGAAGGGCGTGCTCGACGAGCATCCACGGACGCCGGTCATCGTGAAGGCCGACGAGAAGACGAGCTTCGGGACGGTGATCTCGGTGATGAGCCTGCTCAAGGCGGCGGGGGCGGCCGACGTGGGCCTGATGATGCGGAGGCCGGGGTCGCAAGGCGATGGATGAGACGGCGTTCCTCGGCTTCGGACCGCTCGGCTATGGAAGAGCGCTTCTTTGCGCGGGACTGCTGCACGCGGCCGTGGCATTGCTCGTCATCGCGCTTTCGGCTCGCGTCGAACGACTCCAGGCGTTCGCGCCGGCGGCGCTCACGGCGCGGCTCGCAGCGGAGCCCTCCGAGCCGCCGAAGAAGGATCCGTCCGTGAAGGCTGCCGCGGTTCGAAAGCCCGCGAGCGCGGCCGACGAGAAATTCAGGCAGGCGACGGGGCGCAAAGTCCTCCAGCATTGGAGTGGCCCCACGTCGGGCCTTTCCCAGGGCCTTTCCTGCGACCTGCTCGTGACGGTGCTCGCCGACGGGACGGTCGAGGAGGTCGAGATCACGCGAAGCAGCGGCTCGGGCGAATTCGACCGCTCCGTCGTGAAGGCGGTCCGCGCCGCGTCGCCCCTGCCGCCGCCGCCGGCCGCGGAGCTGCGCGACGGCGCCTACGAGTTCGAGATGACGTTCGATCCCACGCGCTGAGGCCGGATGAAGAACCGCATGGTTGCGCATCTGCTGGTCCGGGCGATGCTCACGACCCTGCTCGCCCTCCCGGCGTACGCGCACGGAGAGGAAAAACCGGAAGCACCGCTGCGCCCGGCCGCGGGCGACGTGGAGATCCCCGGCTGGTTCAAGTCGTCCTTCCTCGACATCCGCGAGGACGTGAGGGAGGCGAGCCGCCTCCATCGGCACGTCATGCTCTTCTTCTGGCAGGAAGGCTGTTCCTATTGCCGGCAGTTGATGGAGGTGAGCTTCCGCGATCCGGAGGTCGTCTCGCTTGCGAACGCCCATTTCGATGCCGTTGCCATCGACATACACGGAGCCCTCGACGTGACCTGGCTCGATGGGCAGGTGCGTCGTGAAAAGGATCTGGCAAGCCTCCTTGGAATCCGCTTCACGCCCACGCTGCTGTTCCTCGATGAGAACGGCGGCATCGACCTGCGGCTCACCGGCTATTCGCCTCCGGAAAAGATGCGTGTCGTCCTGCGCGACCTGGTGGAAGGCGCGAAACTGCGGACGGCATCTTCACCGGTATCGTCCTCGCCCGACATAGTCGTCGTGCCGGCGAAGGGCGACTTCGAAGACACCCGCGATCGGCTGACGATGGCGATCGAGAACCAGGGTCTCGTCGTCACGAGCACGGCGCACGTGGGCGACATGCTGGAACGCACCGGCAAGGACCTCGGCCGCGATGCGGTGGTTTATCGGAAGGCGGAGGTGTACGAGTTCTGCAGCGCGCGCATCTCCCGAGACGCGATGGAGGCCGATCCGCGGAACATCGTCTTCTGCCCCTACACGATCAGCGTGTATTCGCCGAACGACGAACCGGGGAAGGCGTACGTCGCATACCGCAAGCCGCGGCCGGCCGGATCCGCCCGCTCCGTGCAGGCGCTGCGGGCGATAGGCGAATTGCTCGATGCCATTGCGCGGGAGGCCGTGCAATGAGGCCGGGATGAGCACCTTTCACCTGCGCCCATGAAGGTCATTTGGGTCGCCACGATGTGGCTGTCGCTCTGCTGCGCGGCAGCCGGCACGGACGAGCCTCTCGAGCCCGAGCAGGCGTTCCAGCTCTCGGTGCGCGCCATCAACCGGACCACTCTCGAGGCGCGCTGGCGCATTGCCGACGGCTGCTATCTTTATCGCGACAAGATCCGGTTCTCGGCGGACGGGACCGGGATCCGCCTGGGAGCGCCCCGGTTTCCACTGGCGGAAGTCCATCAGGATCCATTTTTCGGGACCGCCGCGATCTACCGGGGAGAAGCTACGGTCGTCCTGCCCCTTTCATCGACGGAATCCATTCGCTCGGTGGGCCTGCGTGTGCAGTTCCAGGGCTGCGACGGCAAGCGGGGTATCTGCTATCCGGTCGCAACCCGGTACATGGCAATCGACATGACGGAGTCTGCTTCTTCGTCCGGCGCCAGCCCCTGACCGCCTGCCGCGCCTCGCGCAGGTTTCAGCGCTTCACGAACCGCAGCACGAACTTGTCGGAAGGCGGCGCCTGGTTCGACGAGCCCGCCCGGGTGTCAGCGGCGTTTCGCATGAACGCACCCTCCGCGTCCAGCATGAATCCCGCGCGCTTCACTTCCTCGATGACGAACGCTTCGTCGATGCGGTGCAGCGTCTTGCCGGCGGTGATGCCCGTACCCGGCAACGCCGAGTGATCGACGATCACGTAGTGCCCGCCCGGCTTCAGCGCCGCGAAGATCCTGCGGTTCATGGCATCGCGGTCGACCGGCAGGTAGCTGATGTCGTGGTAGTTGAGGACGAGCGTCACCAGGTCGAGCGGCGGCGCGTCCGGCGGCACGGGATCGTCGAACGGGCGCGTCACCACCACCAGGTTCGCTTGCGGATGCGCGGCCATGCGCTCGATCAGCGCCGCGCCCGGTTTCGGCGTCTGCGCCCAGACCTTCCCGAAGGGCCCGACCGCTAGCGCAAGAAGCTGCGAGGTGTAGCCCGCGCCCGCGGAGACATCGAGCACGTGCATGCCCGGGCGCACTTGCGTGAACTGCAGCAGCTCCACCGGATGGCGCGACTCGTCCATGCGCCGGTCGCGGTCGGTGCGCACAGCATCCGCAAGCAAGGCGCGATAACTCTCACTGGAGGCCGATGTCTCGTGCGCCGCGGGAATGGCACACCCCGCCAGCGCGTACACCAACATCGCCGCGAGCGCCACGGCAGTGCTGCCAGCCCAGGAATGCTGGAACGTCTTCATCGAAGGATGGCTCCGGGGGCAAAGGCGCCATCATATTCCGTCATCACTGCGGAGCGCTGCCGAGGATCGCACGATGTGAACTGGAGTTGACAAAGTATCGGCATGTCAACTACGGTTGACACCCGTTGTCCCGGATATTTTCACTGGCCAGAATCGATCGCAGATCAATGGAGCGAGACATGAAGAAGGAAACGTTCGGCAGTTTCGACGCGGCGGATTACCTCGAGACCCGGGAAGACATCGCCGCATATCTCGTCGCGGCCAGCGAAGAGGGAGATCCGCAGGTGGTGGCTGCCGCCATCGGCGACATCGTTCGTGCGCGGAATGTGAGCAAGATCGCTCGAGATACCGGCCTTACGCGCGAGGGTATCTATAAAGCGCTTTCCCCGGAGGGCAATCCCAGTTTCGCCACGGTGTGGAAGGTTGCCCGGGCTCTCGACCTGGAGCTGGGCTTTCTGCCCAAATCGCCTTCGAAGGCGGCCGCGGCTAAACGGTTTGCGCGCACCACACGAGCGTCGGCCAAAGCCGGCAAAGGTCACGGCGCGAAGAGAAGGACGCGCAGGTCCAAGCCGGCGAGCCCGGCAATTCGTTGAGTGCCCTCAAGCCCGAGTCGTCTTGAGGATCTCGATGAAGCGCCGCGCAGCCGGAGACAGATAGGCATCCTTTCGATAAGCGACGGCGACCGGCCGAAGCCAGTCGAGGCCCTTCACGGGAAGTATCCTGAGGCGCAGTTGGGCAGCGGCTGCGTGAACGTTCGCCTTCACCGTGACGCCGACCAGGTCGGACCCGGCCACGGCGCGAAGCTTGAACATCACCAGGTCCGAGACCAGCGTGATCCGCGGTGCCGGCAGGCCGCGCGCCTCGAACATGCGGCGCAGTGACAGCAATGACCTGAAAGGCGCCACCGGGCCGTCCCGCGCCGCGCCCGCCGCCGAGATCGCCCATCGCTCCTGCGCGAGATCGTCCAGCGTCACCGATTTGCGCCTGGCCAGCCGATGGTGCGAAGCGCAGTACACGACGAACTCGTCTTCCCGGAACACCTCCTGCGTCAGGTCCGGCTGAGGGCCCTGCTGTGCGTGCGTCACCGCGAGGTCGAGGTCGCCCTTGCCCAGCGCCGGCAGCAGCGCATCGTTGTCCAGGACGGCGACATTCAAGGTGACCTTGGGCGCTTCCATCAAAAGCGCGCTGCACGCTTCCGGGAGGAACACCTCGGCGTTCGATGGGCTCGCGCCGATGCGAAGGTGGCCCGCGCGGCCCTGGGCAAGATCCGCCACCTCGCGAGCCAGATCGTCGCGGGCAAGCCGCAGCTTGCTCACGTGCGACAGGAGAGCGGCGCCCACGGCCGTGAGCTCCACGCCCTTGGGCGTCCTCTTCACGAGCTTCGCCTGCGCCGATCTTTCGAGGCGGCGCAGGCTCATGCTCAAGGCGGGCTGGCCCAATCCCAGGTCTTCCGCCGCGCGCCCGAGATGCCCGTGCTGCGCGATGACCGCGAAGTACTCGATGTCGCGCAAGTCCATGTCCATCAACCATATTGATCGCTATGCAAGTTTCGCGCAATTGCGTCGATCGTCGCGGGCCTCCAACATGGGCTCTCGCAACTCGGGATGTCATCACAGGAGAGACGCCATGCGCGGATGGAAAGTGGCTTCGGTAGCCTGGTCGATCGTGGCGACCCTGTTCGTGGCCGATCCGGCCTCGGCCCAGGAATATCCGACCCACGCGGTACGCATCATCACCGGCGGCGTCGGCACCTTCCACGACATCGTGACCCGGCAGCTCGCCCTGCGACTGACCGAGCGCTGGGGCCAGCCTGTCGTCGTGGACAACCAGCCCGCCGCCGCCTTGACGCTCGGCACGGGGATGGTGGCGAGAGCGGCACCCGACGGCTATACGTTGGTGATGTCGGATCGCTCGGCCCTCGCGGTGGCGCCCTTTTTGTACAAAAGCGTTTCGTACGATGCCTTCAAGGACCTCCTGCCGATCACGCTCGTCGCCCTCGCGCCGACCATGCTGGTGGCGCACCCTTCGGTTCCGGCCGACACGCTGTCCGAATTCCTCGTTTACGCGAAAGCGCAGCCCCTGGGAGTGCAGTTCGCCACCGCCGGTCCCGGCACCAACAACCACATCGCCATGGAGCTGCTGAAGCACGCAACGGGCATCGATGCGCAGGCGATCCATTACAAGGGGGGCGGTGCGTCCAGTCGCGCCATCCTGAGCGGCGAAGTGCCGGTGGGATTCGCGCTCGTTCCCGGCGTGCTGCCCCAGGTCAGGGCCGGAAGGCTCAAGGCGTACGCCGTGAGCGGGCGCAAGCGTTTCCCCGGCGCGCCCGATGTCCCGACGGCCGCCGAGGCGGGATTTCCCGGCTTCGAGCTCGAGTTCTGGATCGGCTTGCTCGCTCCGGCCGGGACGCCGCCGGCGATCGTGGCCAGGCTGAATCGCGACGTCGGCGAGATCCTGCGAACTCCCGAGATGCAGGCTACCTTGCTCGCGCAGGGCTCCGAAGCGGCGCAGGGAACTCCCGAGGAGTTCGCCGCCTTCATGAGAAGCGAGTCCGCGAAGATGAAGCGCCTGGTCGAGGTGACCGGCATGCGAGTGAACTGACGCTCCCGTGCCTGCGTTGCCCGGGGCGCAAGCCGGCGCGAGCACTCCACGGCCCGTCCGGGTCGCGACGGGCGTGCGGGCGATCTGGCAGAGCACCGCATGGCTCGGCGCCGAAGCCGGCATCTTCAGGAAGCGTGGCATCGACTTGACACTGCCCGCGATCGCGGTCGGCGGACCGGAGGCCGCGGCCGGGCTCGCGCGCGGCGATTGGGAGTTCGCCCACACCGGGACCGTGCCCGTCGCGGAAGAAGTCCTCAAGGGGCGCGACGTC
>DASTGG010000312.1:0-3003 GCA_035719385.1 Usitatibacter sp.
TGAACTCGCCCAGCGAGCGCCCGGCGCCCGTGACCGCGGCGAGGACCTGCAGCGCCGAGATGATCCCGTCGCCCGTGGAATGGCAGTCGAGGCAGATGATGTGGCCGGAATTCTCGCCCCCGCATTCCCAGCCCCGCTCGACCAGGCACTCGAGGACGTAGCGGTCGCCCACCTTCGCGCGGACGAACGGCACGCCCATCGCGGCGAGGCGCCGCTCGAGCGCGAAGTTGGTCATGAGCGTGCCCGCGACCCCGCCGCGCAGGCGCCCCGAGGCATGGCGGTCCTTCACGATGGCGTAGAGGAGCTGGTCGCCGTCGAAGAGGCGCCCGTCGCGGTCCGCCATCGCCAGCCGATCGCCATCGCCATCGAAGGCGATCCCGTAGTCGGCGTGGTGCTCCACCACGGCGCGGGCCATCGCCTGGGGCGCGGTGGCGCCGCAGGCGTCGTTGATGTTGATGCCGTTGGGCTGGCTGCCGACCGCCACCACCTCCGCGCCCAGCTCCTGGAACACGCGCAGGCCCACGCGGTAGTTGGCGCCGTGGGCGCAGTCCACCACGAGCTTCATGCCGCGCAGCGTGTGGTGCTTGGGGAAGGTGCCCTTGCAGAACTCGAGGTAGCGGCCCTCGGCGTCGTGCACGCGCTCGGCCTTGCCCAGCTGCGCGGAGCTGGCGGGCAGCTGCATCGGCTGCTCCAGCAGCGACTCGATCTCGCTCTCGACGGCGTCGGGGAGCTTCATGCCGTCGGCGGAGAAGAACTTGATGCCGTTGTCCTCGAACGGGTTGTGCGAGGCGGAGATCATCACGCCCGCGGAAAGGCGCAGCGCCTTCGTGAGGAACGCCACGGCGGGGGTGGGCATCGGGCCCACGAGATAGGTATCGACGCCGGCGGCGGAAAGCCCCGATTCGAGCGCCGACTCGAGCATGTAGCCGGAGATGCGCGTGTCCTTGCCGATGAGCACCGCGGGGCGCTGGCGGTGCGGCGGCGCCACGTCGGCGCGCGAGAGCACCTTGCCCGCGCAATAGCCGAGCTTCAGCACGAAGTCCGGCGTGATCGGGTGCTGGCCCACGCGGCCGCGCACGCCATCGGTACCGAAATATTTCCTGCTCATGTCTTTCCTCTCAGGGCTTGAGCGCCAGCCACGTGCTGATGGCGTCGACGGTTTCCCGCACGTCGTGCACTCGCAGCAGGCGAGCCCCATTCTGCACGGCGAGCACTGCTGCGACAACGCTCCCGATGGTGCGTTCCTCCACCGGGCGCCCGGTGATATCGCCGATCATGCGCTTGCGCGAGAGGCCGGCGAGGATCGGGTACCCGAGCGAGGCGAGCGCGGGCAGGCCGCGAAACAGCGCCCTGTTGTGCTCGAGGTTCTTGCCGAAGCCGAACCCCGGATCGAGGATGATGCGCTCGCCGGAGACGCCGGCGTCCTCCAGCACCTTCACCCGCTCGCGCAGGAACGCTCCCACCTCGGCGACCACGTCGTCGTAGCGCGGCGCCACCTGCATCGTGGCGGGCGTGCCCTGCATGTGCATCACGATGAGCCCCACGTCCGCGTCGGCTACCGCCTCGACCGCGCCCGGCGCGCGGAACGCGTTCACGTCGTTGATGATGGAAGCGCCCGCCTCCACCGCCGCGGCCATCACCTCGGGCTTGAGCGTGTCGACCGACACCGGCACGCGCTCGCGCACCAGCGCTTCCACGATCGGCATCACGCGGTCCAGCTCCTCGTTCACCGGCACCGGCTCGGCGCCCGGGCGCGTGGACTCGCCGCCCACGTCCACGAAGTCCGCGCCCTCCTCGCGCAGCGCGAAGGCATGGTCGATCGCGCGCGAGGTGTCGAAGAACTGCCCCGCGTCCGAGAAGGAGTTCGGCGTCACGTTCACGATGCCGAGGATGAGCGGCCGGCTGCCGGGCTTGAAATCGAACTTCATCGCGCTGCGCCCCCCTTTGTTTCGCTGCGCCCCGAGATTGAAATGGAAAGTTGAACGGTGTAAACGGTGTGAGCGGAGGAACGGAATATTAGGGTAACGTGGTTTGCCTCCGTTCACTTCGCTTACACCGTTCAACTTTCCATATTGGGGCGCAACGAGACTGAAGCCGCAGCCAAACAAAAAGGGCACGCGGTTGCGTGCCCTTTCCAGTCAAACGTGAAGCTCAGGGGTTTTCGACCGGCGTCGTCGTCGGCTCCGCGCCGCGGCTGCCGCCGTCGCTGGGCGGCGGCTTCGGCGTCGTCGCGGCCACGGGCTTCGGCGGGCGCGGCGGGCGGCCGGACATGATGTCGTCGATCTGCTTGTCGTCGATCGTCTCCCACTCGAGCAGCGCCTTGGTCATGGCCTCGACCTTGTCGCGGTTCTCCTCGAGCAGGCGACGCGCCAGCGTGTATTGCTCGTCGATGATGCGGCGCACTTCCTGGTCCACCGCCTTCATGGTCTCTTCCGAGATGTTCTGGTGCTGCGTGACCGAGCGGCCGAGGAAGACCTCGCCCTCGTTCTCGCTGTACACCATCGGGCCCAGCTTGTCGGACATGCCCCACTCGGTGACCATGCGGCGCGCCATGTCGGTGGCGCGCTTGAAGTCGTTCGAGGCGCCGGTGGTCATCTGGTTCATGAACAGCTCTTCGGCGATCCGGCCGCCGAAGAGCACCGCGATGTTGTTCAGCAGGTAGTCGCGGTTGTAGCTGTAGCGGTCCTCGACCGGCAGCTGCATCGTCACGCCCAGCGCGCGGCCGCGCGGGATGATGGTGACCTTGTGCACCGGGTCCGTCTTGGGCAGCAGGTGCGCGACGATCGCATGGCCGCTCTCGTGGTAGGCCGTGTTCTTGCGCTCCTCTTCCGGCATGACCATGGACTTGCGCTCGGCGCCCATGATGACCTTGTCCTTGGCGCGCTCGAAGTCCTCCATGTCCACCAGGCGCTTGCTGCCGCGCGCGGCGAAGAGGGCCGCCTCGTTCACGAGGTTGGCGAGGTCCGCCCCGGAGAAGCCCGGCGTGCCGCGCGCGATGATCGA
>DASTGG010000313.1:0-5578 GCA_035719385.1 Usitatibacter sp.
CCTCCATGGCAGCGCATCCCGCGAGAGTTACCGCGAGCAGCAATCCGATCAGGTGCTTCATCGTGCGCCCTCCCCGGGGCCGAGCTCGCCTTGCACGGGTCCGAACAACGCCTGTCGTGGGTCGTGCAGCCGCCCCGCGGCGCCGCCGACCGAATCCGCCGCGTCGCGCACGGCGCGTCCCGTGTCGCGCAACGCCTCGCTGCCGTCGGCCACAGCGCCGTCGGCGCTTCTTGCCGCGCTCTCGACCGCATCGCGCATGCGTCGCACAGCGTCGCGCGCTTCGACCACCGCTATGGTGGCCTCGGCGCCGAGCTGGTCGTAGCGCGCCGTAAGCTGTCGCGCGTCTCCATCGAGAGACCGGCCGAGGTCCCGGATTTGCGTGCTCGCCTGTCCCATTGCGTCGAGCGCTGCGTCGGCTTTCGCGAGCGTCGCGTCGGCGTGCCGCGTCGCATCGCGCGTATTGCGAAGCACCTGCTCGAAAGCCGCTCGGTTCGCGGGCGACAGCGTGGTGTTGACGTTCTGGAAAGCTTCATCGGCGCGGCGCACGAGCTGGTCGAGCGACTGCGAGATGTGCTCCTGCTCCGACTCCCCTTCGGCAATGACGGGATATGGCTCGCCCGCCGGCGCGTCCGACAGCCGCGGACTATCCTCCCGACCCGCGACGAGTTGGAGGCTCGCGAGTCCCGTAAGCATGTTGCGGTCGACCACGGCGCGTGTATCGGTGTGGACCGGCGCATGGGGATCGACCGCGATGAAGACCTCGACTGCGTGAGACCGCGTGGGCGAAAAGCGGAAACTCGTGATCGTGCCGATCTTCACGCCGCGCATGGTCACGTCTCCTCGCGGCTGCAGCCCCTGCAGCGACTGGTGCTCGAAGTAGATCTTGTATCGATCGACGGAGGCCCCGTGGCCCGTGCTGCGCAACCAAACCACCGTGGCCGCCAGCATTGCGATCAGCGCCAACACCACGGCGCCCACGAGCGTGTACCGGGCTTCGGCTTCCATCATGCAACTCCGGAGAAGTACTCGCGCAGCCATGGATGCTCGACGGCACGCACCTGCGATATCGGGCCATCGGCGATCACCTTCCCCGCGCCGAGCACAACCGCGCGATCAGCAATCGACGTGAGCAAGTCCACGTCGTGAGTCACGACCAGCACCGTGAGCCCCAAGGCGTCCGCCAGCACGCGCAGCAGCCTGTGGAAGCCGCGGGCCCCGACGGGATCGAGTCCCGAGGTGGGCTCGTCGAGGAACAGGATGTCGGGCTCCAGCGCGAGGGCACGAGCGAGCGCTGCGCGCTTGCGCATGCCCCCCGACAATTGCGAAGGTTTCTTCGCGGCCGCCTCCGCGGGAAGCCCCACGAGCGCGATCTTCGCGCCCGCAAGCATCGAGATGGTGGCGCCCTCGAGCGTCGTGTGCTCGCGCAGCGGCACGGCGACGTTCTCGGCGACGGTGAGCGACGAGAAGAGCGCGCCATCCTGGAACAGCATGCCGAAGCGCCGCCGCAGGGCGTCGCGCTCCTGTTCGACGCAGTCCCACATGCTCGTGCCCAGCAGCTCGATGCTTCCGGCGGTTGGGCGGATGAGGCCGATGATCTCGCGCAGGAGCACCGACTTGCCGCTTCCGCTGCCCCCGATCAACGCAACCACCTCGCCACGCGGTACCTCGAAGCCGACGCCGTCATGGACGAGCTGCGCGCCGAAGCGGGTCACGATTCCCCGAACGCGAATGGCGGCTTCCATCTCAGATCCCCAGCCGCTGTAAGATCACTGCGAACGCCGCGTCCAGTACGAACACCCAGACGATGCACTGCACGACGGTGGACGTGGTGTTGCGACCGACACCGCGGGCATCGCCCTTCACTTCCAGGCCCATGCGGCAGGCGATCATCGCGACGAGCAACGCGAACACGGGTGCCTTTCCCAGGCCCACGAAGAAGTGCCGCAGCTCGAGCACCGAGTGGACGCGGTCGACGAAGACGCCGGGCGGGATATGCAGCTTCGAGGCGCCCACCAGCATGCCGCCCGCCACGCCCGCCGCGTCGCCGACGAGGACCAGGAGGGGCATGGCGAGAGCGAGGGCCAGCAAGCGCGGAATGACGAGCACCTGGATGGGCGAGAGCCCCATCGTCGAGAGGGCATCGACTTCCTCCTCCACCTTCATCGTGCCGATCTCCGCGGTGAACGCGGCGCCGGAGCGGCCGGCGACGAGGACCGATCCCAGGATCGGGGAAAGCTCGCGGCATACCGCCAGCGCAATGCCATCGGCGACGAAAAGGCTCGCGCCGTAGCGTTGCGCTTCCACACCCAACACGTAGGCCACCACGATGCCGATGAGCACGTTCACCAGGACCACGATCGGAATCGCGTCGATGCAGACCGCCTCGAACTGGGCGGCGGCTTCGCGCGGCCGGAAAAGGGACGGTCGGCGAGCCAGCGCCATCAGCTCGAGACACACCCTGCCCGTGAAGGCGAGATCGCGACGGAGCTGCTCGCAGATCGCGATGGTCGCGGCTCCGACCTGTTGCACGACTCCACGCCGCGAGCTGGCCGGCACGGGCCGCGTCCGCAAATGACGCCTGACCAACTCGAGCAGCCGCCGCTGCTTCGGGTCGAATGCGCGCTCGACAACGCGCTCGGCACCGCAACCCACGCGTTCGAGGTGCTCCAGGATCACGAAGGCCGCCGCGGTATCGATCGACTCGAGCCGGCTGCCGTCGAGGACGAGGTCACGTGCCCGGGGCAGCGCCAGTTTCCCGAGCGCTGCGAGGATGGCAGGCACGTTGTGCAGCCGCCACGTGCCGGCGAGGTACAACACCCCGTCGTCCTCTTCGAGGCGGCAGTCGAGCGCGAGGGCGGTTGGAGTCATGATGCTGTCACGCTACGCCCGCTCGCGAGGGGAGTCGTCAGCGAAGCGTCCGCGTTCGGTCGACGTGGCCGCGATGGGCGTTCATCCGGGGACGCGCGCTTCCTCAGCGGCGCCGGCGGTCGCGGCGAAGGCCACCGCCTCCGAGAAGGACTGCAGGACCAGATCGACCTCGCGGCGGACCTCGGAGTCAGGCGGCATCGCGGCATGCACGCCCTCGGGTGGGCGCACCAGTGCGAAAACCGCCCGTGGCAGCCGTTCGCGCAGACGCTTGCACCGGTTGCGCCAGACTTCGACCTGTTCGGCCGAGGGGCAGGGAAGCAACACCACGGCGAAGTCCTTGCCCCGGTCGAGATCCGGCACGCGTTCGCCCAGGGGGATGCTGTGCGCTTCGAGATGCGCGTCACGCACGGCCCGCGCCATCAGCTCCGCGACCACCTCATCCTGCTCGACCTCGAGGCCCGCGCACAGCACGGCGGATCGCGACTCGGCCGGCCTTGACTCGCGGGGAGTCAGCCGCGCTTCGCGCAGCGCGCGAAGCTGGCGGCCCAGGTTCGCCTCCACCAGCGAAGGCCGCGGGCGCGCCGTGCGCCGTCCGCGCATCGATTCCACGACGTTCACGAGGAGAACGCGCAGCGCCGTGTCCTGCCGTGTGTCGATGCGGCCAGCGCGCGCATCGGTACTGGCGAGGGCGAAGGCGGGAAGGAGCATGTCGTCGCAGTACCGCGCCACGCCGTGGCGGCGCACATAGTCTCGCGCCTCGTCCACCACGTCCTGCGCGTCGCCCGCCAGTGCACGCTGGTAGAGCCGCAGGCCGAGGGTCGTGCCGGGCGACTCGCCGAAGAGGATCGCAATCGGCGCGAGCGCCCTCACGTGGCGGCCCGCGACGACGAGGCAGAGCGTGAGGGGCGTCGAGACGATGAGGCCGACCGGTCCCCACAGCGCTCCCCAGAAAAGCGCGGCAGCGACGATTCCGAATGGCGCGATCCCGATCGTATGGCCATAGACGTGGGGCTCGATCACGTTGGCGAGCAGGGCTTCCAGTGTGACCAGCGATGCGGCGCTCCAAAGCGCGAGCGACCACCCTGCATCGACCGCGGCGGCGAACGCCGCCACCGCCGCGATGGCGGCCGGAACGCCGACGTACGGCACGAACCGCATGATGCCGGCAAGTGTCCCCCACAGAATGGCGTGCGGCACGCCCAGGATGGCGAGAACGATCGAGCACGCCGCGGCGAAGGCGGCATTCACCACGACCAGCGAGGCGAAGAAGCGCGAGACGCCTTCGTCGGTGTCCGCCAAAGCCTGCATCGTGTGCGCGACCTCCCGCTCTCCCGCAAGGCGGATGAGGCGCTCGCGAATCGAGTCGCGGCCGAGCATCATGAACAGTAGCAACACGAACACGATGGCGGCTTCCCCAATAGGTCCCCAGACGGCTGTGAAGAACCTGGAGAGCGCGGTGCCAGCGTCGGCATGCGGCCGGCGGATCTCCACCGCGATCGGCGGCGCGACCGATTGTGACGTCTCCGCAAGCGACGCGCGCGCCTCGCGCGATTCCGGCAGCAACGACGTGATCTCCGCGTCCCACCGTTCGAGTGGCCTCACCACGAGGGCGCTCAGCTCGTCGATCTTTGCCGCGAACGCGGTCCGGTACTGCGGCAACTCCTGCATGACGTCGGCCGCCTGCGAAGCGAGCACGGCTGCGAGCGCAAGGACGCAAGCCGCGACGCAGCCGACAGAGACAAAGGTCGCCGCAACGTGCCCGAGCCCGAGAACCCGGATGCGCCGCACGAGCGGCGCGAGCGTGAGCGTCAATATGCCGGCCAAAGCGAGCGGCTCGAGCACGGGCCGGCCGTAGTGCAGCAATGCAAGCGCGCATGCCGCCGAGACGATCCAAGCGGCGCCGCTGAGGGACCCCGCGCTCCTACCCGCTTCGGCAGCGGCACCCTGGATCATCGAGCCGGCCACGGCGCCGCATGCGCGTTCCATCATTCGCCCGTCAGAAGACGACGCGGGCAAGCGCCAGGCCCACGATCACCGCGACCGAAGTCGCGATCAGGCCCGGCAACATGAACGAATGGTTCAGCACGTACTTCCCGATGCGCGTGGTGCCCGAGCGGTCGAAGTTGATCGCCGCGATGAGCGAGCCGTACGTCGGGATGAAGAAGTAGCCATTGACCGACGGGAACATCGCGACCAGGTACTGCGGCGGGATGCCGAGCGCCACGCCAAGCGGCATCAGCGCGCGCGTCGTGGCCGCCTGGCTGTACAGCAGGACCGACGCGAAGAAGAGCCCGAACGCGAACGTCCATGGCGCCACCTTCGCCCAGTCGCCGATCGCCTTCACGATCACGTCCTTGTGCGCCGCGATGAAGCTGTCGCCCAGCCATGCCAGCCCGAAGATGCCGATCACCGCGACCACGCCGGCGCGTAGCGTCGCCGTCTTGGGCACATCGTCCACCTTCACGCGCGTGACGAGCAGCATGAGGGCAGCCACGGACATCATGACGACCTCGATCACGACCGGCATGCCGAGCGGCGCCTTGGCGCCGGGCAGCGTGCGCAGGGACGGGAAGAAGCCGAACAGCACGACGAGCGCCACGCCCGCGATGAATACCCACGCCGAAAGCTTCGCCGTGGACGCGAGCGGCGTCGAACGGGCCACGGGAAGTGCTGCCGCAGCGCCAACCGAGGCGGCACGTGCATAGCCCTT
>DASTGG010000314.1:0-14168 GCA_035719385.1 Usitatibacter sp.
AGTTCCCCGGCGCGCTCGTGCGCCGCGTGCCCAACCGCGGCCGCGATTTCCTGCCGTTCCTGCACTGGCTGCGGCTCGCGGCGGCCGAAGGCATCGATGTCGTGTGCAAGATCCACACGAAGCGCCCGCCGTTCGTGGCCACGGGCGATGCCTGGCGCCACGACATGCTCGACAAGGTCCTGGGCTCGAAGGCGGACGCCGCGTCGATCGTCGAGCGCTTCCGCAGGGAGCCGCGGCTCGGCATCGTCGCTCCGGGCGGCCACGTCGCCTCGTCCACGTTCTGGTGGGAGCGCAACGCCCAGCGCGTGCACCTGCTCTCCGACATGCTGGGCAGCGACCTCGGCCGCAAGAGCTTCGACTTCGTGCCGGGCTCCATCTTCTGGGCGCGCGTGGCGGCACTGCTGCCGCTCGCGGGGCTGCCCGTCGACGAGGAGGATTTCGAGGAGGAAACGGGCGCCGACGACGGCACGCTCGCCCATGCGCTGGAGCGATGCGTGCCCATCGCCGCGGCGGTGGCCGGCTATCGCCTCGAGGAGACGGCGAACACGACCGGCGCCTCGGTGCTCGATTTCGCGCCCACGCCGAGCCAGCATTCGTACGCGCGCTGGCTCGACGCGTACGAACCGAAGGCCGACACCTATCCGCGGCTCGCGAAGATGCACGGCACCTGGAAGGAACCGCCGCTCATCTCGCTCGTGATGCCGGCGTACAACCCGCGGCGCGACGACCTGGTGCAGGCGCTCGAATCGGTGCTGGCGCAGGTCTACGGGCGCTGGGAGCTGTGCATCGCCGACGATGCTTCCACCGAGCCGCACGTGCGCGAAGTGCTGGAGGCGTATCGCAAACGCGATTCGCGCATCAAGGTCGCCTATCGCGAGCGCAACGGGCACATCTCGGCCGCGAGCAACACCGCGCTCGGGCTCGCCACCGGCGAATACATCGGCCTCATCGACCACGACGACGAGTTGCATCCGCTCGCGCTGCACTACGTGGCCGAGGCCATCGTGGGCAACCGCGATTGCGACCTCGTCTTCACCGACGAGGACAAGATCGGGCCGCTCGGGCGCTACGACCCGTACTTCAAGTGCGAGCTCAACTACGAGCTGCTGCTCGCGCACAACATGGTGTCGCACTTCGGCTGCTATCGGGCGCAGCGCCTGCGCGACATCGGCGGCTTCCGCGAGGGGTTCGAGGGCTCGCAGGATTACGACCTGGCGTTGCGCTTCATCGAGGGGCTGGAGCCGGCGCGCATCGTCCACGTGCCGCGTGTGCTCTACCACTGGCGCGCCTCGCCGGGCAGCATGGCGGGCACGGGCGAGGAGAAGCCCTATGCGCTCACCGCCGCGCAGCGCGCCATCGCCGAGCACCTCGAACGCGTCGGCACCCCGGGCGAGGTGCTGTCCACCCGTGAAGCGCCCGGCATGAACCGCGTGCGTTTCCGCGTGCCGGACCCGGCGCCCGAAGTCTGCATCGTCATCCCGACGCGCGATCGGGCGGACCTGCTCGCCATGTGCGTGGACTCGGTGCTGTCGCGCACGGCCTATCCGCGCTATTCGATCCTCATCGTGGACAACGGCAGCCGCGAGGAAGCCACGGCCACGCTGCTCGCGCGGTTGCAGTCGGAGCCGCGGGTGCGCGTGCTTCGCGACGACAGCGAATTCAACTTCTCGGCGCTGAACAATCGCGCCGTGCGCCAGTCGGGCGCCGAATTCGTGTGCCTGCTGAACAACGACATCGAGGTCCTCGACGGCGACTGGCTGGACGAGATGGTCGGCATGGGCGCCCGTCCCGGCGTCGGCGCCGTGGGCGCGAGGCTCTGGTATCCCGACAGGACGCTGCAGCACGCGGGCGTGATCCTGGGCGTGCGCGGGGTCGCGAGCCATGCGCACAAGCACCTGCGCAAGGGCCAGCCCGGCTATTTCGGCCGCGCGGTGCTGCACCAGGCGATGAGCGCGGTCACGGCCGCGTGCCTGCTCGTGCGTCGCAGCATCTACGAGGAGGTCGGCGGCCTCGACGAGACGTTCCGCATCGCCTTCAACGACATCGACTTCTGCCTGCGCGTGCGCGCCGCAGGGTATCGCAACGTGTGGACGCCGTTCGCGGAGCTGGTGCACCACGAATCGGCCTCGCGCGGCTACGAGACCACCCCCGAGAAGCGCGAGCGCTTCGACGACGAGGTGCGCCGCATGCGCGAGCGCTGGGGCGCGCTGCTGTTGAACGACCCCGCGTATTCGCCCAACCTCACGCTCGAGACCGAGGATTTCAGCCTCGCGTGGCCGCCGCGCGTCGGGCCCCCGGGAGCGCATTGACATGGCCGCCGCCATCGAAGAGCTGCGCACCGGCGTCCCCGCATCGATCGGGCAGATGCTCATCGAGCGCGGCCTCATCGCCGAGGGCGACCTCGAGAAGGCGCTCGCGTTCCAGCGCCAGTTCAAGGGGCGGCTGGGCTCGATCCTCGTGCGCATGGGCGCGCTCTCGGAGGATTCGCTCCTTCCCGTGCTCGCGCAGCAGACCGGCCTCACGCTGCTTTCGGGCGACGAGCTGCCCGCGCGGCGCGAGCCGCTCGCGGTCGCGGTGGAAGCGAGCGGCCTCGACGCCGAGTGGTTCCACGACCAGCAGCTCGCGGTGTGGGAAGCGGCCGACGGCGCCATCCGTTGCGCCTCGCGCAACCCGATCAGCAGCTACCTGCAGGAAACGCTCGCCGTCGCCTTGGGCGAGCGCCCGCATTCGTGGCACTTCGTGCGCACGCAGGACCTCGACCGGCTGCTCAAGTGGATCGAGGTGGGCCCGCGCGGCGGCGAGGCCGACGAGGTCGCGCACCTGCGCGAGCTCGCCGAGGAAGCGCCGACCATCGAGCTGGTGAGCAACATCCTCGCGCAGGCGATCGACGAGGACGCTTCCGACGTGCACATCGAGCCGGAGGAATCCAGCTTCGAGGTGCGCTACCGGATCGACGGCGTGCTGCACACGCGCATGACGCAGCCGGCGAGCCGCTTCGACGCGGTGGCCACGCGCATCAAGCTCATCTCCGGCATGGACATCGCCGAGCGCCGCCTGCCGCAGGACGGCCGCATCACGATCCGCGCCGCCGGCGCCGACATGGACGTGCGCGTCTCGGCGCTTCCCGGCGTGCACGGCGAATCGCTCGTGATGCGCCTGTTGCCCAAGGAGCGCGCCTACCTCAGCCTCGAGTGGCTCGGGATGGAGGCGGACCACCTCGCGCAGTTCGCGCGCTGGGCGCTCGAGCCGCACGGGATCATCCTGGTGACCGGGCCCACGGGCTCGGGCAAGAGCACCACGCTCTATGCGGCGCTGGACGCGGCGAACGACCACACCAAGAAGATCGTCACGGTGGAGGACCCGGTCGAGTACAAGCTTCGCGGCATCACGCAAGTGCAGGCGCATGGCGAGATCGGCTACGACTTCGCGCGCGCGCTGCGCGCGATCCTGCGCCAGGACCCCGACGTCATCATGATCGGCGAGATCCGCGACCTCGAGACCGCGGAGATCGCGGTGCAGTCGTCGCTCACGGGCCACCTCGTGCTCTCCACGTTGCACACGAACGACGCGTTGAGCGCATTCACGCGCCTGCTGGACATGGGGGTCGAGCCGTTCCTGGTCGCCTCCGCCGTGCGCGCGGTGCAGGCGCAGCGGCTCGTGCGGCGCTTGTGCGAGGCGTGCGCGCGCCCGGCGCAGCCGCCGGCCGCCGTCGCCGAAGCGATACGCGAGCTGCGCGCGAAATACCCCTCGGTGCTGCAGGGCGAGCCGGCGTGGCGCGTTCCCGCCGGTTGTCCGGAGTGCCGCCAGAGCGGCTACCGCGGCCGCATGGGCATCTACGAGATGGTCGAGGTCACGTCCGAAATCCAGGACGCGATCATGCGGCGCGCGACCTCCACCGAGATGATCGACCTCGCGCGTCGCGCCGGCTACCGCAACCTGCGCGAGGACGGGCTCATCAAGGCGGCGCGCGGGCTCACCAGCGTCGAGGAAGTCCTGCGCGTGACGGGCGCCGGCGAAGCGCGCGAGTAACGCCTTGGAATTCCGATACGTCGCGGTCAACGCACAGGGAGAGACCGTCGCCGGCCAGCTGAGCGCCGAGGGCGAGCGCGAGGCCGCGCGCCTGTTGCGCGCGCAGGACCTCACGCCGGTCGAGATCGCGAGCGGCGCGGCGGCCGGACCGGCGCGCAGGGCGCGGCGCGCGAGCGAGCGCGACAAGGCGCTGGTGGTCAAGGAGCTCGCCACGCTGCTGCACGCGGGCGTCTCGCTCGCGGACGCGGTCGCCTCCATCGGCGAGAGCCATGTGGATACGGGCGTGGGCCCCGCGTTCCTCAAGGCGAACGCGGCGCTGCGCAGCGGCGAGAGCTTCTCCAACGCGCTGCGCGCGGGCGACCTCGGCTGGCCCGATTACCTCTTCCAGCTCGTGACGGCCGGCGAGCACACCGGCAAGCTCGCGCAGGCGCTCGACAGCGCCGCCGCCCAGATGGAGTACGAGCAGCGCGTGCGCGGGGAGATCCGCAATGCGCTGATCTATCCTTCGGTGCTCGTCGTCTCGGGCATCGCCGCGACGCTCCTCATCTTCATCGTGGTCGTGCCCAAGTTCGCGAGCATCCTCAGGACCAGCCGCGCGCACGTCCCGGAGCTCTCGCGCTGGGTGCTCTCGGCCGGCCTCTTCGTGAAGGAGAACCTGCTCTGGGTGGGCCTCGCGGCCGCGGCGCTCGGGGCCGGGATCGCGGCGCTCTTCGCCAGTCCCGAGCGGCGCACGCGCATGCTGCAGGCCGTGTCGCGCCTGCCCGTGCTGGGCGAGTGGCTCGTGGAGACCGAGATCGGGCGCTGGGCGGCGATGCTGGGCACGCTGCTCGAGAACCGCGTGCCGATCCTCCGGGCGATGGAGCTGTCCCAGGCGGTCGTGCGCATCCCGGCGATCCGTCACAAGCTCGAGCAGGCGCTGCGCGACGTGCGCGGCGGCAAGAAGCTCGCGGATGCGCTCGCGGGAGTGCGCCTGCTCGACGTGACCGGCCTCAACCTCGTGCGCGTGGGCGAGCGCTCGGCGCAGCTCTCCACGATGCTGCGCACGCTCGCGTCGCTGCACGAAAGCGCCGCGCGCGACCGCCTCAAGCGCTTCCTCATCCTGCTCGAGCCGGCCGCCATCCTGGTCATCGGCGGCGTGATCGGGCTCATCATGGCCTCCGTGATGCTGGGCATCACGAGCATGACCACCATTCCCCATTGACGGACTCACCATGTCGCAACGAACCATCCCGCGCGGGTTCACCCTCATCGAAATGCTGGTGGTGCTGGTCATCATCGGCCTGCTCGCGAGCCTCGTCGGCCCGCGCCTCTTCAGCACGGTCGACTCCTCGAAGGTGGACACGGCGAAGGTGCAGATCGAGCGCCTCAAGGGCGGGCTCGACATGATGCACCTGCACATCGACCGCTTCCCCACCACCTCCGAGGGGCTCGCCATCCTCAACACGCCGCCCGCCGACGAGAAGACGCGCGCGAAGTGGCGCGGCCCGTACATGGGCGACGAGATCCCGCTGGACCCATGGGGCAACCCGTACCAGTACAGCGTGCCGGGGGCGAACGGGAAACCGTATGCGCTGTATTCGCTCGGGGCCGACGGCAAGCGCGGGGGCGAGGGCAACGATGCCGATATCGGGATCCTTCCGCCCCAGTAAGCGGCGAGGCGGCGGGTTCACGCTCCTCGAGATGCTCGTGGTGCTCGCGATCGCCGGCCTCATCGCCGCGGTCGTCAGCCCCGCCATGCAGGGCGTGATGCGCGGCATCGAGTACTCCGGCCAGCGCCAGGCGATCATGGAATCGATCGAGGGGCTGGGCTATCGCGCGTTTTCGCACGGCGAGCGGCTGGTCATCGCCGGTGCCGGCGACGCGGCGGCCGCGCAATCGGCCGAGCCGCCGCTCGACCTGCCGAAGGGCTGGCGCGTCGAGGCGCCGCGGCCGATCGAATACGGCATCAGCGGGCAGTGCAGCGGAGGCCGGCTCACGCTCGTCTCGCCCGACGGCCGCCGCGAGAGCTTCCGCCTGAGGGCGCCGCTATGCCGGCTCGAAGCGCAGGCGTGAGCGCGCGCGAGCGCGGCTTCACGCTGCTCGAGGCGATCGTGGCGATGGTGCTCGTCTCCATGCTGGCGCTGGCGGTGTTCGGCTGGATCAGCACCAATGTCGCGTCGCTCGACGCGGTGCGCGACGTGAACGCGCAGTCGGACGCCACGATCAACGTCGTCGAGCACATGCGCTCGGTGAACCCGATGCTCACGCCGACCGGGGAGGCCGATCTCGGCGCCTATCGCATCGACTGGGAAGCCAGGCCCATCACCGCGGTGGTGGACCGCCGCGCGAGCCTCTACCAGTTCGCGCTCTACGACACGCGGATCAAGGTGCTCACGCGCGCGGGCCAGCCGTGGTTCGACGTCTCCCTCGAGCTGGTCGGCTATCGCAAGGTGCGCTCCATCTCGGAGGAAGGATGAGGCGCGGCGCACGCCGGATCGCTCGCGGCTTCACGCTGCTGGAGATGCTCGTCGTGCTCGTGATCACGAGCCTCGTGAGCTCCGTATTGATGGGCGGCCTGCAGCACGTGCTGTGGCTGCAGGACGGCTTCGGCACCGAGGCGTTCGATGCGCAGCAGGGCGCGATGCAGACGGCGTGGTTCCGGCAGACGCTGAACGCGGTGGTGCCCGACCGCGACAAGGGCCCGCATGCTTTCCGCGGAGAGAGCCGCGAATGCGGCGGGCTCACGATCGCGCCGCTCGACCTTCCCGAGGGAACGCTCGCGCCGTTCGCGTGGCGGCTGAAATTCGACGCGGCGAACGGGCGCACGCAATTGCTGTACGGCAGCGGGGACGACGCGCCGGAGATCCTCTCGTGGCCCGGCAATTCGGGCGCGTTCGAGTACGTCGACGCGAACGGCGAGGCGCACGACACATGGCCGCCTTTCCTGGGCCAGTGGCCGCAGCTTCCCAGCGAGATCCGGCTGCGCAGGAGCGCCGATGCGCCACTGCTCATCGTGGTGCCCAAGGGACCGCTGACTCCGCCGGCGCGACTGCACGATGTGGAAGCCTGAGCGCAGGTCGCCTCGCGGCGCGCAGGGCGGCTTCGTCCTCGCGACGACGGTTTGGCTGCTGGCCGCCATCGTGATCGGCGCGGCGTTCTTCGCCGAGCGCGTGCAGCGCTCGCGCGACCTCACGCGCCAGCACCGGCAAATGGCGCAGTCGCTGATCGTGACCGAGAGCACGCGCTCCGAAGTCCTCTTCCGGCTCGCGACGACGGACGTCAGCATCTACGGCCTGGGGCCGCCGGGGCAGGCCATCGCGCTCGACGACCGCGCCTACAAGGGCACCGGCGACGACAGCGTGCGGCTGCAGGACGAGCGCGGCCTCCTCAACGTGAACTTTCCCGACTCCGGCATGATGTCGCAGCTGCTGGGGCAATTCGGCGTTCCGCCCGACCGGCGCGATCCGTTGATCGATACGCTGCGCGATTACACCGACGTGGACGATTTCCGGCGCCTGAACGGCGCGGAGGCGAAGCAGTACGAGGAGCAGGGGCTGCCGCCGCCGCCGAACGACTGGCTCACCACGCCGTACGAGCTGCGCAACATCATCGGCTGGCGCGACCAGCCGGGCCTGTGGAAGACGCCGCGCTTCCTCCAGGTCGTGTCGGCCGCGCGCCTCGGCGTGTTCAATCCGAACACCGCGCCCGCCGAGGTGCTGGCGAGCCTGCCGGGGAGCAACATGGAGATCGCCGCGAGGCTCATCCAGCAGCGCAACCTCGCCCCCCTCACGTCGTGGCAGCCGATCGCGGATCTCACGGGTTTCATGCCGGCCGACCAGGAGTCGATCGCGTGGACGCCCGCGGAGCACGTGAGGATCACGCAGAAAGCCCGGGGGCTGCCCTGGATGCTACAGTTCAGTGTTTCGCTCACGCCGACCTCGGCCGTCGCGCCCTGGCGCATCGACTATTACGTCCGGGGCGCCATCGACGTTCCGCTCGAGAATGAAAAGGACATCGCTTCACTCCCTCCACGCGTTGCGCAGCCTGCTGCCGAAGCCGAGGCGTTCTAGGCAATTCGCGTCCAGGGTGGAGGCCGCCCCGCCGGGGCTCGGGGGCGTCGAGTGGGTGCTCTCGCGTCCGCTCTACCGCTTCCATCGCTTCGACCTGAAGGCCGTGCCGCGCGCGCAGCGCGCCAGGGCGCTCGCGCTGCAGGTGCGCGAGCTGAGCCCCTATGCCGCGACCGGCCGCTATTTCGCGACGTCGGGCGACGATGCCCTCGTGTGGATGTGGGATGAGCGCAAGACCGCGGAGGCCATGGAGCGGCACGGCATCAATCCGCGGCGCGTGCGCGTGCTGCCCGAGACGGTGCTGCAGCCGCCGCTCGAAGACGGCCTCGCGCTGCGCTCCTGCCTCGACGGGTTCGAAGGCCAGCTCTGGCAGGGCGGCGATCTCGCGGCGAGCCGCTGGTGGCCGCGCATGCCGCAGCCCGCCGAATGGCTCGCGTTCCAGCGCGATGCCGGCGTGCCGCCCGAGCGGCAGGCCGCTGCCGTGCCCGAGCCCGGGACGACACCGTGGCTCGATCGCCCATGGGCCGCGAGCCAGAGCATCGACCGCGTCTCGCGCACGCAGGCTCGCGGCGAATCGCTCGCGATCATCCTCATCGGCGCCGCGCTCGCGCTCGCCACGACGTGGTTCGGAACTTCGCTCGTGAAGCTGCACCAGGTGAAGGTGGAGCGCGAGGCGCGACTCGCGGACCTCGAGCAGAAGGCCGCCCCGGTGCGCGAGGCGCGCATGCGTGCGCTCGAGACGGCCTCGCGCGTCGCCTCGCTGCAGTCGCTCACGACGTACGCGGACCCGTTGAGCCTCATGGCGGCGGTGTCCGAGAAGTTGCCGCAGAACGGCACGACGATGCAAAGCTGGGATTTCCGCGACGGCAAGCTCAAGGTCACGCTCGCCGCGCCTTCGCCGATCGAGAGCAGCGCCTACGTGAAGTCGCTCGAGACGAGCGGCGTCTTCCAGAACGTGCAGGCCGCGCTCGGCAACGACTCGCGCACCGTCGCGCTCACGATGGACGTGCGCCCGGGCGTTGCGCCGGAGCTGCAACTGCCGGACGTGCCCGCGCGGTCCACGCTGCCGGCGCCGATCATCGCACCGCCGGCGCGTGCGCCCGGTGCGGTTGCCCCGGGTGCCGTTGCTCCGGGTGTCGTAGCACCGGGCGGTGCGCCTCGCCCCGCTGCGCCGAGTACGACAGTGCCGCCCCCAGCGGCACCTTCCACCCTGCCGCCGGGATTGCCGCCGGCATGGTCTTCCTTCAAATTTCCGCCCAACCCATCGCCGGAGCCGCCCAAGGGAGCGCCGCCCAAATGAGCGCCGCCGCACCGGTGGATCGCGGAATGGCGAAGTTGCGCGCGGACCTGGCCGCCAACCATCGCCTGCGTTGGGGCGTGTGGGCGATCGTCGCGATCCTCTGGATCTACGGCATCCTGGTGCTGCGCGATGCCGCGCGCGCCGAACGTGCGGCGGCCGAGCAGGCATCGCGCAGGATCGCGGCGCTCGAGCAGGTCGCAGCGGAGCGCGATTGGCCCGCGCGATGGCGCAGCGCCGAAGACGTGCGCCAGAAGCTCGAAGGGCGCCTGTGGCATGCCGGCACGCTCGGGCTCGCACAGGCGGCCTTCCAGGACTGGCTGAACGAGACGGTGCAGCAGGCCGGCGTGCGCAAGCCCGTCGTCGCCGTCGCCGCGCAGGAAGACAGCAGCACGCGCGCCGTGCCGGGCGCCGCTTCGACGGAACCTGCGGCCGCGCCCGACTTGTGGAAGACCACCGCGCGGGTCGCCTTCGACTTCGAGCCGGCCGCGCTCTACCGATTCCTCCAGCGGCTCGCATCGAACGACAAGGCGGTGGTCGTCGAATCGCTCACCATCCGTGGCACGCCGGGAGGGCGCGTCGAGATGGGGCTGGTCGCCTGGTTCCAGAAGCCGGGCACGCTCACGCGCAACGCGGGCGGCGATGCTGCCGGCAAGGGCGGTTGACATGCGCGGGCGACTCGTTCGCGCGCTCGTTTTCATCGGCCTGATCGCCGGCGCCGTCGCGGCCGAGTGGAAGCTCGTGCCCGTCCCGCCGCCGGCGCAGCCGCAGCCGTCGCGCGCGGACGAATGGACGCTGCCGCGCATCACGGCGCCGCAAGCCGCCCGGGCCGTCGAGGTGCTGAACCGGACGAGCCCATGGGGTAAGCTCGCGCAGCCGGGTGCCTTGCCGGAGGACAACAGCTGGAAGATCGTCGGCATCATCGCGAGGGGCGACGAGCGCTCGGTCGTGCTGCGGCTCGGGCGCCAGCGCGAGCAGCAACTGAAGAAGGGCGATCGCCTGCCCGACGGCAGCACGATCGTGGACATCCACGAGGATTCGCTGACGCTGATGACCGACGGCCGCAAGCGCCGCCTTTCGATCTATCCCGGAGTACCGCTCACCTGATGCGCCCACGCCACGCCCTCATCGCCTGCCTCGCCCTGCTCGTCGCCGCATGCGCCGCCGAGCGGCCCCTCATCCCGCCGCCGCTCGAGCTGCCCGCGAAGGCGCGCCAGGGCACGGACATCCAGACGCTGGGCAGCGAGCAGCAGGCGCGCGAGATGCGCGTGGTGCCCACGCCCGCGCCGCCCGTGCAGGAAGCGCCGGCGCAGCCCGCGCCCACGCAGAAGCCGCCAGGCGCGCCCGAGAAAGCCGACATCACGCTCAGCTTCGAGCAGGTGCCGCTGCCCAGCTTCGTGCAGGTCGTGTACGCGAACATCCTCAAGCGCAACGTGAACGTGGACCCCGCCGTCGCATCGCGCCAGGACCTCGTGACGCTGCGCACCGGACGGCCGCAGACGCCGTCGGAGGTGGCGGAATTGGCGCGCACGCTGCTGCGCAGCTACGGCGTCGCCGTCGTCGAAGCCGGGGACCTCGTGCGCATCGTCCCCGACACCGCGAATCTCGGTTTTGCGCCGGAGATCCGCCTCGGCCGCGCGCTGCCGACGACGCCCGGACGCCTGCGTCCCGTGTTCCAGCTCGTCGACCTCACCGCCGTGCAGAAGATCGAGGCCGTGAACTGGCTCAAGGCGATCTTCGAGAAGCGCATCGACGTGAAGGAGGACACGCTGCAGAACGCGATCCTCATCTCCGGCAAGTCGGATGATGTCGCGGCCGCGCTGGAAGCGCTGCGCGTCCTCGACCAGCCGCTCATGAAGGGACGCGCCAGCATCCGGATCTCGCCGGTGTACTGGCCCGTCGAGGAACTGGCGCGGCGCCTGGGCGATGTGCTTCGGGCCGAGGGCTACAACGCCGGCGTGCCGCAGGGTGCCGCCACAACGGCCGTCACCCTGCTGCCGGTGCCGGGCGCGAACGCGCTCTTCGTGTTCGCCGGCGACCAGAAGATCATCGACCACGTGGTGCAGTGGGCGCGCGACCTCGACACGCCGAACGAGCGCGGCGCCGGGCGCAACATCTTCAGCTACCGCGTCCAGTACACCGATGCGGAGGTGCTCTCCAGGACGCTGCAGGAAGTGCTCGCGGGCGGACCGGGCGGCACCAGCACCACCACACCGCGGCCAGCGGCTTCGTCGCCGCCCGCCGTCGCCGGCACGCCGACGGCGGGTACCGCGATGTCCGCGTTGTCACGCAACGCCGCGGCCGGCGTTTCGCCTGCGGCACGCGCAGTTGCCGGCAACGTGATCGTGGACCGCGCCACGAACACGATCATCTTCCACGGAGCTCCCGAGGACTTCGGGGACATCCGCAACCTGCTGCAGGTGCTCGACCGGCCGGCCAAGGAGGCTTTGATCGAAGTCACGGTCGCCGAGGTCACGCTGACGGACGACTCGCAACTGGGCATCGAATGGCTGGTGAAGGAAGCCGGGCTCGCGAATGGAAGGAGCATCCAGTACGGAACCCTCGGCGGCCTCACGCTGGGCACCGCGGGGTTCAACTTCCGGCTGTTCGACAATGCCGGCGACGTGCGGGCGATCATCAACGCGCTGGCGAGCACCAACCGCGCGACGATCCTCTCGAGCCCCCGCGTGCTCGCGCGCAACGGCGAGAGCGCCAACATCCAGGTGGGGCAGGAAGTGCCCATCATCACGAGCCAGCAGGTGGCCGTCAGCACCGGCGTGGTGTCGACGACGACGACCGCGGTGCCCCAGACGATCCAGTACCGCAATACCGGCGTGATCCTCACCGTGAAGCCGGTGATCTACTCCGGCGATCGTGTAGACCTTGATGTAGCGCAAGAGGTGAGCTTCGCGGTGGCGACCACGACCGGCGTGTCGAACTCGCCGACGTTCAGCTCGCGCAAGGTGCAGACGCGGCTCTCGCTCAAGAACGGCTCGACGGTGATGCTGGGCGGCCTCATGAGCAGCAACGAGTCGCGCGGCAACGCCGGCATCCCCTTCCTCAAGGACATTCCCATCATCGGGCAGGCCTTCCGCAACAACACCAACAAGAGCGACCGCACCGAATTGATCGTCCTCATAACCCCCTACATCATCGAGGACGACAACGACGCCCAGGCCGTCACCGATGCCTTCCGCAACCAGCTCGGCGACTGGGCGCGCCAACGAACTCCCGCCTCGCCGGACGTCAGCCGTTAAAGATGTAACGGGATGCAGCTGATCGGCCCATGCGAGTAGTCAAAAACGCAACAAATGTAGCTGCGGCACTTGCACAAATAAATTTTCCTGATTACTGTTCAGCGAACCCTTATGCGAAGGGTTTTTGTTGACGACCGATACACCATTGCACGGTACGAGAAAGTCCCTGATCCAGAGCCCAGCCCTCGTGCGACCCGGCTTCTTGGTTGCAAAACAACTAATTACACGACGTCTTTCGTGCCCGATCCGAAAGGAGGCAAGTCAGGCCATTTAGTTGACACCCACAGGTGGGGCACTTAGACTCGTTCGGCCGTGGAAAATATCCGCCCCTGATCCATTCAGCTCATTCAATTAAAGCTGTACGAAATTTTCAATCTCATGAGGGAGTAAGCAATGAAGAAATTCGTTTTGAAAAGCTCCGTGATTGCCGTAGCTGCCCTGTTCTCGAGCGCGGCCTTCGCGATCGTGGACATCAATGGCGACACGGGCCAGGTCACCTACGCGTCGGAACTGACTTACAGCGCGACTAATCCTCTCGTCGGTGACGGCGCCGGCCAACTGGCCGCCGCTACCCAACTCGGCTTCGGCGTTTCCACGGGCCAAACCCGCTTTGTCAAAGTCACGCTGAACAACGCCACGTTCGCGGGCTCGGCTGGCGGCATGGCCGTGACCGATGGAACGACGACCAGCGTCGGCACCGTGGTCCAGGGCGGCACGACGGGCACGAACTCCGTCGTGTATCAATTCACCGCGGCCACCAACTACACGCAGGGTGCGGCCGTCATCATCGGCGATCCGACCGGCGGCCTCGCCGTCGCGAACAACGGTTCGCCCGTGACGATCAGCTACCAGCTCTTCGAGACCGCCACGCAGGCTGTCGCCGGAACGCCGTCGCTGGCCAGCGCCGGTCCGACCGCGCTCGCCAAGTTCGGCCCGGGCCTCAACTACACCGTCACGCGCGGCACCGCGACGGCCGATGTGGCGTCCGGATTCAAGCAGTTCTGCGCGAACGCGACCTGCACGCCGCCCGATACGGTCGTCGGCGACCTCGGCAACATCGTTTATGGCGTGAACGCCGTCAACAACCGTAACGGGGCTGCGATCACCCTCGCGGACCTCACGACCGCCGCCACGGCGATCCACCTGTCGGGCGACTTCTCGGCCGTCGGTGGCGTTACCGCTGGCACGGCGGGTTGCGCCGGTCCCGCGGCACCCGGAGCCTTCACGGTCGCGACGAACAAGCAGTCGGCGTCCGTCACGGTCGGCACGTCGGCCGCCACGTTCGACGTGTGCTATGTCGTGAACGGCACCACCGTGCTGTCCGCGCAGACGGTGCAGCAGTCGCTGGATGTCACGCCGGCCAACGCCGACGTGAACATCTCCGACACCGCGGCCGCTCCGCTGGGCGACGTCGTGCGTAACGGTGCCAGCACCGTCGCGCTGAACGTCACCGACCCGGCCAACCCGGACCAGACGTTCATCCGCATCACCAACATGGGCACGCTGGACGGCAAGGTGACCGGCACGCTGATCGGGCAG
>DASTGG010000315.1:0-5312 GCA_035719385.1 Usitatibacter sp.
CTCGGGCATCTACGTGGACGAGGACGGCCGCGTCTACATGGTGGACCAGTGGTTCCGCAAGGTGGACGTGTATCGGCCCTACCGGCTCAAGGAGAACCAGGGCTTCCTCGCCTCCAGCAATCCCACGAAAGCGGCGAAGGCGAAATGAAGCGCCTTTCCTGTTTCCGGGAAACGACCTTCCTGCGTTTGGGAAGGCGCGATTCGCGAAGCCTCCGCGCCCGCGGCAGGTTTGATGTCGATCATCGTTTGCCCCACGGCCGTTGCGCCGTGGAGCGTTTTCGCCACTGGCACGGTTGCTGCAGAACGGACATCGAGCTCCGGGCCTCCGGAGCCGAAAGCCCGAGCCAATCAAGGAGCGCAAAATGAAAAAGATATTCACCCTCGCAGCCCGCCTCGCCACGCGCGCGTCGGTCGCGGCGGTCGCATCGGCGTGCCTGCTCGTCGCCATCCCGGCGCAAGCGGGGATCGCCAACACGAAGCACAACCTCGGCGCCAAGGGGACCGGCGCAAACCACCTCGCCGCCGGCGGCACGGACGAGATCTGCGTCTTCTGCCACACGCCGCACGCGGCCGACAACAGCGCACCCGCGCCGTTGTGGAACAAGAAGCTGCCCGACGGCACGGGCTACACCACCTACGCGAACCTCGGCTCCTCGACGATCGACGGCAAGATCCTCAACGTGGGCTCGATCTCGCTGGCGTGCCTCTCGTGCCATGACGGCACGCAGGCGATGGACAACGTCATCAACTCGCCGGGCTCGGGCGGCTATGCCGCGGACGGCGGCGGCGCCGCCGGCCAGAACTGGAGCTGGGCGGGCAGCCTGCGCGTGGACGGCGACGGCAAGCTGATCAACGCCACCGACACGCTCGCGATGCTCGGAACCGACCTCTCGAACGACCACCCGATCGGCATCCAGTACTGCGGCGGCGGCCAGACCACGACCCAGATCAACGGCGCCTGCGTCGATCCGGATTTCGTCGCGCCGACCACCCGCAACATCAATGGCAAGCAGGTCTGGTGGGTCGACACCTCCGTGGGCACCGCGGGGCGCGAGAAGACGGACATGATCCTCTACACGCGCGACTTCAACACCGCCGTGACCGGGCAGCCCGCGAACGCCGGCATCGGTCCGTCGGTGGAATGCGGCAGCTGCCACGACCCGCACGCCGACCAGGCCGACACGAACTCGAAGGCGGGCGCCACGTTCCTGCGCATCGCCAACAACGAGAGCAAGGTCTGCCTCGCCTGCCACGTGAAGTGACGCCATGACACCGAGACCCATCGCCCTGCTCGTCGCCATCGCGTGCGCTTTCGCGTCCGCGGTGGCCGCCGAGGCCGCCACGGAAGCGTCGGCTTCCGCCCCGAAACCGTACATCGCGGTCGTGAACGGCCAACGCGTCACGGTGGAGGAATTCGACCGGGCGATGGTCGTCGCGATGCGCAACAAGTTCTACCACCGCACGCCGCCCGAAGGCCAGCTCGACGCCGTGCGCGTGGAAGTGGCCGACAGCCTCATCGATCGCGCCCTGCTGGTCGCCGAAGCGCGCAAGCGCAACCTGGCGATCGACGAGGAAGCGATCCAGCGAGTGCTCGACGGCTACGAGGCGCGCTACGGCAAGTCGCCGAACTGGAAGGAGATGCGCGAGCGCGCGCTGCCGGACATCCGGCGCGAGCTCGAGAACCAGCAGCGGCTCGCGCGCCTCGAGGCCGAGGTGCGCGACGTGCCGGCTCCCAACGAGAAGGAGACGCGTGCCTTCTACGAAGCCAACAAGGCCCTTTTCACCGAGCCCGAGCGCGTGCGCGTGTCGGTCATCCTGCTGAAGGTGGACCCGGCCGCGCCGAAGGCGGATCGCGACAGGGCCCGCGAAGAGGGCCGCGCCATCCGCGAGCGCCTGGCGAAGGGCGCGGACTTCGCGGAGCTCGCGAAGATCCATTCGTCGGACTCTTCGGCATCGAAGGGGGGCGACCTCGGCTACCTGCACAAGGGAATGCTGAGCGAAGCGTTGCACGAGCAGGTGGACGCGATGAAGGCGGGCGACATCACGCCGGCGCTCGACGTGCTCGAGGGCGTGGCGGTGTTCAAGCTCACCGACCGCGCCGCCCCGCGCGTGCGCGAGTTCGCGGATGTGCGCAGCCGCGCGAGCGACCTGCTCAGGCGCGAGCATTCGGATCGCGCCTGGACGCAGTTCGCCGCCGACCTGCGCGCCGCGGCCATCATCGAGCGCGAGCCGGGGCGCTTCCCCGCCGCCGCGCCCGCGGCGGCCGACCAACAAGGCAGCAGGGAAAAGGAAACCACGTGGGCGCGCGCCCAGACCCCGCGCACCCCCTGACCTGCTCGCGACTTCTCTGCGTCCTCATCACACTCGGCCCCGCACTCATCCTGCGGGCTGAGTCGCTTGTGCCTGCGGCCGGTCATGCTTTCGCGAGCGCGGGCCCCGAGGCCGACCCCGTGGCGTTCGTCATGGCGCAGTCCGAGGGCGAGGGGCCGCCCGCGGAAGCGGCGAGCGCGCCGGCCGTGGCGAAGCCGGCGGGCGCGAGCCTCATGTCGCTCCTCTTTCACGATGCGCCCGGGCGCTGGCCGGCGATGCCGCCGTTGCGCTGGCAGGGCAGCCTCACGTTCGAGGAGCGGCTCACGAGCAACAGCTTCGGCAAGACCAGCCAGAGCATGGAATACGCGCGCCTCGCGACGTCCACGTACATCCGCGAGCCGTGGATCGCGCAGGTGACGGCGAACCTGGGCCTGCTCACGCAGCAGGAGCGCGTGACCAGCGACAACCCCGACGTGGCGCCCTCGACGTCGCAGCGCGGCGTCGCCGTGACGGGCGGCGGCATGCTCTCCGTGTTCCCGCGCAGCCGCTTTCCGTTCACCGCCACGTTCGACAACACCGACAGCCGCACGAGCGGCGACGTCGTGGCGAGCGACTACGTGAGCCGACTCCTCGCGCTGCGGCAGACCTACCGCACGCCGCTGGGCGACCAGATCTATACCGGCAGCCTCGAGCGCAGCACGCTCATCTCCGACTCGTTCGGGCGCGACACGGTGACGGCGCTGAACGGCACGATGAACCGCACGCTGCCCACGCACGTGATCGACGTGCTCGGCGCCATCGCCGAGAACCGCCGCTCGGCCACGGACGACGGTGCGCGCACGATGCGCCTGTCCGGGCACGACAACTGGCGGCCGAACGATACGACGACGCTGGACAGCCTCGCCAGCTTCAGCCTCATCGACGCGCTGAACAGCGGCAACCGCGACCGCTTCCTGCAGCTCAACACCTTCGGCACCTGGCGGCCGTCCGAGGACAGCCCGTTCTTCGTGACCGGCGGCGGGCGCTATGCGGATACCGCGTTCGACAGCGGCGGCCAGTCGGTATCCGTGCGCACGCTGTCGACGAATGCGGCGGTGACCTATGCGCTCACCGAGCGGGCCAACGTGTTCGGCGCGATGAACCTGGCGCGCGTGCAGTCGAACGAATCCTCGGCCTTCCTCACGACGCAGGTGCTCGGCGCGAATTACACCTCGGCGCCATACCATTTCGGCGGCTTCGACTATTCATGGTCGACCTCCGCGAACGGCAGCAACCAGACCAGTACCGCGGGCACCTCGCAGCGCACGCTGCTGGGCCAGCTCGGGCACCAGGTGAGCCGCGGCTTCCGCATCAGCGACGCGGTGCAGCTGAGCGCCAACATGAACGAAACGGGCAGCGTGTTCCGCCAGTCGGACGTGGGCGTATCGCATACGCTGCAGCATTCGGCCGGCGTGAGCCTGAACGTCACGCCCAATCCCGCGTCGAGCGCGCTCGTCAGCGCCACCGTGGGCGATTCGCGCACCGAGGGCGCGAACCCCAGCTCCTTCCAGATCGCGAACGTGCAGACCTCGGGCAACCTGCAGCTCGGCGTCTTCTCGCTGCTCAGCGCCAACCTCACCGTGCAGGCGGTGCGCCAGCGCAACCGGCTCGAGGACAACAACGAGCGCACTTCCGTGATGCGCTCGGGCAACGTCACCTACCACCACCGGCGGCTCTTCCGCGTGCGCTCGCTGCGCTTCGTGGCCACGGCGCAGTTCAACGACGTGCAGCTCGAGTCGCGGCTGCTGGGCGACATCAACGCGCCGCACGACCAGTACACGCGCTTCTTCGAGTCGCGGCTGGAATACACCATCGGGCGGCTCGATTTCCGCCTTGGCACACGGATTGCACAGACGGACGGGAGGACCGACCGTCAACTCTTCTTCCGGGTGAACCGGGATTTCGGACTCTATTGAGGGAGACAGGACGATGGCATCGCAACATCGGTGGCGCCCGTGGGCCGGACGCCTCCTGGGCACGCTCGCGGTGGCGCTCGCCGCGGGCATGGGGTTGGCCGCCGCCGGCGCGGCACACGCCGAGTACGGCGACGTGGTCATCAACAACTACGCCGATGCGGCGGGCGTGCGGCCCGTCGTGTTTCCCCACTGGTTCCATCGCGTGCGCTTCCGCTGCAAGGTCTGCCACAGCGACCTGGGCTTCAAGTTCCAGGCCGGCGGCAACCAGATCAACATGGTGAAGATCATCGACGGCCAGTATTGCGGCGCCTGCCACAACGGCAACATCGCCTGGTCGATCGAGAACTGCGACCTGTGCCACTCCGCCAAGCCCGGCACGCCGACGCAGGTGCACGAAAGCACGATCCAGAAGCTCGCGGCGCCCGCCGCCACCGCAACGGCCGCGGCGAGCGGCGCGAAGAAATAGGAGCCGCGCCATGAGAATGCTGCTTTCCGTGGCCGTGCTCGGCATCGCGTTCGCGACGAGCGCCGCGGCCGACGACAACGCCGCGGGCAAGGCCACCTTCGAGAAGACCTGCCAGCTTTGCCACGGCCCGGGCCTCGCCGGCGCGCCGCGGTTCGGCCAGGCCGCCGAATGGGCGCCGCGCATCAAGAAGGGCATCGCCGTGCTGTACAACAGCGCCCTGAAGGGCACGCCTGCCGGAATGCCCGGCAAGGGCGGCAACCTCGGGCTTTCGGATGCCGACGTGAAGGCGGCGGTCGACTACATGGTCGCCGCGGCGGGCGGCGCGCCCAAGGCGGCCGCGGCCGCCAAACCCACAACCGAGAAACGCGTCGCCGAAAAAGCCATTCCCGAGAAAAAATCGCCGGCTGCCGCACCGCTGAAGGTGGCGGCCAACGAGCCCGCGCCGCCGGCCAAGCCGGTCGCGACCGACGCGCCGCCCGCGGTGGTCGCCGCCGCCGTCACGATCGTGCGATCGGTCGCGCCGGCGGACTATCTCGCCCGCGCCCCGCTGCGCTACGCGCCCAAGACCTCGCCGCCGATCC
>DASTGG010000316.1:0-5092 GCA_035719385.1 Usitatibacter sp.
CCCGGGGACGCACCCCGGGGACGCACCCCCGGGACGCAACCCCGGGGACGCACCCCCGGGTTGCCGGCAAGCCTCAGTCCGGAATCGTGAGCGTGTTGCTGCTGAAGGTGATGAGGTTCGCCGCGGCGGGCGTGGCGGGGATCGCCGGAACGTTCGCCGTCGTGATCGCAGGCGCGGCGCCCGGCGTGCCGCCGCGCGGCGTGGTGCGCACCACCTGCGACGGCGGCAGCGGCGTGCCGTTCTTCAGGTTCGCGTACATGAGGTCCATCGCCTGGATGAAGTACCGGTGCAGCGGGATGAGGCGCGAGTCGTATCCTGGCAGCGCCGCGTTGTCGATGAACGCGTCGAAGTGCTGCGCGTTCGTGACCTCGTAGTACACGAGCTGGCTCGCTAGATCGTGCACCTTGTTGAGCGCGTAGTAGGGCCGCGAAGTCTGGTTCACCGGCACGAGCGTGTCCGAACGGCCGTGCACGATGATCGCCGGCTTGCCGTGCAGGTCGCCACTGCGCTTCGTCGCGTCGATGTTCCGGAGCACCAAGTCTCCCGTCGGGCTTTTCCCGAGATACAAATCGCGCAGGCACTGTGCGCCATCAACGTTCAAGTCCGCCTTACCCGTGGACTGCGAGATGGACGCCGCGTCCAGCGCCGTGCCACCCACGGAGTTGTTATTCAGGATGTTGATGCCGCTTGTGGGCGGGACGCCATTGCCGGTGCCGAAGATCTGCGCCGCGGTCGCCGGTGGCAGGGGTGCTGGCACGCCGTTGACTGGCGTGCCGCCGAAGCTGTACCCGCACAGGTTGTCCGTCACCCTCGCCTGGTTGAACGCATTCGCATAGGTAAGCGCCACGGAAAGCGTGGCTAACGCGTAGTGCGAAGCCTGGAATGGGATCGACTCGGGCTCCCAGCCATAAAACAGCAGCGCGTTGACCGCATCGGTGGCCTGTTCGGCGGTCGTGCTGCCCCTGAGCGTGCCTCTTGCCGTGAGCGCCGCACAGCGGTTCGCAGCCGCGGCGGCTGGCACGAACGCCAGGCCTGGTGAGCCCGCCGCGGCCGGCGCCTGGGATGCGCAGGGCTGCAACAGACTTGCGAAGGTGAAATAGTCGAGCAGCGGATGCGCGAAGGACGGCACGTTGTTCGTGCCGCGCTTGATCGTGAGACCCGCCGGCGCGTTCAGGTTGATCTGCGGCTCGGCCACCGCGACGCCGTCGATGAGCCCGCTCACATCCTGCTCGGCCGCGGCGATGGCGGCGCCCGCGCCGTTGGACACGCTCGATGCGATCACGATCGTCTGCGAAGGCACGATTCGCTGCAGCCGCTGCGTGCCGGAAGCGGTGCCGTATTTCTCGTTCAGCATGAAGAAGGCGAACTGCACCGCGCGCAGCGTGTCGCGGCCCCAGTCCTTCTCGGGGTTCTGCTGCGAGTGCGCGTGCTTGTAGGCCCAGCGGTTCGGGAACTCGCTGTTGAAGGCGGCGAGGTCCGACGCGCTGAGGATCGCGGTGAACTGCGAGCTCGCGCCGGCGGTCGCGGCATCGGTGCGCTGCCCCTGGATGAGGTTCACCGCGTTGTTGGCGAGGTCGTGCGCGCCATTGCCGGTGCCCTTGTCGGTGTACGCGACCGCGCAACCGTGCTTGAGCCCCCATTCGCCGGCCGTGGCGATCGCGCCGTACACGCCGCGCGAGCCGCTCGAGGTCGCCGTGACGATGCACGCGTTGGCCGGGTCGAAGCTCGCCGGGATCTGCACCATGAGCGTCACGTTCTGCCGGCCGGTGCCGTCGTCGGCGTATGCGAGGTGCTCCTCGCCCGCGATCTTGCCTTCGCCGGTGGTCACGTTGCCGGCGGCATCGACGTTCGGGCCGTATAGCGTGCCGTAGCCGCCGGCCGCCGCAATGTCCACGAGCGCGCGGTAGTTGTTGTAGATCGCGATGCGCCGCAGCTCCGCCGCCGTGGGCGCGGCCGGGTTCGCCGGCACCGGTGCCGCGCCCGCGAGCCCGCTCTTGCCGAGCCCCGCGGTGAGCAGGTCGTCGGAAGCGCCGTCGTACGTCGTCGAGATGATGCCGCCCTTGATGAAGTCGGGCCGCACGTTCGGGATGCCGATATCGTTGTCGTTGCCGCCGCTGCCGCCACAGGCCGCGACGATGAGCGAGGTGGCGGCGAGGGCCGCCGCGCGCGTGTATGCCGACATGTTTCCTCCCACGGGATGGACGTTTTCCTGGAGCACGCGGCCCAGCAACGCATGTGCCATGCGGTGGCGTGGCCAAGTGGTTGACGCGAAACGCGGCGCCGTGCCGCGGGCGCCCTGGATTGTCCGGCATCTCGGACGCATGTCCACGATTCGGGACGTTGTCCGGGATCCGGGCGCTACGAGCGCGCCGTCGAAAGGACCGACAGCTTCTGGTAGAGCGTCGCGCGCGAGATGCCGAGCAGCTCGGCCGCGAGGATCTTCTTGCCCTCGGCGGCCGCGAGCGCGGAGCGGATCGCGCTGCGCTCGGCATCGGCGACGACGTCGGCGAGCTTGAGCGTCGGCCGGTCGCCGTCGTGCCGCGCGACGCCGCCCACGCGCGGCAGCACGAGCGTGAACTCCTCGGCGGACAGGCGCGGATGGTCGGAATTCAGCGTGACCTGCTCGAGCACGTTGCGCAGCTCGCGGATGTTGCCCGGCCACGGGTAGGCCGAGAGCACCGCGAGCGCCGTCGGGGTGATCTCGCGCTGCGGCTGGCCCGAGCGCCGCGCGATGTCCTCGAGGATGTGGTCGCAGAGCGACTCCAGGTCGGCGATGCGCTCGCGCAGCGGCGGCAGCTCGATGGGCAGGACCGAGAGCCGATAGTAGAGGTCCGAGCGGAAGCGCCCCATGGACACCATCTGGCGCAGGTCCACGCTGCTCGCGGCGACGACGCGCACGTCCACCCTGGTCACGCGATTGGAGCCGAGGGGCTCGACCTCCTTCTCCTGCAGCACGCGCAGCAGCTTCACCTGCATGGCCATGGGCATGTCGCCCACTTCGTCGAGGAAGAGCGTGCCGCCGTTGGCGAGCATGAACTTGCCGTCGCGGCCGCGGCGGTCGGCGCCCGTGTACGCGGAGGGCGACGTGCCGAAGAATTCCGCCTCGAGGAGCGTGTCCGGGATGGCGGCCACGTTCACGCCGATGAAGGGGCCGTGCGCGCGCGGCGAGGCCGAATGGATCGCCTGGGCGAGGATCTCCTTGCCGGTGCCGGTCTCGCCCAGCAGCAGCACGGTGGTATCCACCTGCGCGGCGCGGCGCGCCTGGCGCTTCGCCTCCATCGCCGCGGGCGAGGCGCCGATGAAGTTGGAGAACGTGTACTTCGCGCGCCGCTCCTCGGCCAGCGACTTCTGCGTGTGCGCGAGCTCGCTCTCGAGCCGCTGGAACTTCGCCACCAGCGGCTGCAGGCAGCGCACGCGATCGAAGAGCATGAAGCCCGCGGCTCCGATGACCCGCCCGCGCTCGTCCTTGATGGGCACGCGCATGACGACGAACGACTCGTCGCCGAACTGCATGATGTCGAGCATGATCGGCTCGCCCGAGCGGACCACCTCGCGCATGAGGCTGTTCGGGATCACGTCCTCGACGACCTTGCCGAGGGCCTCGGCGGCGCTCGAAAGCCGCAGCCGCGCCGCGTACTTGTCGGAGATCCACACGATGCGCGCCTCGCGGTCGACGATGATCGCGCCTTCGCACATGTGGTCGAGGCCCTCGAACAGGGACCGCTTCGCAATGCGGCGGACTTCCGCCGGATCCTTGAATCGGCTCATCGCTCCTCCCCGTCTTGTTCGGGGACGCACCCCGGGGGTGCGTCCCCGGGGTGCGTCCCCGGGTCTATTTGACGACCGACTTGTCCTGGCCGAACAGGATTTTGCGCTCCTCGTCCGTATGCGGTCGAGGGCCTTGCGGGTTCACTTCCTTGGCGCGCGCGTATGCGCGCTGCGTGGCCGGGCGCGCGCGGATCGACGCGTGCCAGCGCTTGAGGTTCGGAAACTCCTCCATGTCCTGGCCCTGGCGCTCGGCGATGATCCAGGGATACGCGGCCATGTCGGCGATCGTGTACTCCTTGCCCACGATGAACGCGCGGCCCGCGAGGCGCTTGTTGAGCACGCCGTAGAGCCGCGAGGTCTCCTTCACGTAGCGGTCGATCGCGTACGGCAGCTTCTCGGGCGCGTAATGCGCGAAATGATGGTTCTGCCCGGCCATGGGCCCCAGGCCGCCCATCTGCCACATGAGCCACTCGAGCGTCTCGACCTGGCCCCGCAGGTCCTTCGGGATGAACCGGCCGGTCTTGCCGGCGAGGTCGAGCAGGATCGCGCCGGACTCGAACACGCTGATCGGCTCGCCGCCATCGGCCGGATCGTGGTCGACGATGGCGGGGATCTTGTTGTTCGGCGAGATCTTCAGGAATCCGGCGTCGAACTGGTCGCCGCGGCCGATGTTCACCGGCTTGATGTCGTACCCGAGGCCGGCCTCCTCGAGGAACATGGTGATCTTGTGGCCGTTCGGGGTGGTCCAGTAGTAGAGGTCGATCATGGCGGGCGTTCTGCGCGTGAGACGCGCAGATTACCCCAAGCGCTGCACGTGCGTGTCCGAAGCGGGAAAACGGAGCCGAGCCCCGTTTTCCGCTTCAACGACCGGCAGGCCTAGACGTAGGACTTGTACTTCGCGAGATGGCGCACGGGTTTGGAGAGCGCGTCGCGCCGGAACGGGTCGCCGAGCTCCTTCGTGACCATCATCTCGAGGATCGTGGCCTTGCCCTCGGATTGCCGCCGCACCGCCTCGCGCAGCGCATCGCCGACCTGGTCGGCCTTCTCGACCGTCACGCCTTCGCAGCCGAAGGACTTCGCGACCGCCGCCCAGCTCGGGTTGTCGAGCTCCACGCCCTGGAAGCGGCGCGAGTAGAAGTCCACGTGGTTCTTCTTCTCGGCGCCCCATTGGCCATTGTTGAAGACCACCACGGTCACGCCGATCTTCTCGCGCGCGCACGTGAGCATCTCGTTCAGGCTGATGCCCCAGGCGCCGTCGCCCACGTAGGCGATCGCGGGACGGTCCGGCCGCGCCACCTTCGCGCCGCACGCCACGGGGAAGGCA
>DASTGG010000317.1:0-5436 GCA_035719385.1 Usitatibacter sp.
CCGGCAACTCCGTGTCGATGATCTCGCACACGCAGGGATGGCTGCACTGCGACATCCCGGGCACCGATGCCTCGGGCGCGGTGAAGGCGCTCATGGACGAGCTCTACCACGAGTTCGTGCACGAGGAGATGCCCAACCGCGTGCACCTCTCGACCTCCTGCTGCGAGATCAACTGCGGCGGCCAGGCCGACATCGCGATCATCATGCAGCACACCACGCCGCCGAAGATCAACCACGACCTGGTGGCCAACATCTGCGAGCGGCCCGCGGTCGTCGCGCGCTGCCCCGTGGCGGCCATCCGCCCGGCGCTGGTGAACGGCAAGCCCTCGCTGGAAGTCGACGAGAAGAAATGCATCTGCTGCGGCGCGTGCTACCCGCCGTGCCCGCCGATGCAGATCAACGATCCCGAGCACTCCAAGTTCGCCATCTGGGTGGGCGGCAAGAACTCCAACGCCCGCGGCAAGCCGACCTTCATGAAGATGGTCGCCTCGGGGCTGCCCAACAACCCGCCGCGCTGGCCGGAAGTCTCCGAGGTCGTCAAGCGAATCCTCACGGTGTACAAGGCCGACGCGCGTCCCTGGGAGCGCATGGCCGACTGGGTCGAGCGCATCGGCTGGCCGCGCTTCTTCGAGAAGACCGACCTGCCGTTCACGAAGTACCTGGTCGACGACTGGCGCGGCGCGCGCGCGAGCCTCAACGCGTCCACGCACATCCGCTTCTAGCCATGAAATTCGGAATCCTCGTGAACGAAGGCCCCTACCAGCACGAAGCGAGCGACAGCGCGTTCCTGTTCTGCAAGGCCGCGATCGAGGCGGGGCACGAGATCGACCGCGTGTTCTTCTACCACGACGGCGTGAACAACGCGACGAAGCTCACCGAGCCGCCGCAGGACGACCGCGACGTCGTCAAGCGCTGGGCGAAGCTGGGCGAGGAGCACGGCGTCGACCTCGTGGTGTGCGTGGCGGCGGCGCTGCGCCGCGGCATCGTCGAGGACAACCTCGCCGGCGGCTTCCGCATCTCGGGGCTGGGGCAGCTGGTGGAATCGGCGATCCGCGCGGATCGACTGGTGGTGTTCGGTGACTGAGGCCATCGACATGGACCGTGCCAAGGAAGCGCTGCTCGCCGCGACGCAGCCCGCCGCCTCGAGCGAGCCGAAGATCCGCAAGTTCATGTTCGTGAACCGCAAGGCGCCGTACGGCAGCGTGTACGCGCTCGAGGGGCTCGAGGTCGTGCTCATCACGGCGGCCTTCGACCAGGACGTGTCGCTCGCCTACCTGGACGACGGCGTCTACCAGCTCGTGAAGGGCCAGAACACCAAGCGGATCGAGACGAAGAACTTCTCGCCCACGTACCGGGCGCTGGAGGACTACGACATCACCAAGCTGTACGTGGAGCGCGAGTCGCTCGAGGCGCGCGGGCTGTCGGCGGAGGACCTCGTGGTCCCGGTCACCGTGATCCCGGCCGCCGAGCTCGCGAAGCTCATGGACTCGACCGACGTGCTGCTCAGCTTCTAGGAAGGATCGAATGCTCCACATCGTCAACAAGTCGCCCACCGAGCGCACGTCGCTCGCGAGCTGCCTCGCCCACGTCCTGCCCGGGCACGCCGTGCTCCTGATCGAGGACGGGGTGTACGCGGTGACCAAGGGCTCGGCCGCGGCCGATCGCCTGAAGGCGGCCATGCCGGACGTGCACGTGTACGTGCTCGAGCCCGACCTCGAGGCGCGCGCCATGGCGGGCGCGTGCATGGAGGGCGTCGAGAAGGTCGATTACCGCGGCTTCGTGGACCTCGTGGCGAAGCACCCGCGCGTGCAGTCGTGGCTCTAGCGCGCGACGCGACGCGCGAACCGAATCCGGGCCCCGTGCCCATCATCGAAGAGGAAAGCGAAACATGCCCATCACCGTGAACGGCAAGCAGCTCGAGACCGACGAGGAAGGCTACCTGGTCAACCTGGCCGACTGGGACGAGGAGGTGGCCAAGGCCATCGCCACGGAGGAAAAGGTCGACATGTCGCCCAATCACTGGGAGGTCGTGAACTTCCTGCGCGACTACTACAACGAGTTCCAGATCGCGCCGGCGGTGCGCGTGCTCACGAAGGCCATCGGCAAGAAGCTCGGGCCCGAGAAGGGCAACAACGCCTACCTGTACGAGCTCTTCCCGTACGGGCCGGCGAAGCAGGCCTGCAAGATCGCCGGCCTTCCGAAACCCACGGGCTGCGTGTAGCCCGGGAACGCGCGAGGCGCCGCCAAATGTCCGCGACCGCGTACGTGTTTGCGGGCCTCTTCTACGGCGCCGCGGCGATCCTCGTGCTGGGTGTGGCGGCGCGCATCTACGCGTACGCGCGCACGCCGGCGCCGCTCAAGATCGCGACCACGCCCGCGCCGACCACGCGCGCGGGCGCCGCGCTGCGCGTCGCCCGCGAGGTCGTGCTCTTCGAGAGCCTCTTCAAGGCGAACCTGCTCGCGTGGCTGCTGGGATGGGCGTTCCACGCCGGGCTCGCGCTCGTGCTGGTGCGGCACCTGCGGTACTTCACCGACCCCGTGCCGGCGTGGCTCGCCATCATCCAGCCCCTGGGCGTGTACGCCGGGCTCGCGCTGGCCGCCGCGCTGGCGGGCCTTCTCGCGCGCCGCGTGCTGATCGAGCGCGTGCGCTACATCTCGACGCCCTCCGACTACCTCATGCTGCTGCTGCTCTTCGCGATCGCGGCGAGCGGGCTCATGATGAAGTACGTCGCGCACACCGACATCCCGCAGGTGAAGGATTTCTTCACCGGGCTGCTGGTGTTCCAGGTGCGCCCGCTGCCGGCCGATGCGCCGCTCATCCTGCACCTCTCGCTCGTGGCCGCGCTCGCGATCGTGTTCCCGTTCTCGAAGCTGCTGCACGCGCCGGGCATCTTCTTCAGCCCCACGCGCAACCAGGCGGACGACCCGCGCGAGCGCCGGCACCTCGCGCCGTGGGCGGCGAAGCTGGAAGGCAACCCGTAATGGCCGACGTCACCGCCCCCGCGCTGCGCGAATTCCCGGTCGCCCCGGCGCTCAAGCCCGATGCGATGGCGGCCTCGAAGCCGTACGTCGCCAGCGCGCCGATGCAGGAGGCGCTCGGCTTCCCGCCGCAGCTGGTCGAGGACTGGCACGATCGCGCGATCTCGCACCTCGGCACGCTGCTCGACCAGTACCGGTCGCTGCGCGTCTACCTCGACGCCTGCGTCCACTGCGGCGCGTGCACCGACAAGTGCCACTACTTCGCCGGCACCGGCGACCCGCGCAACATGCCGGTGGCTCGCCAGGAGCTGCTGCGTGGTGTCTATCGCCGCCACTTCACGCTTGCGGGCAAGCTCTTTCCGAAGCTCGTGGGCGCGCGCGACCTCACCAAGGAGCTGCTCGACGACTGGTACAAGTACTTCAACCAGTGCTCCGAGTGCCGCCGCTGCTCGCTCTATTGCCCGTACGGCATCGACACGGCCGAGATCACCATGGCGGCCAAGGAAGTCCTCGACGTCGTGGGCTATGGCCAGAAGTACACCAACGAGATCATCGCCAAGGTCCACCGCGTCGGCAACAACCTCGGCCTGCCCGGGCCCGCGCTGCAGAACACCCTCGAGGGCCTCGAGGAGGACGTGAAGGAAGACACCGGCGCCGACGTGCGCTTCCCGCTCGACGAGAAGGGCGCGGAGGTGCTGCTCGTGACGCCCTCGGCCGACTTCTTCGCGGAGCCGCACGTCGACAGCCTGATCGGCTACGCGAAGGTCTTCCACCAGGCGGGCATCCGCTGGACGCTGTCCAGCCACGCGTCCGAGGCGGGCAACTTCGGCCTGTTCATCGGCAACTACGAGCAGATGCGCAAGATCGCCCTGCGCATCCGCGAGGCCGCGCTCGAGCTCGGCGTCAAGCGCATCGTGGTCGGCGAGTGCGGGCACGCCTGGCGCGTGGCCTACAACCACTGGAACACGCTCGCCGGCATCGGCGCGGGCGGCGACGACCCGTTCGCGCGCCAGCTCCAGTCGCAGCTCGACCCGAACTACCGGCAGCCGATGCACATCTGCGAGGTGACGTGGGATCTCGTGCAGAAGGGCGCGCTCACGCTCGATCCCGAGGCGAACGACCATCGCGTCGTCACCTTCCACGACTCGTGCAACGTGGCGCGCGCCTCGCGCATGGGGGAGGCGCCCGGCGGGCAGTTCGAGATCCCGCGCGCCCTCATCCGCGCCGTGGCCAACCACTACGTCGAGATGCGCGAGGGCACCACGCACGAGGCGACGTTCTGCTGCGGCGGCGGCGGGGGACTGCTCACCGACGAGCTCATCGACCTGCGCGTGAAGGGCGCGCTGCCGCGCATGGAGGCGCTGCGCGAGGTGGTCGATGCGCAGGGCGTGAATTTCATGGCGACGATCTGCGCCATCTGCAAGGCGCAGTTCACGAAGGTGCTGCCCTACTACGGATTCGACCGCGGCATGGTCGGCGGCGTCCACCAGCTCGTGAGCGCCGCCATCCGGCTCGGCGCGAAGCAATAGCCCAGGCATAGAGAGGTTTCCGTGACGACCATCGATTCCGGCGATACCCAGGTCCAAAAGCTCACGTTCCGGCGCTTCAGGGACGGCGACGACCGGCGCGAGTCCTTCCGCGACGCGATCTTCAAGTCGTCGTGGTCGCACAAGTGCCCGACGTACATCCAGTCCGCGCCGCCGTGCCAGGCGGGCTGCCCCTCGGGCGAGGACATCCGCGGCTGGCTCGCGATCGCGCGCGGCACGGAGAAGCCGCCGCAGGGCGTGCCGTGGCAGGAATACGCGTGGCGGCGCCTCACCGAGGCGAACCCGTTCCCCGCGGTGATGGGGCGCGTGTGCCCGGCGCCGTGCGAGACCGCGTGCAACCGCAACGAGGTCGAGGACCACGTGGGCATCAACTCGATCGAGCATTTCCTGGGCGACTATGCGATCGAGCATGACCTCAGGTTTGCGAAGCCCGCGAAGTCGAGCGGCAAGAAGGTCGCGGTGATGGGCGGCGGGCCGGCGGGCCTGTCGTGCGCCTACCAGCTCGCGTTGAAAGGGCACGCCGTCACGATCTTCGACGAGCACGCGGAGCTGGGCGGCATGATGCGCTACGGCATCCCGGGATTCCGCACGCCGCGCAAGGTCCTCGACGCCGAGATCGGCCGCATCCTCGAGCTGGGCGTGGGCACGCGCCTGAATTGCCGCGTGGGCCGCGACGTCACCCTGGACGAGATCCGGCGCGATTACCACGCCGTGTTCCTCGGCATGGGCGCGCAATCGGGCCGGCCGCTGCCGGTGCCCGACACGGAGGCGCCGAACGTGGTCCCCGCCACCGCCTTCCTGCAGGCCTTCAACGAGGGACGCCTTCAATACGTCGGCAAGCGCGTCGTCGTCGTGGGCGGCGGCGATACCTCGATCGACGTGGCGACCGTCGCGCGCCGGCTGGGCGCGA
>DASTGG010000318.1:0-9490 GCA_035719385.1 Usitatibacter sp.
ACAAAGGACTCGCCGGAATCCCCGATCCCCATCGCCGGGTCAGTGCAGGACTTGTCACGAGTGATGAGCCGCGCCCCTTGCGCCGTCGGCACGAGCGCCGCGGTCCATGTGTCCGCGAACGGCAGCAGCACGTTGATCGAAGCGACCTCTCGGCCGTTGCGGCCTTCGCGCACGCGAATGCGCAGGGCCTTGTGGGTGTGCGCCTGATTCACGATGGACACGTACGTGTTCATCGCGGAGCCCGCGACCGTTTGTGTCGTGTAGTACGGGTAGATCAGCGCCTGGCCTGTGCCTTGCGGGTTGAGATAGACGGCGTGAGCACAAGACGAGGCGCCAGCAAGGAACGCAGCCGTCATGAATTTCAGATTCATGGGGGAAGATGTACTTCTCTTGCGGATGAGGTGCTTCTGCCTTCGCTGCAATTCTACAACCGTCAACGTGCTTGAAAGCAATCTCGAGTTGATCCATGGGCGCATTCCGATCGTCCGGAAGCCGATCCCTCTCGCTATTCCTTGCTGAGGTGCGCGAGCGAGGGCGCGTTCGCCTCCCAGTTGCGTCCATCGAAGGGCTCGACCACGACGTCGCCGGGCACCGGGTCGAGGCAGTTCACGTTGACGTCGATGCCATCCGGGTTCGACCGCGGCACGTAGAACGGCTTCATCCCGCAGGTCCTGCAGAAGGTGTGCTTCGCCACGCCCGTGTTGAACGTGTAGGTGGCGAGGCTTTCCTCGCCGCGCAGCAGGCGGAAACGCGACCGCGGGACGATGAGGTGCAGGAAGCCCGATTTCGTGCAGATCGAGCAATTGCAGCGCTGGCAGACGAGCCGTTCGGGCGCCTCCACCTCGAAGGCGACGGCGCCGCAGTGGCAGGAACCTCGGTAGACCATGGAATGAGCGGACCGGGTGGGGACAAGTCCCAGCCTAGCGCAACCTTCCGATCGACTTATCCCCATGATCGTTGTAGGACGGCTTTTGGCCTCGTTGACGGCCTAAAATAGAGGGTTCCCCTTTTTCCGCGCCCGCGCTGATGCGAGCGCCAAGGTCCCGATCCCCATGAACGACCTGTCCACCGCGCCGGCCGGCGCGTCCGCCGCCATCGGCGACGAATCCGCCGACGCCATCCGCATCCGCGGCGCGCGCCAGAACAACCTGAAGAACCTCGACGTGGACATCCCCACGGGCGAGCTGGTCGTCGTGACCGGCCCGTCGGGGTCCGGCAAGTCCTCGCTCGTCTTCGACACGCTCTACGCCGAGGGGCAGCGCCGCTACGTCGAGACGTTCTCGCCCTATGCGCGCCAGTTCCTGGACCGCATGGACAAGCCGCAGGTCGATTCGGTCGAGGGCATTCCGCCCGCCATCGCGATCGACCAGACCAACCCGGTGCGGACGTCGCGATCGACCGTCGGCACGATGACGGAGATCAACGACCACCTGAAGCTGCTCTTCGCGCGCACGGGCCACCTGTTCTGCCGGCGCTGCGCGCGCCCCGTGCGCCGCGACAACCCCGAGACCATCTTCCGTGAGATGGAGGAGCGCGCCGCGCAGGCCGGCGACCCGCGCTTGGTCATCGCCTTCCCCGTCGACGTGCCCGCCAACTTCACCGAGGAAGAGATCACGAAGCTGCTGCAGGCGCAGGGCTACACGCGCATCCACGCGCGCGAGGGCACGCGGCTGGAAGTGGTGCAGGACCGGATTCGCATGGGCTCGGCCGAGAAGGCGCGGGTGGTGGAGGCGCTGGAAGCGGCGCTGCGCGTGGGGAATGGCAGGGTGAACGTGTTCGTGGCGGCGGAGGGGAAATTGGATTCCGGCCCATCGACGCAGGAAGCGTCGGCCGGAATGACGGCAACCGCCCAGCAAGCGTCGGCCGGAATGGCGGCTACCACGGAGGAAGCGTCGGCCGGAATGACCGCTACCGCGGAGCAAGCGTCGGCCGGAACGACGGCGTGGAAGTTCTCCACCGACCTTCATTGCGCCCACTGCGACATCCATTATTCCGATCCCACGCCGGCGCGCTTCTCGTTCAACTCGCCCATCGGCGCGTGCGACACGTGCCGCGGCTTCGGGCGCGTGATCGGCGTGGATTACGGCCTCGTCATCCCGGACGAATCGAAGACGCTCGGCGAGGGCGCGGTGAAGATCTTCCAGTCGAAAAGCTATGACGAGTGCCAGGACGACCTCGTGAAATACGCGCGGCGCCGCGGAGTGGCGCTCGACATCCCGTGGCGCGACCTGCCCACGGAGGACCGCAAGTGGGTCATCGACGGCGACGACGGCTGGATCAGCTGGAACAAGTCCGGCAAGACGCATTGGTACGGCGTGCAGCGCTTCTTCGACTGGCTCGAGACCAAGGCGTACAAGATGCACATCCGCGTGCTGCTGTCGCGCTATCGCGCGTACACGCCGTGCACGGCCTGCGACGGCGCGCGCCTGAAGCTGGAATCGCTGCTGTGGCGGGTCGGCACCCGGGAAGACGCCGACGCGGTCCTGGCGCCATCGCAGCGCTATCGCCCGCGGGAGGTCCAGTGGTCGAAGGACCAGCTCGCCGCGCTGCCCGGACTTTGCATCCACGATGTGATGCTGATGCCGGTGGACAAGGTGCGGGAGTTCTTCGGCCGCGTCACACTGCCCGCGCCGCTCGACGAGGCGACCGAGCTGCTCCTGGGCGAGATCCGCTCGCGCCTCGCCTATCTCGGCCAGGTGGGGCTCGGCTACCTCACGCTCGACCGCCAGTCGCGCACCCTCTCCGGAGGCGAGGTGCAGCGCATCAACCTCACCACGGCGCTCGGCACCTCGCTCGTGAACACGCTCTTCGTGCTGGACGAGCCGTCCATCGGCCTTCACCCGCGCGACATGGGCCGCGTGATCGACGTCATGAAACGGCTGCGCGACGCGGGCAACTCGCTCGTGGTCGTGGAGCACGACCCGCAGATCATGCTCGAGGCCGACAAGCTCATGGACATGGGCCCCGGTCCGGGCGAGCGCGGCGGGCAGATCGTCTTCTTCGGCGATCCCGAGTCGCTCAAGCGCTCGAACACGCTCACCGCCGAATATCTTTCGGGGCGCCGGCGCGCCGACGAGGACCTGCCCTCGTCCGAGGTGCGCATCCCCGGCGTCGAGGTGCCGAACGACCTCGGGCGCGACCCGTTGCGCGGCACGACCTGCCTCGGCGTGCGCGGGGCGACCGAGCACAACCTGAAGAAGGTCGATACGGACTTCCCGCTGCGCCGGCTCGTCTGCGTCACGGGCGTATCCGGCTCCGGCAAGTCGACCCTGGTGCAGGACGTGCTGTATCCCGCCCTGCTCAAGCGCCTCGGCAAGCCGACCGAGACACCGGGCGCCTTCCGCGAGCTCGTGGGTGCCGAGCACGTGAACGACGTCGTGTTCGTGGACCAATCGCCCATCGGCCGCACGACGCGATCGAATCCGGCGAGCTACGTGGGCGCCTTCGACGCCATCCGCGAGCTCTTCGCGAAGGCGCCGGACTCGCGCACGCGCGGCTACACGGCCGGCACGTTCAGCTTCAACTCCGGCAACGGCCGCTGCCCGACGTGCTCCGGCAACGGCTTCGAGCACGTGGAGATGCAGTTCCTCTCGGACGTGTACCTGCGCTGCCCCGACTGCGACGGCAAGCGCTATCGCGAGGAGGTGCTCGAGGTGAAGCTGGACGGCCGCAGCATCGCCGACATGCTCGAGCTCACGATCTCGGAAGCGGTGGCGACCTTCCCCGAAGACTCGGACATCGTGCGCCGGTTGCAGCCGCTCGTGGACGTGGGCCTCGACTACCTGCGGCTCGGTCAACCCGTGCCGACGCTGTCCGGCGGCGAGGCGCAGCGGCTCAAGCTCGCGGGACACCTGGCGGAAGCGGCGGGGCGTTCGGTGGCGTCCCTGCCCCGCCGCCCGCGCGACGACGGCGGCAAGGCGACCCGAATCTTCCTCTTCGACGAGCCGACCACCGGGCTGCACTTCGACGATGTATCGAAGCTCCTGCGCTCGTTCCGCAAGCTCCTCGCTGCCGGCCATTCGCTGATCGTGATCGAGCACAACCTCGACGTGATCCGCGCCTCGGACTGGATCATCGACCTCGGCCCCGAAGGCGGCGAGGCCGGCGGGCAGGTCGTCGCGGTCGGCACGCCGGAACACATCAGGACCGTGGCGCATTCGCACACGGGGCGCGCGCTGCTGGAATACGACAAAGCGCTGACGAGCCGTCATCCCGGCGAAGGCCGGGATCCAGGCTCCGTAGCCGAGCCCGGAATGGGCCCCGGCCTGCGCCGGGGAGACGGCAAGGCGCGCGGCAGCGGCAGCATTTCCGTGCGCCACGCCCGCGAGCACAACCTCAAGGGCATCGACGTCGAGATCCCGCGCGAGAAGTTCACCGTGATCACGGGCGTGTCCGGGTCCGGCAAGTCGACGCTCGCCTTCGACATCCTCTTCGCCGAGGGCCAGCGCCGCTACCTCGAGTCGCTGAACGCGTACGCGCGGCAGTTCGTGCAACCCGCCTCGAAGCCGGACGTGGATGCGATCTTCGGCATCCCGCCGACGGTGGCGATCGAGCAGCGCACCAGCCGCGGCGGCTCCAAGAGCACGGTCGCCACGCAGACGGAAATCCACCATTTCCTGCGCCTGCTGTTCGTGAAGCTCGGCACGCAATACTGCCCGGAATGCGACGTGCCCATCGAGCCGCAGAGCGTCGATGCGATCGTCGCGCGGCTCATGAAGGAGCGTCGCGGGGACAACATCGCGATCCTCGCGCCGCTGGTCACCAATCGCAAGGGCTTCTACACGGACCTCGCCAAGTGGGCGCTCGGCAAGGCGGTCTCGCACCTGCGCGTGGATGGCGAATACCTGCCCACGAAGGGCTGGCCGCGCCTCGACCGCTTCCGCGAGCACACCATCGAGCTGCCCGTCGCGCAGGTCGAGGTGAAGCCGGAGAACGAGAAGCGGCTGCGCAATGCGGTCGAAGCGGCGATCGAGATGGGCAAGGGCGTGCTGCACGTGTGCTGCGGCGGCTGGGGCGATCGCGAGACGCAGATCTTCTCGGTGAAACGCGCGTGCCCGTCCTGCGGCCGCAGCTTCCCCGAGCTCGATCCGCGCCTCTTCTCCTACAACTCGAAGCACGGCTGGTGCGCGAGCTGCTACGGCACGGGCCTCAAGATCGACGAGGTGCAGTGGGACGACGAGCGCGCGCGCACGGGCGCCGAGGACCACGTGCTCGATTCGTGGGTCGAATGGCTGGAGCTGGAAGAAGCCTGCCCCGCCTGCGAGGGCAAGCGCCTGAACCGCGAGGCGCTCGCGGTGCGTTTTCGCGGGCAATCGATCGCCGACATGAGCGCGCAGCCGATCTCGAAGGCGCACACCTTCTTCGAGAAGCTGGCGGTCGAGGGCCGCGAGCAGGAGATCGCGCGCGACATCCTCGCCGAGCTCTCCTCGCGCCTGGGCTTCCTCGAGCAGGTAGGCCTCGGCTACCTGTCGCTCGACCGGGGCGCGCCCACGCTCTCCGGCGGCGAGGCGCAGCGCATCCGCCTCGCGGCACAGCTGGGCTCGAACCTGCGCGGCGTGTGCTACATCCTCGACGAGCCGACGATCGGCCTGCACCCGCGCGACAACCTCGTGCTGCTCGATACGCTCGCGCGCCTCGGCGCCAAGGGCAACACGCTCGTGGTGGTGGAGCACGACGAGGACACGATCCGCCGCGCCGAGCACGTGATCGACCTGGGCCCCGGCGCGGGCAAGCTCGGCGGGCGCATCGTCGCCGAGGGCACGGCCGAGGAGCTCAAGCGCAATCCGGACTCGCTCACGGGCCACTTCCTGCGCGAGCCGCTCCGGCACCCGCTGCAGCCGCGCCGCGCGGTCGGCAAGCCGGTCCCCTCGATCGAAGTGCGGGGCGCGACACTGCACAACCTGAAGAACGTGGACGTGCCGTTTCCGCTCGCGCGGCTTTCGATCGTGACCGGCGTCTCCGGCTCCGGGAAGTCCACGCTGGCGCGCGACGTGCTGCACGAGAACCTGCACCAGCTCGTGGCGGCGGCCCGGGACGGCAGGAACGGCAAGGCGCAGAAGCTCTTCGGCTGCAAGGACATCCGCGGCTGGGAGGCGGTCACGCGCGTGCTCGAGGTCGACCAGACGCCGATCGGCAAGACGCCGCGCTCGTGCCCGGCGACCTACGTGGGCTTCTTCGACAACATCCGCAAGCTCTTCGCCGACACGCAGGAGGCGCGCATCCGCGGCTACACCGCGAGCCGCTTCTCGTTCAACACGGCGGGCGGCCGCTGCGACGGCTGCGAAGGCCAGGGCGTGAAGACGATCGAGATGAGCTTCCTGCCGGACGTGAAGGTCGTCTGCGAGGTGTGCAACGGCGCGCGCTTCAACGCCGAGACGCTCGCGGTGCACATGCGCGGCAGGAACGTCGGCGAGGTGCTCGCGATGAGCGTGGACGAGGCCGTCGGCTTCTTCGAGAACCATCCGTCGATCCACCATTGCCTGCGCCTGCTGCAGGACGTGGGGCTCGGCTACCTCACGCTCGGGCAGCAGAGCCCGACGCTGTCGGGAGGCGAGGCGCAGCGCATCAAGCTGGTCACCGAGCTCGCCAAGGTGCGCACCGCCGGCGGGCCGCCGCGCGGCGGCGGACGCGCCTCCGTGCCGCAGCACACGCTCTACGTGCTCGACGAGCCGACGGTCGGCCTGCACATGGCCGACGTGGACAAGCTGATCCGCGTGCTGCACCGGCTGGTCGACGCCGGCAACACGGTGGTGCTCATCGAGCACAACCTCGACGTGATCGCCGAGGCCGACTGGATCGTGGACCTCGGGCCCGAGGGCGGCGATGGCGGCGGACGCGTGGTGCTCGCCGCGGCGCCCGAGGAGTTCCTGCGGCCAGCGACCCGGAGCCACACGGCACGCGCGCTGCGGGAGTTCATGATCGGGCACGGCGTGGAATAATTCCGCCCATGCGCCGTGTCCTTTCCAGCCTGCTCGCCGCCGCTGCGCTCGCGCTTCCCGCGCAGGCGCAGGAAAAGGTGCTGCACTATGCGTTCGAGATAGCCGAGACCAGCTTCGATCCGCATCGCATCAGCGACGTGTACTCGAACATCGTCAACCAGGGCATGTTCGAAGCGCCGCTCACGTACGACTACCTCGCGCGGCCGGCGAAGCTGGTGCCGAACACTGCCGCGGCACTCCCGGAAGTCAGCGCCGATGGACGCACGTACACGGTCCGCATCAAGCCGGGCATCTACTTCGCCGACGACCCGGCTTTCAGGGGCAAGCGGCGCGAGCTGGTCGCCGAGGACTACGTCTATTCGATGAAGCGGCTGCTCGACGCGCGCGTGCGCGCTTCGCAGCAGGGCGAGGTCGAGCCCTACATCGTCGGCGCGGAAGAGGCGGCGGACAAGTCGCGCAAGACGGGCACGTTCGACTACGACGCCCCCATCGAGGGCCTGAAGGCGATCGATCGCTACACGTTCCAGGTAAAGCTCAAGGAGCCGGTCTACGTCTTCATCTACAACTTCGCCGACTGCCGCATCTCCTGCGCGGTGGCGCGGGAAGTCGCGGAAGCGTACGGCGACGACCTCGGCTCGCACCCCGTCGGCACCGGCCCGTGGCGCCTCGCCTTCTGGAAACGTTCCGCGAAGATGGTGTTCGAGCGCAATCCGGGCTACCGCGAGGACTACTTCGATGCACAGCCGCCCGCAGGCGACCTGCGCGGGCACGAGATCCTCGCGCGCCTGAAGGGCAAGCGCCTGCCGATCATCGATCGCGTCGAGGTCTCTATCATCGAGGAGACGCAGCCGCGCTGGCTCGCTTTCCTCAACGGGGAGATGGACCTCATCTGGATCGTGCCCGAGGAATTCGCCTACCAGGCGATGCCGAACAACAAGCTCGCGCCGCACCTCGCCAGGAAGGGCATCGCGATGGAGCAGGTTCCGTCGCTCGACCTGAGCTACGCCTTCTTCAACATGCTCGATCCGGTCTTCGGGGGCTACACGGCCGACAAGGTCGCGTTGCGCCGCGCGATCTCGCTCGCGTACAAGACGCAGGACGAGATCGCGATCATCCGCAAGGGACAGGCGATCGCGGCGCAGACGCCCTACAGCCCGGGGGTGGCGGGGTTCGACCCCGATTTCCGCACGTCGGCCGGCGAGTACAACATCGCGAAGGCGAAGGCGCTGCTGGACATGTACGGCTACGTGGACCGCGACGGCGACGGCTATCGCGAGCAGCCCGACGGCAGTCCCCTGGTCCTGCACTTCTCTTCCACGCCGACCGCGCGCGACCAGCAGTTCGACGAGCTCTGGAAGCGAAGCCTCGACGACATCGGCATCCGCATGGACGTCGTGAAGGCCAAGTGGCCGGACATCCTCAAGGCGGCGCGCCAGAGCAAGGTGCAGTTCTGGCAGCTGGGCGGCAGCGCCTCCATGCCGGATGCCGACACATGGCTCGCCTCCCTCACCAGCATGAACCCGGAAGGCAACCTCTCGAAGTTCAATCTTCCCGAGTACGACCGCCTCTACAAGATGGCGCGCGCGATGCCCGACGGCCCGGAACGCACGAAGGTATACCAGCAGCTGGCGAAGATCGTGGTGGCGTACGTGCCGTGGAAGATCAACACGCATCGCATCCGCACGGACATGTGGTATCCGCAGCTCTACGGGTACCGCCGCCATCCGATCATGACCTACAACTTCTGGAAGTACGTGGACATCGATCCCGCGAAGATCCCGAATTAGAGCCGCCCGCGGCGCGTGGAATAATGAAACCATGCGCCGCCTCGCTGTCGCCCTCGCATTGCTGGTCCTCCCTTTCTGCGCCCAGGCGCAGCAGAAGGTGCTCCACTACGCGTTCGAGATCGCCGAGACGAGCTTCGATCCGCAGCGCACCGCGGACGTGTACTCGCAGGTCCTGAACAGCGGCATCTTCGACACGCCGCTCACGTACGACTACCTGGCGCGGCCCGCGAAGCTCAAGCCCAATACCGCGGCGGCCCTGCCCGAGCTGAGCGCCGACGGCCTCACCTATACCTTCCATATCAAGCCGGGCATCCATTTCACCGACGACCCGGCCTTCGACGGCAGGAAGCGCGAGCTGGTGGCCGCCGACTACATCTACGGCATGAAGCGGGTCCTGGACGCGCGCGTGCGGGCTTCGCAGCTTTCGGAGCTCGAGCCCTACGTCCTCGGCGCCGACCAGGCCGCGAAGAAATCGCGCGAGACGAACACCTTCGACTACGACGCGCCGATCGAGGGCCTGAAGGTCGTGGACCGGTATACCTTCCAGGTGAAGCTCAAGCAGCCGATCGCGGTCTTCATCTTCAACTTCGCCGATTGCCGCATCGCCTGCGCCGTCGCGCGCGAGGTCGCCGAGAAGTACGGCGACGATTTCGGCTCCCACCCCGTCGGCACCGGCCCGTGGAAGCTCGGCTTCTGGAAGCGCTCGTCCAAGCTCGTGCTCGATCGCAGCCCCACCTTCCGCGAGGAATACTGGGACGCGAACCC
>DASTGG010000319.1:0-2630 GCA_035719385.1 Usitatibacter sp.
GGAACGACGATGCGCCCGCCCCCCTGGCGCCGCCGCACGAGGAGCATCACGCCGAGCAGCACGTCGATGAAGGCGCCGACGATCAGCGTGCGCGCGGTGCCGAAATGCGACATCAGCAGGTGCACGGCAACCACCACGCCCAGAATCGAGCCGACGGTGTTGACGGCGTACACGGTGCCGAGGGACTTTTCGCCCGCCGGCGAGCGCAGCAGCCGGTAGGTGATGAGCGGCAGCGTCATGCCGGCGCAGAACGTCGCGGGCAGCATGATGACCAGCGAGATGAAGGTCGACGTCAGGTTGAACAGCACGAACGCGCTGTCGCCGCGCGTGAGCGCCGAGAGCATCCATGCCATGAAATCGAACGCCGCGTTGTAGAACGGGATCGTGAGCACCGCGAAGATGCCCATCGCGAGCTGCACGAATGCCAGCAGTCGCACCGTGTCGGTATAGGCGTCCACCCGGCTGCGGATCCAGAGCCCGCCGAGCGCCAGGCCCAGGATGAAGCTCGCGAGCATGAGCTCGAACGAGCGCGTCGAGGCGCCGAGCACGAGGCCCAGCATGCGGATCCACGCGATCTCGTAGATGAACGAGGAGAGTCCCGTCAGCATCGCCGTGACGAGCAGCACGGCCACGACGCGCCTCTCGCTCCAGCGGTCCTCGACCGCCGGGGCACGCGCCACGACGAGGGGCTGCACCGGCGCGGACTTGGCGATCGCATAGGCGACGATCGCGATCAGCACGTTCGCGATGCCCGCCGCCATCAGGGTGCCCGGAAGGCCGACGGCCGGGATCAGCAGGAAGGCCGAAGCCATCACGCCCATCACGCCGCCCAGGCTGTTCAGGAAATACAGGCTCGCGATGTCGTGCCCCGGATGCTGTCCCGACATGCGCAGGGCCGCCGAGCTCACGAGCGGGAACGTCGCACCGAGCAGGATCGACTGGGGTGCGAGCAACAGGGCGGAAAGCAGCCACTGCCCGGCGCAGAAGGTCGATGTCGGCTCGCACGTTGCGGGCAGCAGGGTCGTGTAGCCCCATTCCACGGCGTGCACGAAGGTCCAGTGGAAGACGAGCGCCATCACGCCGATGGCGCCCTCGACGAAGGCGTAGAGGCGCAGCGGATTGCGGATGCGTTCCGCGGCGCGCGCGCACAGCCACGACCCCAGCGCGAGCCCGCCGATGAAGACCACGAGAACGAGCGTCTGGGCATAGGCGGCGTGTCCCAGGAACAGCTTCACGTAATGCGACCAGACGGACTCGTAGATGAGCCCCGCCATGCCGGAAAAGAAGAAGAGGACGAAGACCAGCTCGGTTTTTCGTTTCATAGTTTCCAGGGCGACAGCGCCGTGACTTCGACGATGTCCCCGCGGTCCTTGTCGACGATGACGGTGAGGTCGCGCGGGCCCGCGCGCATGGGCAGGAAACCGAGCGACGCTTCGGCGCGCCCGCTTCCCGAGACGATCCGGTCGATGGTGGCGGCCTTTGCCGGATTGAGCGCGCGCAGGCGCTCGATGGGCGCTGCGTGCGAGGTGACGTCGCGGCGCACCTCGTCGTAGCGCACGTAGTACTTCGGGAAATACTGGACGTCGAGGCCGGCGATGCCCGAAACCATCACCTCGAATTGCTGGCGAGGGTCGGTCGGCATGCGCACGCCCACGAACCGGGGCCCGGTCAGGGAGAATCGCGCCCACTCGCCCGCGCTTGCGAGCTGTGGCGCGGGGATGTCTTCGGCGCGGACGAGCTCGAAGCGATCCTTCACGAACGCGATGTACACCGGCCGTGCCTCGAAGAGCACCGACAGCCCGTAGGCGAGCGCCAGGCACTGCAACGCGCCAATGACGAGCAGATCGAACCCCAGGCCTTTCTTGCCCGGCTTGAACACGATCGTCGTGAGCACGGGGCCGAGCGTCACGTCCACGGCGGCAACGAGCAGCGACAGCTGCAGGCCGCCCGCCTGGGCGAACAACGCGCCCGGATACCACAGCGCGAAGGCGGCGAGGAAGGCCGTCGCCGCCACGATGGCGCTCAATGCGAGATGCGCCGCGCCCGCTCGCCAGCGCGCGTGGCGCCCTGTAAAGAAACGGGCCGCGCGAGGCGGCCCGTGTTCCAGTTCTACAGCCAAATCAACGGCAGCTGGCCGGCAGATACTTGGCCGTGATGTCCGTGCCGGCGGCCTTGTCGCATTGCCAGCCGACGATCGCGGCGCCGTTGCACGTGCCCTTGTCGCACTGCGCCTTCAGCTTGAAGTTGACGCCCGAGTTGTTGTTCGCGAGCTGGCTGTTCAGCGTGCTGGCCGCGGCAACCGAAATGGTATCGACGCCGTCGAACGACGGCGCGCCGGAGTTCGCCGTGCCGATGTCGGAGCAGCCGCCGACCAGCGCGGTGCCGGGCATGGAGCCCTTGGTCTGGTAGTACTCCGCGATCGAGGTCTTGCAAACGCCCGCGGCGTTCACGAGCTCGGTCACTTTCGAACGGATCGTGTAGTCCTGGTACGCCGGAATCGCGATGGCGGCCAGGATGCCGATGATCGCGACAACGATCATCAGTTCGATCAGGGTGAAGCCGGCTTGGGCGCGGCGCTTCATGGTCTGGATACGCTTCATACAGGTGACTCCTAGCGGAAGGTGGTGGGG
>DASTGG010000320.1:0-16846 GCA_035719385.1 Usitatibacter sp.
CGTTCTCCGCAACGCGGCCGCGTTGCAGGTCTCGGGGTGCGTCCCCGGGGTGCGTCCCCGGGTTCTGCTGGCGGCGCTGATGCTGGCGGCGTTGCCGGCCGCGGCCGCGGATGCGGAAGCGAGCAAGGCGAAGGCCGAGCCGTGCCTCGCCTGCCACGGACCCGGCGGCAACTCGGCCAATCCGCAGTATCCGTCGCTCGCGGGGCAGCAGCCGCTGTACGTCCAGCTGCAGCTCATCCAGTTCCGCGAGGGGCGTCGCAAGGATCCGCAGATGTCGCCGATGGCCGCCAGCCTGAGCGACGCGGACGCGAAGGCGCTGGGCGAGTACTTCGCCGCGCAGCCGCCCAAGGCCGCCGCGGCCGCGAAGGAGCCCGAGCGCGTCGAGCGCGGCAAGGCGATCGCTGCGCGGCTGCACTGCAACTCGTGCCACATGCCCACCTTCCTCGGGCAGCAGCACATCCCGCGCCTCGCCTCGCAGCACTACGATTACCTCGTCAGGTCGCTGCGCGGCTTCAAGTCGAACACGCGCCCCGATTTCGACGGCCTCATGGTCGAATCGGCGCAACCGCTCAACGACAACGACATCCTCGACGTCGCGGCGTACCTGTCCTCGTTGCCGTGATCGCGGTCTTCGACCCTGCGTTCGCGCTCGCGCGCCGCGGGGCGCGCGAGGTGCTCGAGGCCACGCTCGTGCTCGACGCGCCGATCGCGTTCCTGCCGCGCTTCCTTGCGACGCTGCGCACGGCCGACGGCGCCGTGTTCGAGTCGGCCTGGCAGGGCCATCCGCGCATCGAATGGCTGCCGCGCGGCCGTTACCGCGTGGAGCTCGCGCTGCCGGGCGCGTTGGGCGCGCGCGATTTCACCGCGACCATCCGCGTGGTGCATCGCCACGCGATGGCGGATGCGGCGGGCGGCCAGTTCGAGGGGCGCTATCGGTCGCAGGGCCAGGACGCGGGCCCCGAGGAGCCGATGCGCTGGACGCTGGAATCCGTGCCGCCCACGCAGCCGGTCGCCTCGCTCGGCTGGAACCGGGGACACGAGGACTGGTTCTGGCGCCACTTCGACCACGCCGCGACCACGACCCTCAGCTACCTGCTCGGCGACCATCCGAGCCTGCGCGGCCGCATCCTCGACATCGGCTGCGGGGACGGCATCACCGACCTCGGCATCGCGCTGCGCACGCGCTGCGAGAAGCTGGTCGGCATCGACCCGTTCAAGGGCTTCGAGCGGCTGCCGCAGATCCTGCGGGACAACCGGCTGGCCGAGGAGCTCGTCCCGCCGAACCTCGAGTTCCGGGCCGAGGACGCGAACTTCCTGCCGTTTCCCGACGACAGCTTCGACGTGATCGTCTCGTGGGGCTCGATCGAGCACATCGCCGGCGGCTACCTGCAGGCGCTGCGCGAGGCCAAGCGGGTGCTGCGCGACGGCGGCCTCATCATGGTGCACCCGGGCCTCTACTACTCCAACATCGGCCACCACCTCGGGGAGTTCTCCAGCGAGCCGTTCTTCCACCTGAAGAAGTCGCGCGAGGAGATCCGGCAGATGGTGCTGTCCACGCCGCCGCGATACATCGACCGCTCGGGCGAGTTCGCGACGAACGAGCAGTACTGGCAGTGGTTCACGGAGCTCAACCCGATCACCGTCACGCGCTTCGAGCAGGAGATGCGCGCGCTCGAGTTCCGGCCGTGGCGGGTGGCCATCCGCACGCAGGACCTGGTCGAATACACGCCCGAGATCGAGCACTACCCGATGCAGGACCTCGCGACCGGGGAGCTGTATTCGTCCTGGATCAACCGCAAGCGCCAGCGCCCGCAATAGGCGCGGGGCGCTTCAGTCCTCGTCCTTCCACTCCTTCATCTTCGAATAGTCGATCTTCCGGTCGAGGTCCTTGCTCTCGCGGAAGAAGACGCGCATCACGACGAGGTAGCCGACGAGCAGCACGGCGGCGATGGCGATGATCCAGATGACCTTCGGGTCCATGGGGCCCTCCACCCGTCAAGCGATAACGGGTTGGACAACCTCCTTGCGCATGAGTGCGGCGCCCATGCCCAGGGCGGCGAGCTTGCCCGCGGCCACGTCCCGGTGCAGCGGCACCATCCCGCAGTTCGTGCACGGGAAGAGGCGCTCCTTCGGCACGTACTTGAGCGCCTTGCGGATGGTCTCGGCCACTTCCTGCGGGGTCTCGATGCGGTTGCTCGCCACGTCGATGCACCCGACCATCACGTCCTTGCCCTTGAGCAGCCCGATGAGCTCCATCGGCACGTGCGAGTTGGCGCACTCGAGCGACACCTGGTCGATGCTCGATTGCGCGAGCAGCGGGAAGGTGTTCTCGTACTGGCGCCACTCCTCGCCCAGCGTCTTCTTCCACTCGTTGTTCGCCTCGATGCCGTAGCCGTAGCAGATGTGCACCGCGGTCTTGCACTTCAGTCCCGCGCGGGCCTTCTCGAGCGCGGCGACGCCCCAGTCGCGCACCTCGTCGAAGTACACGTTGAAGGCGGGCTCGTCGAACTGGATCACGTCCACGCCGAGCGCGGCCAGCTCGCGCGCTTCCTGGTTGAGGATCGCGGCGAAGGCCATGGCGAGCTTCTCGCGGCTGCCGTAGTACTCGTCGTAGAGCGTATCCACCATGGTCATGGGGCCCGGCAGCGTGAACTTGATCGCCTTGTTCGTGTAGCTGCGCAGGAACTTCACGTCGTCGCTGTGCACGGGCATGGGGCGCGTCACGGGGCCCACCACGCGCGGCACGTCCGCGTCGTAGCGGTTGCGGATGTGCACCGTCTTCAGGTTCTTGAAGTCGATGCCCTCGAGCTTCTCCATGTAGCCGTTCACGAAATGGCGCCGCGTCTGCTCGCCGTCGGTGACGATGTCGATGCCGGCCTTCTCCTGCATGCAGACGGCGAGCCGCACGGCGTCGCGCATGCCCTCGGCGAGCGCGCGCCCCTCGAGCTTCCACGGCGCCCACAGCTTCTCGGGCTCCGCGAGCCAGGCGGGCTTGGGCAGGCTGCCGGCGATGGTGGTCGGGAACAGGGGCAGCGACTCGAAGGGGGTTTTCATGTGGGAATCGTCTCCGGCAAGAGGATGCTGCGGTCCACGTCCTGGATCCGGGATTTGCCGCACAGCGCCATGCTGACGTCGAGCTCCTTGTAGATGATCTCGAGCGCGCGCGTGACGCCGGCTTCGGCCATGGCGCCCAGGCCGTACACGTAGGGGCGGCCGATCATGGTCGCCTTCGCGCCGAGGGCGATGGCCTTCAGCACATCCTGCCCCGAGCGGATGCCGCCGTCCATCCACACCTCGATCCTGTCGCCGACCGCCTCCGCGATGCGCGGCAGCGCGCGGATCGAGGAGGGCGCGCCGTCGAGCTGGCGGCCGCCGTGGTTGGACACGATGAGCGCATCGGCGCCCGTGCCCGCGGCGATCTTCGCGTCCTCGGGATCCATGACGCCCTTGAGGATGAGCTTCCCGCCCCACCGGTTCCTGATCCACTCCACGTCCTTCCAGCAGAGCGTGGGATCGAACTGCGAGGTGGTCCAGTTCGACAGCGAGGACATGTCGGCCACGCCCGTCACGTGGCCGACGATGTTGCCGAAGCCGCGCCGCGGCGTCTTCAGCATGTCCCAGCACCACCAGGGCTTCGTGCAGAGGTTCAGCAGGTTGCGAAGCGTCGGCTTGGGCGGCGCCGAAAGGCCGTTGATGATGTCCTTGTGGCGCTGCGCGAGGATCTGCAGGTCGAGCGTGAGCACGAGCGCCGAGCACTTCGCCGCCTTGCACCGGTCGATGAGCCGCTCGATGAAGGCGCGGTCCTTCATCACGTAGAGCTGGAACCAGAAGGGCCGCGTCGTGTTGGCCGCCACGTCCTCGATGGAGCAGATGCTCATCGTGGACAGCGTGAACGGCACGCCGAACTTCTCCGCCGCCTTCGCGGCGAGGATCTCGCCGTCGGCGTGCTGCATCCCCGTGAGCCCCACGGGCGCGAGCGCCACCGGCATGGACACGTCGATGCCGGCCATCTTCGTCGCCACGCTGCGCTGCGCCACGTCGATCGCGACACGCTGGCGAAAGAGGATGCCCGCGAAATCGCGCTCGTTCGACCGGTACGTGCCCTCGGTCCAGGAGCCCGTGTCGGCGTAGTCGTAGAACATGCGCGGCACGCGCCGTTGCGCCATGCGGCGCAGGTCTTCAACGCATGTGATCGGCGTCATCGTCGTTTTCCCCATGTCATCGGGGGCAGGATAGTACAATCCGGCGCCATGCACGCACAGCCCGTGATGCTGGGGCCGGTCCCCCTCGATTTCATCCTCTTCGCGCTGATCCTCGCGGGCATCGCGCTCTACCACCAGTTCACGTTCCGCGTGGCCGTCACCGGGCTCGTCGTGGTGACGGTCTACAAGATCCTCTTCACGGGATTCAACTACGGGCCGGGTGTCGTGGGGTTCGTGGGGCTCCTCGGGCACGAATGGGTCATCATCGCGAACCTCTTCTGCCTCCTCATGGGCTTCGCGCTGCTCTCGAAGCACTTCGAGGACTCCAACGTGCCGGTCGCGCTGCCGAAGATCCTGCCCGACGACTGGAAGGGCGGCTTCGTGCTGCTCATCATGATCTTCGTGCTGTCGTCCTTCCTCGACAACATCGCCGCGGCGCTCATCGGCGGCACGATGGCACGCGGCGTGTTCCGGCATCGCGTGCACATCGGCTACCTGGCGGCCATCGTCGCCGCGTCGAACGCGGGCGGCTCGGGCAGCGTCGTGGGCGACACCACCACGACGATGATGTGGATCTCCGGCGTCGATCCGCTCGACGTGCTGGAGGCGTTCATCGCGGCCGGCGTGGCGCTCGCGATCTTCGGCGTGATCGCCGCGAAGCAGCAGCACGCGCATTCGCCGATCATGAAGGACGCGCCGCCCGGCGTGAAGGTGGATTACGCACGCGTGGCGATCGTGGCCTTCATCCTGGTCGTCGCGATCGTGGCGAACGTGGTCGCGAACCTGAAGTATCCCGAGGTGCTCGACCGCTTCCCGGTCATCGGCGTGGCGGTGTGGTTCGCGATCCTCGTGACGGCGCCGCTGCGCAAGCCCGACTGGGCGCTCCTCAAGCCCACGTTGAAGGGCACGCTGTTCCTGCTCTCGCTCGTGCTCACCGCCTCGATGATGCCGGTGGAGAAACTGCCTGCGGCTTCATGGGAGACGGCACTCGGCCTGGGCTTCCTGTCGGCGGTGTTCGACAACATCCCGCTCACGGCGCTCGCGCTGCACCAGGGCGGCTACGACTGGGGCTTCGTGGCGTTCGCCGTGGGCTTCGGCGGCTCGATGATCTGGTTCGGCTCCTCGGCCGGCGTCGCGCTCTCGAACAACTTTCCCGCCGCCAAGTCGGTGGGGCTGTGGCTGCGCCACGGCTGGCACGTGGCGCTCGCGTACGTCGTCGGCTTTTTCGTGCTGCTCTTCCTCCACGGCTGGGCGCCCCATGCGCAGCAGACCAAGGGCATGGGCGCCACGGCGCCGGCCATCGAAGCGCCCGCCGCGCCGAAATAGTCCCCGCGCGCGGTAATGTCGGCTTTTACCGCGATTAACGCAGCGGCCGCGGCCCGGCCTTGATTTGGTACCTTGTCCCTTGCCTTTGCCGGGGGCGGGGACTAGGATGCGACCAACTGGCGCGTGCCCTGCTGCACGCGCCGAAAAGAACACGCGTCCTCAAGCGCGAGAGCCCACCAAAAGGAGGAGTCATGGAAGTCAAGAAACCGGACGCCGCGGTCGCGGCGCCCAATCCCAAGCGTCGCAAGTTCCTCGCCGCCGGCGCCGGCGCGAGCGCGCTCGCGTTCCCGATGATCTCGAAGGGCCAGACCGGGCCGATCACCATGCGGTGGCAATCGACCTGGCCCACGAAGGACATCTTCCACGAATACGCCCTCGACTACGCCAAGAAGGTGAACGACATGGCGGGCGGGGACCTCAAGATCGAGGTGCTGCCCTCCGGCGCGGTCGTCCCGGCTTTCCAGCTGATCGACGCGGTGTCCAAGGGCACGCTCGACGGCGGCCACGGCGTCGTGGCGTACTGGTACGGCAAGAACGCGGCCATGGCCCTGTGGGGCTCGGGCGCCGCGTGGGGCATGGACGCGAACATGCTGCTCGCCTACCACAAGTACGGCGGCGGCAAGGACCTCCTGGCCGAGATCTACAAGGGGCTCAACCTGGACGTCGTGTCGTACCTCTACGGCCCGATGCCCACGCAGCCGCTCGGCTGGTACAAGAAGCCGATCACCAAGACCGCCGACTTCAAGGGCCTGAAGTTCCGCACCGTCGGCCTGTCCATCGACATCTTCACCGGCATGGGCGCGGCGGTGAACGCGCTGCCGGGCGCCGAGATCGTCGCGGCCATGGACCGCGGCCTGCTGGACGCCGCCGAGTTCAACAACACCTCCTCGGACAAGGCGCTGGGATTCCCGGACGTCTCCAAGGTCTGCATGCTGAAGAGCTGGCACCAGAGCGCGGAGCAGTTCGAGATCCTCTTCAACAAGAAGAAATTCGACTCCCTGCCGCCGAAGCTCAAGGCCATCCTCGAGAACGCCGTCGAGGCCGCGTCCGCCGACATGTCGTGGAAGGCGATCGACCGCTACTCCAAGGACTACATCGAGCTGCAGAAGATGGGCGTGAAGTTCTACTCCACGCCGCAGTCCGTGCTGAACGACCAGCTCACGATCTGGGACCAGGTGGTGGCGAAGAAGGAGGCGGAGAACCCGATGTTCAAGAAGGTGAACGCTTCGATGAAGGAGTTCGCCCAGCGCGCCACGAAATGGCAATACGACACCAACAATGACTACCGTCAGGCCGTCGCCCATTACTTCGGGCAGAAGGCCGCCGCGCCCAAGAAGAGCTGAGGAAAAGGCCCGCGCGGCACCCAAGTCAGCCATCCTGCGGCCGCAGGATGGCTGATTTTTTGAAGGGCACGGAGGAAGCTTCATGCAAAAGCTGATGCTGTTCGTCGACAAGATGAGCACCTGGGTCGGGCAGGCGCTCTCGTGGCTCATCATCGGCCTCGCGCTGATGATCTCGTGGGAGGTGTTCTCCCGCTACGTGCTGTCGAATCCCCACGCGTGGGCCTTCGACGTGATGCTCATGTTCTACGGGATCATGTTCATGATGGCGGGCGCGTACACGCTCTCCAAGAACGGCCACGTCCGCGGGGACGTGCTCTACGGCTTCTTCCCGCCGCGGATGCAGGCGACGTTCGACCTGATCCTCTACATCGTCTTCTTCATCCCCGGCGTGGTCGCGCTCGTGTGGGCGGGCTACATCTACGCGGGCGAATCGTGGGCGATCAACGAGCATTCGTCGGTGATGGCCGACGGCCCGCCGCTCTACCCGTTCAAGACCTTCATCCCCATCGCCGGCGCGTTCCTGCTGGTCCAGGGAATCATCGAGATCATCCGCTGCGTCGTGTGCCTCAAGCAGGGCGAGTGGCCCTCGCGCGAGGAGGACGTCGAGGAAGTGGACGTCGACAAGCTGAAGAAGATGGTCCACGTCGAGGACGAGGACATCGAGAAGCTGGACGCCTACGTCGCGAAGGAACACTGAAATGCAAAAGGGAGTCTGGTTCGGCCTCACCATCATGGCGATGGTGGTCATCGCGACCATCGCCCTCCTGCCCGCGCCGTCGCAGATCACGCAGGGCCACCTGGGCCTGCTGATGCTGTCGCTGATCGTCGTGGCGATCATGCTCGGCTTTCCCACGGCGTTCACGCTGATGGGCATGGGCATCATGTTCGGGTTCGCCTCGTACCACATGCAGGGCTTCGCGACGGGGCAGGCGATCCGCCACACGCTCGACCTCTTCGTGCAGCGCGCCTACTGGGTCATGACCAACGACGTGCTGATCTCGATCCCGCTCTTCGTCTTCATGGGATACCTGGTCGAGCGCGCGAACCTGATCGAGAAGCTCTTCCGCAGCCTGCACCTGTCGCTCGCGCGCATCCCCGGGTCGCTCGCGGTGGCCACGCTCGTCACCTGCGCGGTGTTCGCGACGGCGACAGGCATCGTGGGCGCCGTGGTGACCCTCATGGGCCTGCTCGCGTTTCCCGCGATGCTCAAGGCCGGCTACAACGTGAAGCTCTCGGCGGGCGTCGTGACCGCGGGCGGCTGCCTCGGCATCCTCATCCCGCCGTCGGTGATGCTCATCGTGTACGGCGCGACCGCCGGCGTGTCGGTGGTGCAGCTGTACGCCGGCGCGTTCTTCCCCGGCATCATGCTGGCCGGCCTGTACGTGGGCTACGTGATGGTGCTCGCCAAGATCAAGCCGCAATTCGCGCCGCCGCTCACGGCGGAGGAGCGCAAGGTCGACCTGCCGCCGCACGCCGCCGCGGTCGCGAGGTCGCCGAACGAGCTCGCCGTGCCGGGCCTCTTCCGCGGGATGCGCGGGGCGGCCGACGCCGCATTGAAGATACCGCTGCGCCGCGACTTCGTCGTGGCCGTGCTGCCCGGCGTCGTGCTCGCCGTGATCCTCGGGCTCACCTGGCACGCCATCACCAAGCCCAACATCGTGCAGGACTTCTCCGGGCTGCAGGCGCTGGGCGGCACCGGAACGACCGAGGAGGTCGAGCAATACGGCGGCCTCGCGCCGCCGCCGGGCACCGATACGGCAGATGCCTCGCCGACGGGACTCGCCGAGCCGCCGCAGGAGGCGTCGCCGGCGGGGCTCGCGGAGCCGCCGAAGGAGGCGGAAGCGGCGCAATCCAAGGTGGCGCCCAAATCGAACGAGGTCAAGGTCTCCGACACCAGGACGTTGCAGAAGGCGGCCGACACCGAATGGCAGCGCGAGCCCGCGGGCACCGGCTTCTGGATCACCGCGGCCATCATCATCGCGATCCTCGTCGCGCTCTATGCGACGCTCACGTGGACGCGGCTCGAAGTGTTCAAGATGCTGCTCGCGTCGTTCTTCCCGCTCGCCATCCTCATCCTGGCGGTGTTGGGCACGATCGTCTTCGGGCTGGCCACGCCCACCGAGGCCGCGGCCGTGGGCTCGGTCGGCGGCTTCGTGCTGGCGGCGATCTACATGTACAACGCCGCCCAGCCCGCGCGCAAGAAGCAGCTCCTGCGCGCATGGATCCCGCTCTGGGCCGTGTTCCTGTTCTCGGTCGTGTGGTTCCTGCTGCTGCAGTTCGAGGTGCTCACGACGCCGGTGCCGCTGTGGATCGGCTGGATCTCGATGCTCGCCTTCGCGGCGTGGTGCGTCGTCGCGACCCTGCAGGTGAAGCTCTGGCCGACGGTGCGCGAGTCGGTGTTCCTCACGGCGAAGACCTCCGCGATGGTGTGCTGGCTCTTCGTGGGGTCCTCGATCTTCTCGGCCTCGTTCGCGCTGCTGGGCGGGCAGGAGATCGTGGAGCGCTGGGTGCTGTCGCTGGGCCTGTCGCCGGTGCAGTTCATGCTGCTCGCCCAGATCATCATCTTCCTGCTGGGCTGGCCGCTGGAGTGGACCGAGATCATCGTGATCTTCATGCCGATCTTCATCCCGCTGCTGGCCAAGTTCAACATCGACCCGCTCTTCTTCGGGCTGCTGGTCGCGCTCAACCTGCAGACCGCGTTCCTGTCGCCGCCCGTGGCGATGGCCGCTTTCTACCTGAAGGGAGTGTCGCCGCCGCACGTGACGCTCAACGCGATCTTCCTCGGCATGATGCCGTTCATGGTGATCCAGGTGATCGCGCTGGCCCTGCTGTACGCGTTCCCGGAAATCGGGCTGTGGCTGCCGAAGGTCCTGTACAAATAGACAACGATTAGGCCCCGTCCCGCTGCCGCCACGGCGGCGGGCGGGGTGACGAGATGAAGAAAGTCCTGATCACCCGCGGCATCTTTCCCGAAGTCGTCGAAGCGCTTTCGAAGAAGTTCGAGGTCGAGCACAACGCCGACGACCGCCCCTGGCCGCCGGAGGAGCTCGTGCAGCGCCTCCAGGGCAAGTGCGGCGTCATGGCGACCGTCATGGACAAGTTCGACGAGCCGGTCCTCGCGCAGTGCCCGGATCTCAAGGTCATCGCCAACATCGCGGTGGGCTACAACAACATCGACGTGGCGGCGGCGACGCGGCGCGGCATCAAGGTCACCAACACGCCGGGCGTGCTCGACGATACGACGGCGGACCTCACGTGGGCGCTGCTCATGGCCGCCGCGCGGCGCATCGCCGAGGGCGACGCCTACGTGCGCGCGAACGAGTGGAAGATCGCCTTCGGCGTGCAGTACTTCCTCGGGCAGGACATCCACGACGCGACCCTCGGGATCCTCGGCATGGGGCGCATCGGGCAGGCGATCGCGCGCCGCGCGATGGGCTTCGACATGCGCGTGATCTATTACAACCGCTCGCGCATCGCCGAGGAGGACGAGAAGCGCCTCAACGCCACGTGGGTGGACCGCGACCGGCTGCTCGCCGAGTCGGATTTCGTCGTCGTCATGGTGCCGTACTCGCCCGCCACGCACCACCTCATCGGGGCGGTGGAGATCGCGAAGATGAAGCCCTCGGCCATCCTCGTGAACACGGCGCGCGGCGGCGTGGTGGACGATGCCGCGCTCGTGCAGGCGTTGAAGGACAAGCGCATCGCCGGTGCCGGCCTCGACGTCTTCGAGGGCGAGCCGAAGCTCAACCCGGGCTACCTGGGGCTGAAGAACGTCGTGCTCACGCCCCACATCGGCAGCGCCTCGCGCGCCACGCGCATCGTGATGTGCAACACGGCCGCCGCGAACATGAGCGCGGTGCTCGAGGGGCGCGAGCCGCCGAACCTCGTCAACCGGTAGGCGTTAAGGTTGGTGTAAGGAACGCCCGGTACCCTCCGCCGATTCCTGGGAGGGGAGCATGAACCGTTTCGTGTCGTTCGCCGACCGCGTGAGCACGTGGACCGGCAAGGGCGTGGCATGGCTGATCATCCTGCTCATGCTCGTCGTGTGCACCGAGGTCGTGAAGCGTTACCTGCTGAACATGCCGACGGCGTGGATCTTCGACGCCACGAACATGATCTACGGGACGCTCTTCATGATGGCCGGGGCCTATACGCTGTCGCAGGACGGGCACGTCCGCGGCGACTTCCTGTACGGCAACATGAAGCCGCGCACGCAGGCGAGCTTCGACCTCGCGCTCAACGTGCTCTTCTTCCTGCCCGGCATCGGCGCCATGATCTACGCCGGCTGGGACTACGCGCACCAGGCGTACCTGATCGACGAGCACTCGAGCATCACCGCCGAGGGGCCGCCGATCTGGCAGTTCAAGTTCGTCATCCCCATCGCCGGCTTCCTCGTGATGCTGCAGGGCGCGGCCGAGATCGTGCGCTGCATCGCGTGCCTGAAGACCGGCGAATGGCCCGAGCGCCTCAAGGACGCCGAGGAGATCGACGTCGTCGAGGAGCAGCTCGCCCACAGCCAGTACGTGGACGAGGACGCGCGCCAGCGCGCCATCCAGTCGGCCCACGCCATCGACGAAATGGCGCGCAAGCGCATGGAGGAAACCTGACATGAGCGATCCCGCGCTGGGGCTGCTGATGCTCTCGCTCATCGTGGTCGCGATCATGATGGGCTTCCCGACGGCCTTCACGCTGATGGGCCTGGGCATGGTCTTCGGCTTCGTCGCCCTGCACGAGCCGGGCCAGGCCTGGACCGCCAACCACGTCTTCGACCTCATGGTGCAGCGCACCTTCGGGGCGATGACCAACGACGTCCTCATCTCGATACCGCTGTTCGTGTTGATGGGCTACGTCATGGAGCGCGGCGCGCTCGTGGACAAGATGTTCTACAGCGTGCAGCTCGCGTTCCGCCGCGTGCCCGCCTCGCTCGCGGTGGCCACCCTCGTGATCTGCACCTTCTGGGGCATCGCGAGCGGCCTCGTGGGCGCCGTGGTGGTGCTCATGGGCGTGATCGCGATGGGGCCGATGCTCAAGGCAGGCTACGACGTGCGGCTCGCCTCGGGCGTCATCACCGCCGGCGGCACGCTCGGCATCCTCATCCCGCCCTCGGTGATGATCATCGTGTACGCGGCGGTTGCGGGGCAGTCGGTGGTGAAGCTCTACGCCGCGGCGATGTTCCCGGGCTTCTTCCTGTCGTTCCTGTACCTGATCTACATCATCGGCTGGGCGATCCTCAACCCGAAGATCGCCCCCAAGCTGCCGCCCGAGCAGCAGCGCGCGCCGGTGCCGCCGGAAGCGCAGGCCATCGCCATGCGCCATCGCAACATGCCGCTGGCGATCCTGGGTGCGCTCGCCGCCCCCGGGGCCGGCCCCGCGCTCGCCAGCAGCGCGGGCGCGATCGGGACGCAGGCGCGCGTCGCCTACGGCGTGGTGCTGCGTTACTTCGGCATGCTGCTCGTGCCGCTCGCGATCACGCTCGCCACGTTCGGCGGCCTGTACTGGTACGTCGTGATCCACCCGATGGCGGACCAGGCCACGTCCTCGACGGCCGAGGCGAAGACCGCCGTGAGCCCGCCTCCCGCGGCTTCCACCGCGCCCGGCGCTGGCGCGTCCGCGAAGGACGAGCCGCTGCAGGAGCTCGGCGGGGCCGGCGTGGCGGAGCCCACCGAAGACGTGGCGCCCGACGTCCTCGAGGAGGTCGGCACGCCCTCGCTCCAGCCGGCCGAGCCGCAGGGCGAGGCGGCGAAGGGAGCGCCGCAGGCGTTCTACTACTGGTTCTGGGGCCTGCTCGCGCTGAGCCTCGTGGCCGTCTTCATCTATTACGCGCGGATGGACGCGGAGTCGTTCATCGTGCTGAAGCTGCTCACCGAATCGGTGATGCCGCTCGGGATCCTCACCGTCGTCGTGCTGGCGGTGATCCTCTTCGGCATCACGACGGCGACCGAGTCGGCGGCGGTCGGCGCCTTCGGGGCCTTCCTGCTCGCGTTCCAGGCGAAGACGCTCGATTTCCAGCGCGTCAAGGAATCGGTATTCCTTACCGCGAAGACGACCGCCATGGTGTGCTGGCTGTTCGTGGGCTCGGCGTTGTTCTCCGCGGTGTTCGCGATCCTCGGCGGCCAGCAGCTCGTCGAGAAATGGGTGCTGGGCCTGAACCTCACGCCGGTGCAGTTCATGATCCTGTCGCAGGCGGTGATCTTCGTGCTCGGCTGGCCGCTGGAGTGGACCGAGATCATCGTGATCTTCGTGCCGATCTTCCTGCCGATGCTGCAGCACTTCCACATCGACCCGATCCTCTGGGGCACGCTCGTGTTCGTGAACCTGCAGGCCGCCTTCCTCTCGCCGCCGGTGGCGATGTCGGCGTTCTACCTGAAGGGCGTGTCGCCGCCGCACGTGACGCTGAACCAGATCTTCGCGGGCATGATGCCGTACATGCTGATCGTGATCCTGTGCATGGTGATCATGTACTTCTGGCCCGGGATGACGCTCTGGCTGCCGAATTACCTGTACGGCGGCGCTTGAAGGGGCTTATAGCGACGGGGAGGTACCGTAGCGGCTAATATGGCACCCGTCATCGAACGGGAGAGCCGGGTATGTCCGCGAAAGTCGCATTCGTCGGCCTGGGGGTGATGGGCTTCCCCATGGCCGGCCACCTGAAGGCCAAGGGCTTCGACGTGACGGTGTACAACCGTACCGCCTCGAAAGCCGAGGAATGGGTCCGGAAACACGGGGGCAAGTCCGCGCCCACGCCGGCCGCCGCCGCGAAGGATTGCGACTTCGTGATGACGATGGTCGGCAACGACCACGACGTGGCGGACGTCTGCCTCGGCAAGGACGGGGCGCTGGCGGGCATGAAGAAGGGCGCGGTGCTCATCGACCACACCACCGCGTCGGCGGACATCGCCCGCCACGTCTTCGCCGAGGCGAAGCAGAAAGGCATCGACTTCATCGATGCGCCGGTGTCGGGCGGGCAGGCGGGCGCCGAGAACGGCAAGCTCACCGTGATGTGCGGCGGCGAGCAGGCGCCCTTCGATCGCGCCAAGCCCCTCATGGACTCGTACGGCCGCGCGGTGACCCTGCTGGGGCCGGCGGGCGCGGGCCAGCTCACCAAGATGGTGAACCAGATCTGCATCGCGGGGCTCGTGCAGGCGCTCTCCGAGGGGATCGCCTTCGCCGAGCGCGCGGGCCTCGACGTCGAGCAGGTGCTGGACGTCATCTCCAAGGGCGCGGCGCAGTCGTGGCAGATGGAAAACCGCGGCAAGACCATGCACGCGCGCAAGTTCGATTTCGGGTTCGCCGTCGACTGGATGCGCAAGGACCTCGGCATCTGCCTCGAGGAAGCCAAGCGCAACGGCGCGAGCCTGCCGGTGACGGCGCTCGTGGACCAGTTCTACGGCGACGTGCAGAAGAAGAACGGGAAGCGTTTCGACACGTCGTCCCTCATCACGCGCCTTTGACCGCGAGCAAGGACAACGGGCAAGGCGCCTTACAACATCGGCACACAGCCGGAATCCACGGAGGAGAAACATGAAACGCCAGCTTTTCGCGGCGCTCGCCGCACTCACCGCGTGCGCGTTCACCGCCACGCAAGCCCTCGCCTGGGAACCCACCAAACCGGTCGAGATCGTGGTCGCCGCCGGGGCGGGCGGCGCCTCGGACCAGATGGCGCGCATGATGCAGGCCGCCATCCAGAAGAACAAGCTCATGAAGGCGCCGGTCATCGTGTCGCTCAAGGGCGGCGCCTCGGGCGCGGAAGCGCTGATGTACATGAAGAGCGAGCCGAACGACACCAACAAGGTGCTCATCGCGTACTCGCTCATCTACATGCTGCCGCTTTCGGCGAAGGTGCCGTTCGACTGGCGCGAGCTCACGCCGGTGGCCGTGATCGCGCTCGACGAGTTCGTGCTGTGGACGAACAACCAGGTGCCCGCCAGCACCACGGCGCAGTTCATCGACGCGGCGAAGAAGGCGAGCCCGCCGTTCAAGATGGGCGGCACGGGCTCCAAGCGCGAGGACCACGTCCTCACGGTGTTCGTCGAGAAGAAGACGGGGGCGAAGTTCGCCTACCTGCCGTACAAGTCGGGCGGCGAGGCGGCCACCCAGCTCGTCGGCAACCACATCCAGTCGAACGTGAACAACCCGTCCGAGAACCTCGAGGTCTGGCGCGCGGGCCAGGTGAAGGCCCTGTGCCTCTTCTCCAAGGAGCGCATCCAGTACAAGGGCAAGGTGACGGACAAGCAGTCGTGGAACGACATCCCGACCTGCAAGGAGCAGGGCCTGGACGTGAGCTACCAGATGCTTCGCGCGATGTTCGTCCCCGGCAAGGTGGCGCCCGAGGTCACCGCGTTCTACGTGGACCTCTTCCGGAAGATCGCGCAGACGCCGGAATACAAGGAATACATGGAGAAGCAGGCGCTCAAGCCCGTCTTCATCACCGGCAAGGACATGGTGAAGTTCCTGGAAGAGGATGAGGCGCTCAACAAGAGCCTCATGACCGAAGCCGGGTTCGTGGCCAAGTGAGCGCACCGGCAGGCGAAGCACCGCAGGACGGCGGCGACCGTCCTGCGGCGAAGCAGCGGACGGTCGAGGTCATCACGCTCGCCGTGGTGCTCGCCTTCTCGCTGCTCATGATGTGGGACAACTGGCGGACCGGCATCGATTGGGAATCGACCGGTCCCAAGCCGGGCTACTTCCCGTTCTACGTCGCGCTCATCTGCGGCGGCGCGGCGACCTACGGGCTCGTGAGGGAGATCTTCTTCCCGCCCGATGCCGGGGAGGCCTTCGTCCTGCGCCACCAGTTCAAGCGCGTGATGCAGGTGTTCGTGCCCACGCTCGCGTTCGTGCCCGCCATCCAGCTGCTGGGCCTGTACGTCGCGAGCTTCATCCTCATCACCGGCTTCATGATCTGGATCGGCCGCCTCAAGCCGTGGATCTCGATCGTGACGGCGCTGGTGTTCTCGGTCGCCATGTTCGTCACCTTCGAGCTGGCGTTCGACGTCATCATGCCCAAGGGACCGCTCGAGCACCTGCTGGGATACTGAAAATGGAATCGTTCGGCCTGCTGCTGCTGGGCTTCAAGGTCCTGCTCACCTGGAAGATCCTGAGCCTCATGATGGTGGGGCTCATCCTCGGCGTCTTCGTGGGCGTCCTGCCGGGCCTCGGCGGTCCCAACGGCGTGGCGATCCTGCTCCCGCTCACGTTCACGATGGACCCGACCTCCGCCATCGTGATGCTGTCGTGCATCTACTGGGGCGCGCTCTTCGGCGGCGCGATCACCTCGATCCTGTTCAACATCCCGGGCGAGGCCTGGTCGGTGGCGACCACCTTCGACGGCTATCCGATGGCGCAGAAGGGGCAGGCCGCCGAGGCGCTCACGGCCGCGTTCACGTCGTCGTTCATCGGCTCGCTGGTCGCGGTGCTGCTCATCACGTTCCTCGCGCCGCGGATCGCCGACTTCGCGCTCAAGTTCGGGCCGCCCGAATTCTTCGCCGTGTACCTGCTCACCTTCTGCTCGTTCGTGGGCCTCGGCAAGGAAGACAAGCACAAGACGATCATCTCGATGGCCCTCGGACTGCTGCTCGCGGGCATCGGCATGGACACCGTGTCGGGCCAGCTGCGCATGACCTTCGGCACGCAGGAGCTGATGCGCGGCGTGAACTTCCTCGTCGCGGTGATCGGCCTCTTCGGCATCAGCGAGATCCTGCTCACGATGGAGGAGAGCCTCGCGCTCCGCGGCCATGCCGCGCGCATCAGCCTGAGGGTCGTGCTGAAGGTCTGGAAGAGCCTGCCGAAGTACTGGGCGACGCTCGTGCGCTCGTCGGTCATCGGCTGCTGGCTCGGCATCACGCCGGGCGGGGCCATCGCCGCGTCCTTCATGGGCTACAACCTCGCGAAGCGCTTCTCGAAGGACAAGGATTCCTTCGGCAAGGGGCGCATCGAGGGCGTGTTCGCGCCGGAGACCGCGGCGCACGCCTCGGGCAC
>DASTGG010000321.1:0-12641 GCA_035719385.1 Usitatibacter sp.
ACCGGAAATGCCATCGCGGCTGGTCGCGGCAATGCCCAAATTGGCTTCGCTCGATATCGAGAGAAGCCTGAAGTTCTTCGAGCGGCTCGGCTTCAGGACCGTGCATGCTTCTCCGCAGTACGGGGTGGTGAGCCGGGACGGCGTTTCGCTTCATTTCTGGCTCTGCTCCGATCCGCGCACGCCCAGGGAGACCGGATGCCGCATCTCCGCGGAGGGCATCGACGAGCTGTTCGAGGCTTTCTCGAAATTGGGCGTCGTTCATCCCGACGGGCGGCTCGAGTCGAAACCCTGGGGCACACGCGAGTTCTCGATCCTGGACATCGATGGAAACCTCGTCACTTTCAGTGAGGCCAGCGCAATCAACCGTGGAACTGCTTCATCCGTCGCGGGAACGCCTGCCTGAGTACGTACGGGCATTGCGCTTGGGTTGGTCGCCCGACAATACCGCTGGAGCGGAGACGGCAAAACGGGAGCTCGCCGAGATCGAGGAAAGCGCCGAGAGTTTTATCGAGCGGCAGATCGATCGCGAGGCGAAGGGCCCGCCCATCGTGTTGCCCGACGGGTCGAAAGTGCCGCGCCTGCCCGGCTACCGGATGTGGATCTGGGACGGAGAATTCTGCGGCGTGATCGGGTTGCGCTGGAAGCCCGGCACCACCGCCTTGCCGCCGTACACGCTCGGACACATCGGCTACTCGATCGTCCCGTGGAAACGTCGACGCGGTTACGCGACGCGCGCCCTGGCCCTGATGCTGCCGCTCGCGAAGCAGGAGGGGCTCGAGTACGTCGAGATCACGACCGATCTGGAGAACGTACCTTCGCAGAAAGTCATCCTGGCGAACGGCGGCGTTCTCGTGGAGCAGTTCGTGAAGCCCCCGCAATATGGCGAAAAGCAGGGGCTCCGCTATCGGATCAGCACGCGGCGCAGCGACTGACGGAATTCTTCGCTACTGCGCCTTTCTACCCTGGCGCGACGGACGTCAGCTCGCGCCCGTGGCGGTGTTGAGCTTGACCGCATAGTTATAGTCCGTGCAGACAAGCCCGGCCTCGAAGGCTTCGGCCCTGTCCACCACGACGGCCAGGTGCAATGGAACGGAGCTCGTCGTGGTGGGCGAGAGAACAGGCTCCGAGCGTCGAGGGAAGAGGCGAGCGGAATGTGTACGTCATCGAGGCGCCCGCATGATTTGGATCATGGGCCGACACGATCCGCCCAAGCTGCACGCCAAACTGTATACAATTTGATGACCGTCAACTCCGCGCCGTAGGAGGCGGAGGAGCATCGGACGGATACGAGCTGTATACAACCGGAGGTGGCGTGAAGCTCCAGAACTCCTTCATCCTGCGCGAGTACCTCCGGCCGCGGAACATACCCACGACGTGGTGCCCGGGCTGCGGGCTGGGCGCGATCATGAGCGCCATCGCGCAGGCGGTGCACTTCCGCGGTCTCGACAAGCGCGACGTCGCCATGGTCTCGGGCATCGGCTGCACCGGCCGCATGTCCGGCTACGTCGACTTCAACACGCTGCACACGACCCACGGCCGAGCGCCGGCGTTCGCCACCGGGCTCAAGCTCGCGCGACCCGGCATGTCGGTGATCGTGGTGATGGGCGACGGCGATGCGATGTCCATCGGCGGCAACCACCTCATCCACACGATGCGCCGCAACATCGGGCTCACCGCCATCGTCGTGAACAACGCGGTCTACGGGCTCACGGGCGGGCAGGCCTCGCCGACCACGCCCGTCGGCGGCAAGACCACGACGTGCGAGCCGGGCGCCTTCGAGCGGCCGCTCAACCTCGAGACGCTCGCCCGCGCGGCCGGCGCGTCGTTCTATGCGCGGGCGACCGTCGCGCAGCCCGCGCCGATGGTCAAGCTGGTCGAGCGCGCCCTCGCCGCGCCCGGCTTCGCGCTCGTCGAGATCATCAGCAACTGCCACGTGCTCTATGGCCGCATGAACGACCTGGGCGACGCGGCGCAGATGACGCACGCCTTCGACGCCAACACGCGGCGCACCAACCCCCTGTTGCTCAAGCGCGCGGCGCTGCCGCTGCGGTTGGTGCAGGGCCGCGATCCCGAGCCGGTGGTTCCCGAGCAATGCGAGGGCGTTCACGCCGATCCGCGCCTCGCGCGCGGCCTCATCTTCGAGCGCGGGCCCGTGCGCAACTACAGCGCGCGCTACCACGAGCGCTTCGACGTCGAGGAGGCCGGCGCATGAACGCGGTCGTCGAGCGCGGCATCTATCGCATCAACCTCTACCGCGAGCTGTGCAAGGCGTGCGGCCTGTGCGTGTCGTGGTGCCCGCAGAAGGTGCTGGAAAACGACGCGCAGATGTACCCCGTCGCCGCGCATCCCGAGCTCTGCGTGAACTGCAAGGCGTGCGAGCGCCATTGTCCCGACTTCGCCATCGAAGTCGTTCCACCCCAACCCGATAGCGAGGTCGCGGATGTCGAACGTCTCATTCATGCACGGTAACGAGGCGGCCGCCGAGGGCGCCATCGCCGCGGGCTGCCGCTTCTACGCGGGCTACCCCATCACGCCCTCGACCGAGATCGCGGAGATCCTCTCGACCCGGCTGCCGGAAGTGGGCGGCGTCTTCATCCAGATGGAAGACGAGATCGCCAGCATGGCGGCGATCATCGGCGCCTCGCTGGGCGGGCTCAAGAGCGCGACCGCGACGAGCGGCCCCGGCTTCTCGCTCATGCAGGAGAACCTGGGCTTCGCGGTGGCGAGCGAGATCCCGTGCGTCATCATCGACGTGCAGCGCGTGGGTCCGAGCACGGGGCTGCCGACCAAGGCCGCGCAGGGCGACGTGATGCAGGCGCGCTGGGGCACGCACGGCGACCACCCGATCATCGTCCTCACGCCCGCCAGCGTGCAGGAGGCATATGTCCTCGCGGTGCGCGCCTTCAACCTGGCGGAGCGCTTCCGCACGCCGGTGATCCTGCTGATGGACGCGATCGTGGCGCAGCTCAAGGAGAAGGTCGAAATTCCGGAGACGCTCGAGATCGTCGATCGCGCGAAGACGACCGAGGCGCCGGGCGCGTACCTGCCCTTCGCGTTCACGGAAGGCGACGTGGCGCCGCTCGCGCCCTTCGGCGGCGAGCACCGGTTCCACGTGACCGGCCTGCTGCACGACGAGCGCGGCTTCCCCACGGAGAATCCGGAGATCGTGGAGCGCTGGTGGAAGCACATGAACACCAAGCTCACCGCGCACCTGGACGAGATCCTCGACTGGGAGGAGCAGCGCCTCGACGATGCCGACGTGGCGATCGTGGCCTATGGCGGCACGGCGAGGGCGGCGGCGCATGCCGTGGCGCTCGCTCGCGAGCGCGGCATCCGTGCCGGGCTCTTCAAGCCGCGCACGTTGTGGCCGTTCCCGGAAGAGGCGGTGCGCGCGCTCTCGAAGCGCGTGAAGCGCTTGGTCGTAGCCGAGATGAACATGGGGCAGATCCGGCTCGAGGTCGAGCGCCTGGCGGCGGGCCGCGCGAGCGTCGAGGGCGTGCACCGCGCCGACGGCCTGGGCATCACGCCCGAGCAGATCCTCGCCGCGCTCGAGCTGCCGCAGAGGGCCGCCGCGTGAAAACCTCGCGCCTCATCGATGTCGACGCCTGCCACCGGCTGCTGGCGAGCCTCGAGGCGGTGGCCCGGGACCTGGGCCCCGCGCGCACGCCGATCGTGCTTTCGAGCCTGCCCGAGATCATCGAGGACGCGGCGGGCCTTTCCTTCAGCTTCGTGCACGGCCCGCCCGGACGCAACATCGCGCTCGCAGTCGGCTTGCGGGCGGCGCGGCCCGAATCGCCGCTCATCCTCGTCATGAACGCCGACGGCGTGACGCTCGGCACCAACCACCTCATCCACGCCGCGCGGCGCAACGTCGGCATGACGCTCCTGCTGTTGCGCTCGGAGCTCACGCGCAGCCAGCCCGCGCTCGACCGCACGTCGTGGGACCTGCCCGACTACCAGCGCGAGTTCGAGGCCCCGGCGCGGCCGCTCGAATGGGTCTCCGCGCTCGAGGCGGCGCTCGTCGGGCGCGCCAACCTGGACGACGGGACGGCGCTCGCAGAGCTCGTGATGCGCGCGGTGAACACGCCGGGCTTCAGCGTGATCGGCGTGACGACGGAGCGCTCGCTGCAGACGGGCGTGCTGACCGAATGCGCGTATCCGGAATATTTCGAGAGCTATCGCGCCTGGGCGCGCCCGCTGCGCGAGAAGCCCGATGCGATCGACGCCGCGCCGCAGCCCGCGCATTCGCGCCGCGACGTGCCGCGCTACGAAGTGCGCATCGCGGGGCTCGGCGGCCATGGCGTGAAGCTCGCCGGCACGGTGCTCTCCGAGGCGGCCGGCTTCCACGAAGGCCTTTGGGCGACGCAACGCGGCGACTACGGTTCCGCCACGCGCGGGGGGCCGAGCTCCGTGGACGTCGTGATCGGCAGCGACCCCATCTCGTATCCCGGCGCGGACCATCCGGATGCGCTCGTCGTGCTGAGCCAGGCGGCGTGCGACCGCTATGCGCCGGCGGTCAAGCGCGGCGCGCGCCTCATCGCCGATCCGGCCGAGGTGAAGCGCATGCCCGAGGGTGCGATCGCCGTGCCGATCACGGCGCTTGCGCGCGAGCACACGGGCAAGCCCATCGCGGCGGGCGTCGTGGCGCTGGGATGCATCGCCGCGTTGAGCGACACGGTGTCCGAGGAATCGCTGCGGCGCAGCCTCGCCACGCACGTGCCGCGCGCCCTCGAACAGAACATCGCGGCGTGCGCCGCGGGATTCGCCGCCACACGCGCGGCATTGGGAGGATCGAGCCATGCCTAGGGTCGTCATCGTCGGGGGCGGTTGGTCGGGTTGCGGCGCGGCGGTGACCGCGCGGCAGGCGGGCGCGGAGGTGGTCATCCTCGAGCGCACCGACAGCCTGCTCGGCACGGGCCTGGTCGGCGGCATCATGCGCAACAACGGGCGCTACACCGCGGCCGAGGAGATGATCGCGCTCGGCGCGGGCGAGCTCTTCCACCTCTGCGACGCCAACTCGCGCCATCGCAACATGACGTTCCCGGGGCACCGCCACGCCTCGCTCTACGACGTCGCCTGGATGGAGCAGATCGTTCGCACGCGGCTCCTCGAGATGGGCGTGGAGATCTGGCTGCTCGCGCGCGTGAACGGCCTCGACCGGCGCGACGCCTCGGTGCGCTCGGTCGTGCTCGAGAACGGCACCGCGATCGACGGCGACGTCTTCGTCGATGCGACGGGCTCGTTCGGGCCGCAGAGCTTCTGCGCCGAGTTCGGCAACGGCTGCGCGATGTGCGTGATGCGCTGCCCGACGTTCGGCCCGCGCGTGAGCGTCGTGGGCCTGACCGGCATCGCCGAGAAGCGCGGCGGGCGCGCCGACGGCAGCATCGGCGCCATGAGCGGCTCGTGCGAATTCTCGAAGGAGACGATGGCGCCGCACCTCGTCGAGGAGCTCGAGCGCACCGGCGTGCTGGTGATCCCGCTGCCGAAGGAGAACGTGGACAAGTCCAAGCTCGCCGCGAAATGCTGCCAGCAGTACGCCTCGGACGAGTACGCGGAGAACGTCGTGCTGCTCGACACCGGCCGCGTGAAGCTCATGACCGCGCACATGCCGCTGGACAAGCTGCGCCGCGTGCCCGGCCTTGAGAACGTGCGCTACGACGATCCGTACGCCGGCACCATCGGCAACTCGATGCGCTACGCGGCGCTTTCGCCGCGCGACGACGCGATGCAGGTGGTCGGTCCCGTGGACAACCTCTTCTGCGGCGGCGAGAAGGCGGGGCTGCTCGTCGGGCACACGGAAGCGATCGTCACGGGCTCGGTGGCGGGCCACAACGCGGTGCGCCGCGCGCTCGGCCAGGAGCTGCTCACGCTGCCCGACACGCTCGCGGTGGGCGATGCGATCACGCACGTGCGCGTGCGCATGCAGAAGGAGGAGGGCATGCGCGAGAAGTACACGTTCTCGGGCGCCGGCTACTTCAAGCGCATGAAGGAGCTGGGCCTGTACTCGGCCGACGACGCGGCGATCCGCGCCCGGGTCGCCCGCACGGGGCTCGCCGGCGTGCTCGCCGCGCCCGTCGCCCGGAGGAAGGCCGCATGAGCTACATGGTGTCGATGGAGTGCATCAACTGCGGCGCCTGCGAGTACGAGTGCCCGACCCGCGCGATCTCCTCGGGGCCGAGCCAGTACCGCATCGATCCGGACGTCTGCGTGGAATGCGACGGGCACTTCGACGTGCCGCGGTGCAAGTCGGTTTGCCCCGTGGGGGCGTGCGGGCCGTTGAACGAGCGATACCTCGTGAAGATGGTTTCGCTGGCCGCGCGCGGCATCCCGCCGCTGGTGCTGGGTCCTACTTCCGGTAGGTGATGCGGTAGATGGCGCCGGCGTGATCGTCGGAGACCAGCAGCGACCCGTCGGGCATCACCTGCAGATCCACCGGGCGGCCCCACGCGCTGTCGCGCTCGCGGTCGAGCCAGCCCTCGGCGAAGACACCGTAGTCCACGACCTTCGAGCCCTCGATGCGCGCCTGCATGATGCGATAGCCGCTCTTCCTCGAGCGGTTCCACGAGCCGTGCTCGGCGATGAAGAGCCGGTCGCGGTATTCGGGCGGGAACATGGAGCCCGTGTAGAAGCGGATGCCTAGCGAGGCGACGTGCGCGCCGAATTTCTGCGCGGGCGGCACGAACTGCGAGCACGGGTGGCCCTTGCCGAGCTCGGGGTCGGGAATGTCGCCGCCGTGGCAGTACGGGAATCCGAAATGCAGCCCGGGCTTGGGCGCATGGTTGAGCTCGTCGGGCGGCACGTCGTCGCCCATCATGTCGCGGCCGTTGTCGGTGAACCACAGCTCCTTCGTGCGCGGGTCCCAGTCGAAGCCCACGCTGTTGCGCACGCCGCGGGCGAACACCTCGTAGCCCTTCATGTCGGCGTTCATGCGCGTGATGCTTTCGTAGGGCGGCTCGCGCTCGCACACGTTGCAGGGCGCGCCTACGGGCACGTATAGCCGGCCGTCGGGGCCGAAACGGATGAATTTCCAGCCATGGCCGCGGTCGCCGGGGAATCCGTCGAAGACCAGCTGCGGCTTCGGCGGCTGCGGCAGGTGCGACTCGATCGCGTCGAACCGCCACAGCTTGCCCACCTCGGCCACGTAGAGCGCCCCGTCGCGGACCGCGACGCCGTTCGGCATGTTCATCCCGCTCGCGATGGCGTGCACCTCGGTGGCACGCGTGCCGTCGTGGCGGATCGCATAGACCTTGCCCGCCGTCATCGTGCCCACGAAGAGCGTTCCCTTCTCGCCGAGCGCCATGGAGCGGGCATTGGGGACGTCGCGCGCGAAGACCTCGATGTGGAAGCCGGGCGGCAGCTTGATGCGTTCCAGCGGCAGCTCCCGCGCGGCCATGGCGCCGGCGCAGGCGAGGCCGGTGACCAGGATCGCGCAGAACTGCCGCAACGCGTGAGTGCGGCCGAATGCCGCAGGCCTGCCGGCGTTTCGCTGGAAGGAATCGTATTGCGAGGCTGTTTGCATTTTTCGCGTCACTGCGCCCGGCGTGTCGCCCGGGAACGTTCCCGTCTAGACGTATGGGGTCGTTCACAGGTTCCGCCGGCCACCAGTGATAGGCTGTTCCCATAACAACGTGGTCACCATTCACCAGCGCACGCATGAGCACCGCCGATCCCCTCCTGCGCATCGTCGCGGAGACGCTACAGGACCCGCATCGCCAGGCGGGCCTGCTGCATGCGCTTCCGGTCCCGGTGTGGTGCGCCGACGCGCAGGGCGGCTGCAATTTCGTGAACCAGGCCTGGATGGACTACACCGGTCGCGACCTGCAGGCCGCGCAGGGCGACCGCTGGCTCGAGTGCGTCCACGAGGGCGACCGCCTGCGCGTCCATGCGGCCTGGGAGGAAGCGCGCTCGCTGCACCGCCGCTTCGAGCATGAATACCGGCTGGCGCGCGGCGAGGGCGCCTTCGGCCACGTGCGCCACGTCGCGGTGCCGATCCTGGAACCCGAAGGGCATTTCCACGGCTACCTGGGCACCTGCCACGACATCACGGACCAGCACGCCGCGCGGGAGGCGCTGCGCGAGAGCGAGGAGCGGCTGCGCAAGTTCGCCGAGGCCACGCAAGCGGGCATCGTCTTCCACGACGACGAGGTCGTCACCGACTGCAACGATGCGGTCCTGCGACTGACGGGCTACGCGCGCGAGGAATTCGTCGGCTCGCGCTTCACCATGCACGTGGCGCCGGAACAGCGCGACGCGGTCGCCGAGAGCCTGCGCGCGAACTGCGAGGCGCGCTACGAGGCCGAGATCGTCGGGCGCCACGGCGAGCGCATCCCGGTGGAGCTCGAGGGACGCCTGCTGCCGTATGCCGGGTCGGTCTACCGCCTCACGGTCGTGCGCGACATCCGCGATCGCATGGCCGCGCGCGAGCGCATCGACTACCTCGCGCACCACGACCTGCTCACCGACCTGCCCAACCGCGCGCTGCTCCAGGAGCGCCTGGAATTCCTGCTCGCCGCCGCCCGGCGCACGGGCAATCAGGTCGCGCTCCTCTTCATCGACCTCGACAACTTCAAGACCGTGAACGATTCGCTCGGCCACGGCGCGGGCGACGAGCTGCTGAAGATCGTGGCGCGGCGCATCTCGGGCTCGCTGCGCGGGCACGACGTCGTCTCCCGCCATGGCGGCGACGAGTTCATCGTGGTGCTGCCGGAGGTGACGAGCGCCGACGACTCCGTGCCCGTGGCCGACAAGCTGATCGGCGCGGTGAGCGAGCCGGTCGAGCTCGAAGGGCAGAGCATCTCGGTGAGCCCGTCCATCGGCATCAGCATCTTCCCGCGCGACGGCGATTCGCCGGACGTGCTCATCCGCAATGCGGACGCGGCGATGTACCTCGCGAAGGAACGCGGCCGCAGCAACTACCAGTTCTTCAACGAGCACCTGTCGGCCACGGCGTTCCGCGCGCTCTCGCTGGAAACCCTCATGCGCGAGGCGCTGCGCGACGATCGCTTCGTGCTGCATTACCAGCCGCAGCTCAACGCGCGCACCGGCGCCCCCACCGCGCTCGAGGCGCTCATGCGCTGGCCGCAGGCCGACGGCAGCCTCATCGACCCGCAGGAATTCATACCGGTGGCCGAGCAGCGCGGGCTCATGCGCGCGATCGGTGCCTGGGTTCTGCGCGAGGCGTGCCGCCAGAACCGCGAATGGCAGCTCGCGGGCCTGTGCCCGGTGCCCGTGGCGGTGAACCTGTCGGCCGTGCAATTGCGCCAGCGCGACCTGGTGGAGCAGGTGCGCCGCGCGCTCGACGAAACCGGGCTCGACGGCCGCTACCTCGCCTTCGAGCTCACGGAAAGCGTGCTCGCGTCGGACGGCGGCGAGACGGCGCGCACGCTGCAGGCGCTGAAGGAGCTCGGCGTGCAGCTCATGATCGGCGATTTCGGCACCGGGCAATCGTCGCTCGTGCACCTGAAGACGCTGCCGATCGACAAGCTCAAGATCGACCGCACGTTCGTGCTCGATACGCCGGAGAACGCGAACAGCGTGGCGATCACCGCGGCCATCATCGACCTCGCGCACAACCTGGGCATCGTCACGGTCGCCGAGGGCGTGGAGCGCCTCGAGCAGCTGGAGATGCTGCGCAAGCGCGGCTGCGACGAGGTGCAGGGCCACCTCTTCGCGCGCGCGATGTCCGCCGGTGCCCTCTATCGCTGGCTGGGCCGCCCGCAGGGCGGCGGCCTCACGCCTTCGGCGTAGCGAGCGCGACGAGCGCGCCCAGCGCCGCGAACGCCGCGCCGGCGATGAAGGTCGCCGAAGGCCCCGCGAATTGCCACAGCGCGCCCGCGATCGCGCTCGCCGCGAGCATCGCCACGCCGCTCGCGAGGTTGAACACGCCGAACGCCGTGCCGCGCAGCGTCGCCGGCGCCGTGTGCGCGACCATCGCCGAAAGCAGCCCCTGCGTGAAGCCCATGTGCAGCCCCCAGAGGGCGACACCGATGCCCAGGGCCACGAGGCCGCCCGCCATCGCGAGCACGATGTCCGCCGCCACGAGCACCGCGGTGCCCCACGCGAGCAGCGTGCGATGCGGCATGCGGTCCGCGAGCTTGCCCGCGGGATAGGCCGAGAGCGCGTAGACCACGTTCATCGCCACCATGACCAGCGGCGCGAAGGCGAGCGCGAGATGCAGGCTCTGCGCGCGCAGCACGAGGAACGCCTCGCTGAAGCGCGCGAGCGTGAGCGCCGCGCCCGCCGCGGTGACGACCCAGAACGGGCCTCCGAGCGCACGCATGGTGGAACCGTCGAATCTCGGCCTTTCCGCGCCCTTGGCCGCGTGGTGCTCCGGCTCCTTCACCACCAGCGCGATCAGGAGGAACGAGAGCAGGCCCGGCACGACCGCCACCCAGAACACCGCGCGGAAGTCGTCGTTCCACGCGAGCATCAGCGCCATGGCGGCGAGCGGGCCGGCGAAGGCGCCGACCGTGTCGAGCGATTGCCGCAGCCCGAATGCCGCGCCGCGAATCGATGCCGGCGTGAGGTCGGCGATGAGCGCATCGCGCGGCGCGCCGCGGATGCCCTTGCCGATCCGGTCCACGAAGCGCGCGCCGAACACGAGCAGCGGCCCGGTCGCCATCGCGAAGAGCGGCTTGGAGAAAGCGCCCAGCCCGTAGCCCAGCGCGGCGAGCCCCTTGCGGTTGCGCCAGCGGTCGGAGAGCACGCCGGAGAACACCTTCACGATGAGCGCGGTCGCCTCGGCCACGCCCTCGATGAGGCCCACGGCGAGCGCGCTCGCGCCCAGCGTCACCGTGAGATAGAGCGGCAGCAGGCTGTGGATCATCTCCGACGAGATGTCCATCAGCAGGCTCACGAAGCCCAGCACCCAGACGCCGCGCGGGATCGCGGGTGCCGGGCTCACCGCCAACGCGCCTCTCCGGTCATGCCGGAGACGATATCACGGCGTCATTTGCACACCGTCGGCGGCGATGCGAAGACCTGCCGCGTGATCGGCTTCACCTGCGCCACGCCGTCGAGCGTGTATGCGAAGGTTCCATTGTTCGCGTCGGTGAACGTGAAGGTGGCGTTGCCCACGGCGGTGGAGTTAACGAGCGCGCGATTCCAGGGATTCGCGCTGAAGGCCGGCCCCCGGGTGCGGAAGAGCGTCCCGGAGTATGTCGCGCTTGCGGTGCGCGCCCCGTTCGACATGACGAGCCATTGCCCGTTGCCGCTCGCGTCGTAGGTGAACCACGTCGCGAAGAGGATATCGCCCTGGTGCGTGATGTTCACGCCCCACCCGGGCTGCGATCCCGCGGGAGAGCGCCACCACAGGTCCTGGAAGTTGGGCGTCGCCGGCGCCGCGCCGGCCGCCGTGCACACGGGCACCGGGGAGGCGAAGAGCTGTCGCGTTATCGGCTTGGATTGCGTCACGCCGCCGACGCTGTACGTGAACGTGCCGTTGTCCGCGTCCGCGAAGCTGAACGTCGCGTTTCCCACGGGCGAAGCGCCCACGCCTCCGGACGGCCACGGATCCGCATCGAAGGGAAATCCCCTCGTGCGATAGAGCAGCCCCGAGTACGTCCCCGGGCCGGTCAGCGTGCCATTGGACATGACGAGCCACAGGCCGCTGCCATCGGTGTCGTAGGTGAACCACGTCGCGAAGAGGATTTCGCCCTGGTGCGCGATGTTCACGCCCCAGCCGCTCTCGGAGCCCGGCGGCGACTTCCACCACAGGCCCTGGTAATTGGCGGCCGTCGGGAAGACCGCGGGCCCGATGAAGCGGCCGAACGAGACGGGGCTGATTCCGACCGGGATCGTCGCCACGACGCTGTTCGTTCCGGCGTCGATCACGGAGACGGTGTTCGAGTTCGTATTCGTCACGTACACGCGGGCGCCGGAAGGATGCACGGCGATGCCTTGCGGCGTGGTGCCCACCGGGATCGTGGCGACGACGCCGAGCGAGGCCGTGTCGATGACCGTCACGGTGCTGCCGCGCGCATCGCGCATTCCGCCGTTCGCGACGTACGCGCGCGTTCCCGCCGGGTTCACGTCGATGCCGGTCGATCCGACGCCCACGGGCACCGTCCCGACGGCAGCGTTCGTCGCCGTGTCGATCACGAGGACGCTCGCGGTGTTCGAGGATGCGACGGACTGGGTCACGTAGACCCGTGCCCCGTCCGGCGCGATGGCCACGCCGATCGGGATACCCTGCGCCGCGATGGTCGCCACCGTCGCCTGCGATGCCGTATCGACGACGGAGACGGTGCCATCGTTCGTGTTGGTGACGTAGAGACGCGCGCCGTCGGGGCTGAGGGCCAGGCCGAACGGGCCGTTGCCGACGCGGATCGCCCCGACCACCTGCTCGGACGCGCCGTCGATGACGGAAACCGTCCCACCGCCGGTGACCTCGCCCGAGTTGGCCACGTAGAGTCGCGTCCCCGCCGAATTCACCGCGATGCCCGTGGGCTGGATGCCGACGCGGATGGTGCGGCTCACGCGGTTGGCCGCCGCATCGATCACAAGGAGCGCATCGCCCAGGACGTCGCTCACGTACACGCGCGTGCCCGCGGCGTTGACCGCGATGCCGAAGGGAGCCAATCCGGCGTCGATGCTCGCGACGGTCGCGTTCGTCGCCGTGTCGATCACGCGCACGTTGCCGT
>DASTGG010000322.1:0-12060 GCA_035719385.1 Usitatibacter sp.
AGCTGGCGGCGTGGAACAACGTCACCAATCCCAACCAGATCAGCGTGGGCCAGGTGCTCGTGCTCGCGGCGCCCGCTGGAGCGCCGCCCGCGCAGGCCGCGGCGGCGGCGCCCGCGCCCGGCGAGCCCGTGACGACGCCGCTCGCCTCCCCGGTGCCGATCCAGGCGCGGCCGCTCGCGAACACGCCCACGGTGAAGGTGGAGCCGCGCGGCCAGAAGGTGCCGTTTTCGGAGCGCGCGCTCGCGCAGCTGTCCGGCGCGGAGGCGCCGGGCGCGGTCGCACCGCCGATCGCCACGCCGGCGCCGCCGCCGCGCGTCGCGGAGCCGGAGAGGCCCGCGGGAACGGATCGCGAGGACGTGGACTGGATGTGGCCCGTGAAGGGCAAGGTCGTGGCGCCCTTCAGCGAGACCACCAAGGGCATGGACATCGCGGGTAAGAAGGGCACGCCGGTGCTCGCGGCCGCCAGCGGCCGCGTGGTCTATGCCGGCGAGGGCCTGCGCGGCTACGGAAAGCTCGTCATCATCAAGCACAACAACACGTGGCTCTCGGCGTACGCGCACAACGACAAGCTGCTCGTGAAGGAGCAGGAGGACGTGCGCAAGGGGCAGAAGATCGCCGAGATGGGGTCCACGCACGCCGACGAGGTGAAGCTGCACTTCGAGGTGCGCCGCCAGGGCAAGCCCGTGGACCCGGCGAAGGTGCTTCCCGCTATGTGAACGGCCAGCGGCCGTCGGGCTGCTGGCGCACCACCCGCATCGTGGGGAACCACGGCGAGCGATCGCCGGTGGCCATCCAGCGCCATTCGGGCGGGAAGGGCACGAGCACGCGCATCGACCCGCCTGCGCCCGCGCGCAGGTGCGCGTTGGCGTTGCTCACGCCCACATAGTCGTCGACGACGCTCATGAGCGCCAGGATCTCCTCGAGGTCCTCGTTCGCGGCGGCGGCGTCGTGCACGCGCGCTCCCAACGCGCCTTCCAGCGCCTCGCGCTCGCCCGCGCGCGGCAATCGCTGCACCGAGATCCACGTGGCGCGTGCTTCCACCGCCCGCGCGAGCACCTGCGGCGCCACCTCCTTGAGCTGCGTGCGCACCGGGCCGCGGGAAGCGGTTCCCGCGCGCCACGTGAGAGCCACGTAGGGCGGTGGACCCCATGCCGCGAGCGTCTCGCGCCAGCGGGCGGCACGCGCCGCATCCGGCCGCAGCGGCAACGGCGGGAACGCGCGCGGATCGTCGGCGCGCAGGAGCCACGGCAGGTCGCCGATGTGAAGGCGTTCGCCGGGCGCGATGCGCGGCTCGAAGAGCGCGGTCCGCTCGAGCAGGGGCGCGAGCCGCGCTTCGCCCTCGAAGGCGAGCGTGGCGCCGCGCCGCTTGAGCTCGGGAGCGAAGCGCAGGAAGAAAAGCACGTCGCCGAGTCCCTGTTCCGCGACGAGCGCGATGCGCCGGCCCGCGAGGTCCGGCGGCAGGCGGCTGGCGCCCGGGTCCGGCGCCGACGGCGAAAGCCCCTGCGCCACGAGACGCCAGCGATAGTGTTCCCATGCCGGCGCGAGCTCGCCGCGCATGAGCAGCAAGCGCGCGAGGTTCTGGTGGGCCGCCGCGAACCGCGGCTCGCGTTCCAGCGCGGTGCGGTAGTCGGCGAGCGCCTCGTCGAACCGGCCTGCGGCCTCGAGCGTGAGCGCCCGATTGTTGTAGGCCTCGATCCAGCCCGGGTCCGCCTCGAGCGTCCTGGAGAAGCACGCGAGCGCCTCGTCGGTGCGGCGCGTATCGCGAAGCAGCAGCCCCAGGTTGTTGTGGAAATCGGGAATCGAGGCGTCGCGCTGCAGCGATTCGCGCATGAGCCGCTCGGCCTCGCGCGCGTCGCCGTGCTGCCAGGCCACCATGCCGAGATAGTGCGTCGCGATCGCGTTGCCGGTGTCCGCGGCCAGGACCTGGCGGTAGAGCCGCTGCGCGTCGTCGATGCGACCTTGCTGGTGCAGCTGCAGCGCTCGCGCGATGAGCGCGTCGGGCGAGGCGGGAGCCGCGTCGAGCCTGCCGTGGCATTCCTTGAACCGCAGGCCGCTGCCGCAGGGACAGGGCGCGTTGCGAGCGACCGTCGCCGCCACCTCAGCGTCCCGGATCGAAGGCGCGCGCGAGGCGGGCGAGCTCGCGCAGCTCCTCCTTGCTCGCGCCTTCCCCGTAGCGCGCGGCGATGTAGCGCCGCGTGATCTCCTCCACGTCGGGCGCGAGGTCCGGGCGCGCGTCGCGCACGCGGGAGAGGAAATCGAGCGGGCCCTCGTGCGGCGCGCGTGCCAGGCCCGTCGTGGCGAGCTTCGCGCAGAAGCGGTTCCATGCGGCGAGCGAGCGGTCGGTGCGCGGCGGCCGGTCGCGCACGAGCAGGCCGAGCGTCACGGCGCCGCCCACGGCGAAGGTCGCGATCACCAGCCAGAAGCCGAGCGTGCGCCAATCGACGCGCTCGATGCCGAGGTTGCCGAAGAACTGCCGCTGGCGCTCGACGTTGTAGCCCACGACCCACGTGTCCCAGCGGCTGTTCATCGCCTGCAGCATGAACCGCAGGTTGGAGAGCACGCCGAGCTTGTCCGCGGAGATGAGCGACGGGATCACGCCGATCGGGCCCAGCGCCGCATTGACGCCGCCTTCCACGCGTATCGGCGAGACCGCCGACGTCGGATCCAGGCGCAGCCAGCCTTCGCCCGGCAGCCACACTTCGACCCACGCGTGCGCATCGGCCTGGCGGACGACCAGCTCCTTGCTGATCGGGTTCACCTCGCCGCCCTGGTAACCCGTGACGATGCGCGCGGGGATGCCGGCCGCACGCATCAGAAGCGCGAAGCTGCCGGAGAAGTGCTCGCAGAACCCCTGCCTGGAATGGAACAGGAAATCGTCGTACGGGTTCACGGGGTCGAGCAGCGGCGGCTCGAGCGTGTACGCGAACTCGCGGTTGTAGAGCCGCATCGCCTTCAGCAGGATGTCGCGCGGATTGGACGACTCGGCGGCCCACTGCCGGCCGAGCGCTACGCTGCGCGGGTTGCGGTTGGCGGGATACTCGAGCGCCCGGGCGAGCGCCGCGCGCGAGGTGTTCTCGCCGTAGCGGTAGTCGAGCCACGACGTCATCTCGTAGCGGTGGCGCTCGTGGATGATCCGCATCGAGCGCAGCTGCAGGTCGCCGCGCATCACGGTTTGCGGCGGCAGCATGCCGGGCACGTCGAGGGCGAAGATCCAGTTCTTGTTGTGCGGCTCGAGCTCGATCGTGTAGCGCACCGCCCGCTCGTGCCGCGCGTACTCCGGCCGGCGCGCATAGAGCGGCTCCTCGCCCATGCTCCAGGTGGCGCCGTCGAAGCGCACGAGGACCGGGCCGCGCCAGTAAAGCGTCTGGTATGGCGGCAGGTCGTCGGGAAACTGCACGCGGAAGGCGACCGTGTCGGACTTGATGAGGTTGGCGATGTTGCCCGGGCTCATGGTGTCCGAAAGGCCGGAGCCGGCGGCGCGCGCGTCCTGCGGCAGCGCCCAGAGCGGACCCTGCGTGCGCGGGAACAGGATGAAGAACGCGAACATGAGGGGCAGCGCCTGGACCACCAGCGCGGCGGCCGGGCGCAGCCGCTGCATCACCGTGGGCGAGCGGCCGACGTGGTTGAAGCCGATGAGCGTGGCCACGAAGATCCAGACGCAGGCGAGCATGTAGAGCCCGAGCGGGATCGTCTGCGAATAGAGGAAATTCGTCATCACGAGGAAGAAGCCGAGGTACACGCTCAGCGTCACCTCGCGCTGCGTGCGCATCTCGAGCAGCTTCAGCACCGCCATGACGATGAGCAGCGTCACGCCGGGATCGCGCCCCATGAGCCGGCCGTACTGGATGAACGTGCCGATCGTGACGAAGAGCGTGATGAGGCCGACCAGCCAGCGCGCCGGGAAGTGGATCGCCGCCCAGCCGATCCAGGCGCGCCACAGGAGCACCGCAAGGCAGAAGAGGCCCACCCAGCTCGGCAGCCGCGTGAGGTGCGGCGCGATCACGAACGCCATGGCCGCGATGAGCCACAGCACGTTGCGCATGTCGAGGTGGGGCGAGGCGCGGGGCGCGACGGCGCTCATTTCAGGCGCGCAGCTCGAAGAGCGCGAGCGCTTCCAGGCAGCGCGCGCGATGCGTCTCGCCGCGGCCGGGCGGGATCGCCGTTCCCGGCAGCCGCAGGCCGTAGCCCTGGCCGAACTCGTCGGCCTGCGTGACCCAATGGCACAGCGCCGAGAGCCGCGACTCGACGTCGCCGCCGGGCGCGTCGTCCCAGTCGAGCCACAGCTCGCTCGAGGCCATGGCGCTGAATTCCTTCGTGAGCAGCCCCTGCTCGCGCGCGAGGGCCTTCCACGCGATGAGCTTGGGCGCGTCGCCCGGGCGGTAGGCGCGCAGCATGTTGAACTCCTCGTCGCCCGGCACCGGAATGCCTTCCTCGGAGACGTTGCGCGAGTGCTGCGGCGGCGGGCCCACGCTCGGGTCGGGGCGCGGATACACGAGGACGGTGAGGTCGAAGTCGACGTACGACCAGGCGTGGAAGAGCCCGATGGGGTAGCGCGTGAAGATCTCGAGCCGCCCGCAGCGCATGAGGCCGCGACGCGCCGCGACGGCGGGAATCGAGACCAGCGCCGGCTCGTTCTTCATGATGTCGGCGTGCACCGGCTCCTCGCCCTTGCGCCGCACGGCGATGGCGAAGCGCGCCTGGGACGGCGTCTCGATGGTCACGCGAAAGTTGGCGGTATCGCCCGCGAACACCGGATCGCAGCGGCCGGGGCGCAGCTTCAGGTGCGCGAGGTTGCGCCAGGTGTGCAGCATGGCCACGCCCGCCATGCTGCCCAGCAGGAACGTGAGCAGGAACGCGAGCTGCAGCGCGTACTGGATCGAGCCCACGAGCAGCAGGAGGATGGTGAGCGCGAAGATGTAGCCCTGCCGCGTGGGCAGGATGAAGATGCGCCGCTGCACCAGCGTGACGGGCGCGGCCTCGGGCGCCGGCGCGCGGAAGATCCAGTCCGAGATGGATTGCCTGAGGTTGCTCACCAGGACCTGTCCCGGGCCGTGGCTGGCGGGCCCATGGCTCAGGGAATCGGGACGTTGGCGATCAGCTCCTGGGCCGGGTCGAAGCTGCCCTTCACGGCATCGGCATTGCCGTGCAGCCGGTGGCCCACGACGGCCGGGAGGATGGCCTGCACGTCCTCGGGCAGGACCTGGCGCCGGCCCTGCATCATGGCCCACGACTGCGCGGCGCGCAGGATCGCCACGCCCGCCCGCGGCGACAGCCCCTGCGTGAAGCGCGGCGAATGGCGCGTGTGGTGGATGAGCTGCTGCACGTAATCGAGCAGCGCGTCGGACACCTGCATCGAGGGCACGGCCTTCTGCAGCTCGGCGAGCTGCGCGGCCGTCATCGCGGGCTTCAGGTGCGAGATGAGGTCGCGCCGCTCGGCCCCGCGCAGCAGCTCGCGTTCCGCCTTCGCATCGGGATAGCCGAGGCTGATGCGCATGAGGAAGCGGTCGAGCTGCGATTCGGGCAGCGGGAAGGTGCCGACCTGGTGCAGCGGATTCTGCGTGGCTATGACGAAGAACGGCTCGGGCAGCGGGCGCGTCTCGCCCTCGGCGGTGACCTGGTGCTCCTCCATCGCCTCGAGCAGCGCGCTCTGCGCCTTGGGGCTCGCGCGGTTGATCTCGTCGGCGAGGATGATCTGCGCGAAGATCGGGCCCGCGTGGAAGCGGAACGTGGAGCTCTCGCGGTCGAAGATGGACACGCCGATGATGTCGGCCGGCAGCAGGTCGGAGGTGAACTGGATGCGCTGGTAGTCGAGGCCGAGCAGCCGCGCGAGCGCATGCGAGAGCGTGGTCTTGCCCACGCCCGGCACGTCCTCGATGAGCAGGTGGCCGCGCGCGAGGATGCACGCCATCGCGAGCCGGATCTGGCGTTCCTTGCCGAGGATGACCTCGCCGGCGGCGCTGATGACCGCTTCGGTGGGGCCGCCGGCAAGCCGGCTGCGCGTGTCGAGAAGCATCGAAATTGGATCCTCGTCAGAGGGTTACGGGACGCATCGGGGTCCGCGTGGGGAGAATATCATGCGGGCGGAAGCTTTCCGCTTGGAAGGCTGTTCATGTTCGATAGTTGCATTCTCGCCACAACGACATGCGCCGTCTGTTAGCCACGACACTTCTCGCCTTCGCGCTTCCCGCCGCGGCCCAGGTCGTTCCCCAGGAGAACTGGACGGACATGTGGTACAACACCGCGGAGTCCGGCTGGGGACTGAGCTTCGCCCAGCACCGCGAGACGAACCAGGTCTTCGCCGTCTGGTATACCTACGACCCGCGCGAGCCGGATCCCGCGGGGCAGTTCAAGCCGCTGTGGGTCGTGATGCCGGGCGGGACGTGGACCTCGCCCACGCGCATCACCGGCCCGGTCTACGTGCTCACGGGGCCGCCGGTCACGCAGGCCTGGGTGGCCGCCAACGTGAAGATCGATCCCGCCGGCACCTTCACCATCTCCTTCAACGACAGCGGCAACGGCACGTTTACGTACGACATACGCCCGCCGGCCAACGCGGCCAGCGGCTCGCCCGCGGCGGGCCTGCCGCCCATGTCCGGCACGAAGGCCATCACGCGCCAGTCGTTCTAGCCTGCCGTTAGAATGCGGTGATGGCTACCGCGCTGCTGACGCACCCCGATTGCGTGCTGCACGAGATGGGCGAGTCCCATCCCGAGTCGCCGCAACGCCTCAGGTCCGTGCTGCGCGCGCTCGAGGAGTCCGGGCTCGCCAGGCGCCTCACGATGCGGGAGGCGCTGCCCGCGGCGCGCGAGCACCTCGAGCGCGTGCACGATCCCGGGCATGTCGACATGGTCTTCTCGGCAGCGCCTTCGCGCGGGTACGCGTACCTCGACCCCGACACGTCGATGTGCCCGAAGTCGCTTTCGGCGGCGCTGCGCGCGGCCGGCGCGGTGGTGCAGGCCACGGACATGGTGCTCGACGGCGCGGTGAAGAACGCCTTCTGCGCCGTGCGCCCGCCGGGCCACCACGCCACGCCCGATCGCGCCATGGGCTTCTGCGTGTTCAACAACGTGGCCATCGGCGCGATGCACGCCATCGACGCGCACCTGCTCGAACGCGTGGCGATCCTCGACTTCGACGTGCACCACGGCAACGGCACGGAGGCGATGTTCCACGACGATCCGCGCGTGATGCTGTGCTCGACCTTCCAGCATCCGTATTACCCGTACTGCGGCGCCGATTCCGGCAACGACCACATCATCAACGTGCCGCTGCCCGCGATGACCGGCAGCGAAGGCTTCCGCGCGGCGGTCGAGCGCTTCTGGCTTCCGGCGCTCGAGCGCTTCAGGCCGCAGATGATCTTCGTCTCCGCCGGCTTCGACGCGCACCGCGAGGACCCGCTCGCCTACCTCAAGCTCGAGGACGAGGACTACCGCTGGGTGACCGAGAAGCTCGTCGACGTCGCCGAGCGCCACGCCGAAGGCAGGGTGGTCTCCACCCTCGAGGGTGGCTACAACGTGGACGCGCTCGGGCGGTGTGTCGTCGAGCACGTTCGCGTGCTCGCGGCGTAGAGGGAGAAGCGTTCGGCCTTTGGCCCTCATTCCACGCGCAGCGCGACCGCGGGATCGACCGTCGCGCCGGCGATCCCGAAGCGCTTCTCGCGCGATTTGTGGCCCGACAGCAGCGTCACGCTGCGCTTCGGAACGTTGAAGCGCCCGGCGAGGAACTCGACCAGCGCCTCGTTCGCGCGATCCTCGAGCGGCGGGGCGGCTACGCGGATCTTGAGCGCATCGCCGTGACGCCCCGCGACCTCGGTGCGCCTGGCGCCCGGTTGCGCGTGGATCGCGAGCACGAGCGAACCGTCCGCGTTGCGGCGGTACCAGGCGGACATCGGGGAGTTACTGCGCGCCTTCGGGCGGGGCCTTCTTCGGCACGAGGCCGATGAGGCTCCAGTTGCGCGTGTCGATCGCGGTGTGGATGAGCACGCGATAGCGCATGGCCTGCGTGTAGGCCCAGGGCGAGGCGAGGAAGTTCTGGTACAGCTCCTCGAAGCTTTGCGCGTTGCAGTAGCCGGCGTACGCGCACGCCATGAGCGGCTCGCGGTTCATCTGCGAGCAGTCCTGGCCGAGGTCGCACGCGGTGAGCGAGAAGCCGCCGAGGAACGCGGAGGGCTCCGGCACCTCGCCGTTCGGGCCCACGCGCAGCTGGCTCGTCATCGCCGATTGCGCGAGGAACTGCCCCACGATGAGGACCGCCTCGGGATCGCGGCTCTCGAGCAGGTTGATGAGGCGCGAGATGTCGTCGCTCGGCACGCGCGTGTTCTGCGTCTCGGGGGCCGGCGTGCGCGACGCGTTGTTCAGGTTGCGGTTGAGCTCCGCGGTCAGCATGCGCGCCTGCGCGCGCGGATCGCCCTGCTGGGCGGCGGCGCGGTAGAGGTCCTCGATGTCCTTCGCGGAGATCTTCGCGTTCTGGAAGCCGATGCAGCGCTGCGTGTTGTCCACGGCCTCGTACGCGGAGATGCGCTTGGGATTCATCGCGTCGCCCGGCGGCAGCGTGGCGAGGAACTGCCGGCGCTGCTTGGCGCTGTACGCGGCGAGGTCCTCGTTGATCGTGGTGGCGAACTGGCACTCCTCGAGCGCACGCGCGAGGTAATAACGCTCGTCCGCCGTGAGCGAGGCGCGGCGTGCCGACAGCGCGTCGGCGAAGGCCTTCAGGTCGCGCGCGGCACGGAACTCGAGCGCCGCGGGCGAAAGGCGCGTCGGCTCCGTCCTGGGAATGGGCGGCGGCAGGTCGACGGGCGTCGGCTGCGGGTCGGCCGCCAGCGGCTCGAGCTGCGCCGTCGCAGGCGCGGTATCCGCAGCGGGCGCATGGGCCGTTTGGACCGGGCGATCGTCACGCGCGGCCGATACGACCCCCGTGTACTTGCTCGCGATCAGCAGCGCGTACGCGGCAAGCGATGCCAGGCCGATGGCCGTAAGGCGATTCATGGAAGGGGAGTGTCTTCCAAAAAGGGCAGTTTCGTCAATGATTTCCGTCCAACCGACCCCCCGTTTCGGGGGCCGTTCCGGCAGGCCGCCGCCGCAGTGAAGGCGGTCGCATCAATGGTGCAGGATTTTCGACAGGAACTGCTGGGCGCGCTCGGACCGGGGCTTGCCGAAGAATTCGTCGGTCGGGAGGTCCTCGACGATCTGCCCCTGGTCCATGAAGATCACGCGGTGCGCCACCTTGCGCGCGAACCCCATCTCGTGGGTGACCACCATCATGGTCATGCCTTCCTTGGCGAGCTGGACCATGACGTCGAGCACCTCGTTGATCATCTCGGGGTCGAGCGCGGACGTGGGCTCGTCGAAGAGCATCGCGATCGGGTCCTTGGACAGCGCGCGGGCGATGGCCACGCGCTGCTGCTGGCCCCCCGAAAGCTGGCCGGGAAACTTGTCCTTCTGCGAGATCAGCCCGACACGGTCGAGGAGCTTCAGGCCCTTGTCGAGCGCCGCCTGCGGGGAGCGGCCGAGCACCTTGACCTGCGCGAGGGTGAGGTTCTCGGTCACGGTCATGTGCGGGAACAGCTCGAAGTGCTGGAACACCATGCCCACGCGCGCGCGCAGCTTCGGCAGGTCGGTCTTCGGATCGTTCACGGCGATGCCGTCCACGGTGACCATGCCCTTCTGGAAGGGCTCCAGCCCGTTCACGCACTTGATGAGCGTGGACTTGCCGCTGCCCGACGGGCCGCAGACGACGACCACCTCGCCCTTCGCGACTTCGGTCGTGCAGTCCTTCAGCACCTGGAAGCTGCCGTACCACTTGGAGACGTCCTTGATGGAGATCATTTTTTCTTCAGCCTCTAGCGGATCACGGCGATCCGGGCCTGCAGCCGGCGCACGAGCGTCGACAGGACATACGAGATGATGAAATAGACGACCGCGACGAAGCTGTACATCTCCACCAGGCGGTAGTCGCGGTTCGCGATCTTGGAGGCGGCGCCGAGAAAGTCGTTGGCCGAGATCACGTACACGAGCGATGTGTCCTGGAAGAGGATGATCGTCTGCGTGAGCAGCACGGGCAGCATGTTGCGGAAGGCCTGCGGCAGGATGATGTAGCGCATCGACTGCCAATAGTTGAGCCCCAGCGCGTAGCCCGACCACACCTGGCCGCGCGGGATGGACTGGATGCCCGCGCGCATGATCTCGGCGTAGTACGCGGCCTGGAAGATGGTGAAGGTCACCAGCGCGGAGTAGAAGGCGCCCACCTGGACGGGCCGCGGCTCGCGCAGGATCCACGCGCCGATGTACGGCACCAGGAAATAGAACCAGAAGATCACGAGCACCAGGGGCACCGAGCGCATCAGGTTCACGTACAGGCTCGCGACCCACGAGAAGAGCGGGAAGCTCGACAGGCGCATCATCGCGAGCAGCGTGCCCAGGATCACGCCGCCGATCATGGACAGCACCGTGAGCGTGATGGTGAAGGTCATGCCCTCCCGGAAGAGGTAGGGCAGGTTGTCTACGATGACGCTCCAGTCGAAGCCCATCACTTGGTGTCCTGCGTGCGGCCCATGGCGATGAGGCCCGGCACACGCACCCTGCCTTCCAGCCAGTTCATGCCGACCACGACCACGAGGTTGGTCAGGATGTAGATCACGGTGGCCGCGGCGAACGCCTCGAACACCTGGAAGCTGAATTCCTGCATCGCCCGCGACCGCCCGGTGAGTTCCATCAGCCCGATGGTGAGCGCGACCGACGTGTTCTTGATGATGTTCATGAACTCGCTGGTGAGCGGCGGCAGGATGATGCGGAAGGCCTGCGGCAGGATCACGAACCGGTAGGCCTGCGTGCGCGTGAGGCCCATGGCGGTGCCCGCCATCGTCTGGCCCCGCGGCAGCGACTGGATGCCGGCGCGCACCTGCTCGGCCACGCGCACGGAGGTGAAGATGCCGAGCGAGAGCACCGCGGGCACGAACGAGCCCCATGGGGGCGGCATCTGCTTGATCCAGTCGCCCAGGGACTGCGGCAGGAACTCGGGGAACACGAAGAACCACAGGAACATCTGCACGATGAGCGGGATGTTGCGGAAGATCTCCACGTAGGCGTGGCAGATGCGCTCCACCCACACGTGGCCGATGGTCCGCAATGTACCCACGACCGAGCCGATGACCAGGGCGATCACCCAGGCCGCGAGCGCGGTGGCGAGCGTCCACCACAGCCCGACGATGAGGTAGTGCAGGTACGTCCCGCTCGCGCCGGGCTCCTGTTGGAGCAGGATGCCCCAGTTCCAGTTGTATCCCATGGGACTCGCTCAAAGCGAAACGGGGACCCGAGGGGCCCCCGCTTCGCTGTCGGCGGTTACTTGTACGCGGCCGGATCCGGCGAATCCGTCGGGTTCTGGAACACCTTCTTCAGCGCGTCGCTCATCGGCACGTTGAGGTTGATGTTCTTCGGCGGGATCGCCTTCAGGAACCATTTGTCGTAGATCGCGTTGATCTTGCCCGACTTGTACAGGTTCGCGGTGGACGCGTCCACGATCTTCTTGAACGACGGGTCGTCCCTGCGCAGCATGATGCCGTAGGGCTCGACCGAGAGCGCGTCCTTCGAGATCTCGAAGTCCTTCGGGTTGCGCGAGCTCGCGGCCAGGCTGTAGAGCAGGATGTCGTCCATCACGAACGCCACGGCGCGGCCCGTCTCCACCATCTGGAAGGCTTCCGGGTGGCCGTTGGCCGAGATGATGTTCATGCCGAGGTTCTGCTGCGCGTTGATCTCGGTGATCTGCTTGATGTTGGTGGTGCCCGCCGTCGAGACGATCGTCTTGCCCTTGAGGTCCTGCAGGGCGTGGATGTTCGAGGACTTCTTCGCGACCCACCGGTTGGCGGTGATGAAGTGGGTGTTGGTGAAGCTCACCTGCTTCTGCCGCTCGGCATTGTTGGTGGTGGAGCCGCACTCGAGGTCCACCGTGCCGTTGGCGATGAGCGGGATGCGGTTGGCGGACGTCACGAGCTGGTAGGCCACCTTGAGGTTGGGCATCTTCAGCTCTTTCTTCACGTCCTCCACGATCTGGTGGCAGATGTCCATC
>DASTGG010000323.1:0-5914 GCA_035719385.1 Usitatibacter sp.
TTCTTCGCGGCATTCTCGACCTGCTTCGAGAACTCGTGCGGCAGGTCGTGCTTGCGCAGCGCGATCTCGATCTCCATCCCCGGGTCGGCGTAGTTGCCGAGGATCTCGAGCACGCGCCCGATGGGCTCGGCGTGCTTCGACGGCTGCTCCATGATCTCGACGACCACCACCTGCCCTTCCTTCGCGCCGCCGGTGCAGTCGGGCTGGATGAGGATGTCCTGGTTGATGCGCTTGTTCTCCGCCACGACGAAGGCCACGCCGTGCTCGACGTACAGGCGCCCCACGACCTTGCGGTTGGCGCGCTCGAGCACGTCCACGATGGAGCCCTCGAGCCGCCCGCGCCGGTCCACGCCCACGACGCGCGCGAGCGCCACGTCGCCGTGCAGCACCTTGTGCATCTGCTTGGGCGCGAGGAAGAGGTCGTCGCTGCCGTCCTCGGGCTTGAGGAAGCCGAAGCCGTCGGGATGGCCGATCACCTTGCCCTTGATGAGGCCCGCCTTGTCCGCAACGATCAGCATGCCGCGGCGGTTGCGCACGATCTGGCCGTCGCGCTCCATGGCGGCCAGGCGCCGCTCGAACCCCTCGAGCTGCTCAGCGTCTATCCTGAGGATGTCCCGCAGGCGCGGCTCGTCGACGGGGCCTTCGCCGGCCACCGCATCGATCACCTGCTCGCGGCTGGGAATTTCAACCGCGTAGCCTTCCAGGCCCTTGGTTTTGCTCGACAATCTGTGGCTCATTCGCGTATAATTTTTGGTTCTAGTCCGTCGCCCAGATGGCGGAATTGGTAGACGCACCAGTTTCAGGTACTGGCGGGTAACACCGTGGAGGTTCGAGTCCTCTTCTGGGCACCAGGTTTCCATCATCGCATGGCCGCCGGCACGGCTGCTTGCGACAATCCACCGCATCGACATGACTCACTTCATGTCGGATGATTCGCCTCACAGACGGCCCATCGACTGCGACCCGTCGCCGCATCCCGCATGCGGCGCGATGTCACACGTGACAAACGGCCGCATTTCGCGTTTCTAGCGCGGAATAAATTCCCCGTACGACGCACGCGAGCCGTGAATCCGGACGCGCCCGCCGTCCAGACTTCATCACGTCGGGGAGATCAAAAATGAGATCCGCTCGCGAACGGAAGTTCGCTCCACGTCCATTGGCCGTGGCGACGATGGCCGCGTTGCTCGGCTTCGCGGCCGTTCCCGCCGGGGCCGCATTCGACATTCCCACCGGCGCGTCGCCGAGCCCGCTGTTCGGCGCGCAGCCCTTCACGCAGAAGATGCTCATGTTCGAGGAGTTCGGCGTACAGCCGCTCCCGGCGACTTTCACGGCCGGCGCCGCGCTGCCCGATCCATTGGGCTGCGCCGGCGCCGCCGACCTCGTCACCTGGACCACGCAGGTCGACCAGTTCCTAAGCCAGGCGATCTACCCGGCACCGCAGGAGCAGGCGAATACCAGCGGCCCGAACCCGTGGGCGGCGCGGATCAGCACCTGCCTCGGCAGGAGCGTGGCCGGCGTGATGGAAGGCCGTCCGCCGGGAGTGGACTTCGCGCACCAGCGCTGGGCCGAGTTCACGCCGTCGGTGTACTTCCAGACGGGCCTCGCGCCCTCGCGTCCGAACGGCGGCATTCGTGACAGGCTTCAGCGCCACGGCTACGCCCTCGGCGAATTCGGCCCGGGCGGCCTGTACAACGACACCACCGGGGCGGGCACGCTCGGCACCACCAAGGGCATCCGCATCAAGTTCCACCCCGCCATGCCCGAGCAGGACCAGATCCACCTGTGGACGTTCGACGGCACGCTTCCGCCGAAACTGCTGATGGCGCCGTACGGCACGACCATCGCGTTCCGCAACTACAACTTCCTGCCGATCGACGAAGCGGCGAACGGCGGCTTTGGCGCTCACACCATCACGACGCACGAGCACAACGGCCACAACCCGGCCGAGAGCGACGGCTTCGCGGGCGCGTACTTCTTCCCGGGCGAGTACTACGACTATCACTGGCCGATGATCCTCGCCGGCCACGACAGCTTCCCGATCGGCTCGACCGACCCGGTGCTCGCCGAGAAGAACCTCAAGTCCGGCACGCCCGACGGCCACGGCGGCTACACGAAGGTACGCGGCAACTGGCACGAGACGATGAGCACGCACTGGTTCCACGACCACATGCTCGATGCCACGGCGCAGAACGTCTACAAGGGCAACGCGGCGATGATGAACTACTACAGCGCCATCGACCGCGGTCGCGAACCCGCCAGCGCCACCGAGGCGCAGGGAAGCTCCACCAATCCGGGCTACGGCTGCAACTACGCCGATCCCACGGACGTGAATCCGAACAACGTGAACCTCTGCCTGCCGAGCGGCTCCGCGCAGGACTGGGGCAACCGCGACTACGACATCAACCTCGTGGTGGCGGACAAGGCGTTCGACCCGACCGGGCAGCTGTTCTTCAACATCTTCCAGACCGACGGCTTCCTGGGCGACGTGGCGACGGTGAACTTCCTGTACAAGCCCTACTTCGACGTGCGCGCGCGCAAGTACCGATTCCGCATCCTCAACGGCTCCGTGTCGCGCTACTGGAAGATCGCCTTCGTCGACCAGGCCGGCAACCAGGTTCCGTTCCACCTGGTGGCGAACGACGGCAACCTCCTCGAGCATGCGGTGGCGTTCCCGAACGCCGAGTCGCCCGAGGGACTGCCGGAACAAGGCATCGCCGAGCGTTACGACATCGTCATCGACTTCAGCAAGTTCAAGGACGGCGACAAGGTCTACGCCGTGAACCTGCTCGAGCACCAGGACGGCAAGACGCCCAACCAGGCGATCGCGCTCAGCACCGTGCTGAGCGGCGCGTACTCCGCGGGCGGCTGCCCGGCCACGTGCGACCCGGTGGTGGGCAAGTTCATGGAGATCCGCGTGCACTCGTACAGCGGCACGGACCTGTCGATGAACCCGGCGGATTACGTCGTCGGCAAGAAGAAGATGATCCCGCTGCCGGGATTCACCGCGCAGGAGCTCGCGAACGCGAAGGAACGCACGTTCGAGTTCGACCGCGGCGGCGACGTGAAGCCATGGACCATCAAGACGAACGGCGGCCAGGCGTACAACGCGAGCACCACGCCGGGCATGGGCGACCTCAAGATCTTCGACCGCGTCTCGGCCGCTCCCACCCGCGGCACCGTCGAGATCTGGCACCTGAGGAACGGCGGACAGGGCTGGGCGCACCCCGTGCACATCCACTTCGAGGAAGGCCAGATCCTGGAACGCGGCGGCAAGGCGCCGTTCTCCTGGGAAAAAGGCGCACGCAAGGACATGTACCGCATCGGTCCGCTGCCCACCAGCACGGACAGCGTCGACCTGGCCATCCGCGTGCGCGAGTTCCTCGGCACGTACGTCGAGCACTGCCACAACACGCAGCACGAGGACAACGCGATGCTCCTGCGTTGGGACAGCGAGAATCCGGGCCAGACGGTGGCGATCCACACCCCGTTCCCGACCTGGGACGGCGTGACCTACGTCGACAGCAACACGACCGACGTGCCGACGTGGCAGACCGGGCTCGCGACCAGCTTCCTCGCCGGCGGCGTGAGCGCGCCGATCGCGAACGACGACTACGTGTTCGGCGCCGCGAACAGCGCGGTGAAGGTCAACGTGATCGACAACGACAAGTGCGTCGGCGGCTGCAACCCGGCCACGGTCGCCATCAGGATCCAGCCCAAGCAGGGCAAGGCCGCGGTGAACGCGGACGGCACGATCACGTACACGCCGAATCGCAACTTCACCGGCAGCGACTTCCTGAAGTACACGGTGCGCGACACGACGAACGGCGCGGTGGATTCCAACTACGCCGCCCTGACCGTCGGCGTGCTCTCCGCGCCGCCCGCGCTGAAGGATGGCGCGGTGGTCATCCAGGAAGTCGTCACGGGCATCGACGTCACGGCCAACGACGGCAACTGCCCGCCCGGCGCGTGCAGCGTGACGGTCACTACGCCTCCGATGGCGGGCGCGATCGTGGTGCCGAACAAGCCCAACGTCGGCCAGGTGACCTACCTGTCCGCGCCGGGCTACGTCGGTCCCGACAGCTTCTCGTACACGGCGACCAACGCGGCCGGCACGTCGAAGCCCGCGACCGTCAGCGTGAGCGTGCAGTCCGCGGCCACGCGCGACGTCGTGACGATCGTCAAGGACTCGTACACGGGTGGCCAGCTCTCGATGAACGGCACGGTGAGCATGATGAACGGGGCGTTCGCGAAGTCCGTGACGGTGTACGTCGCCTCGATCAACGCGTCGTGGACCGCGTGCATGGGCACGGCGGCCGGCACCGCGGCCGTCGACAGCAAGGGCAACTGGTCGTTCAGCAAGAGCGGCCTCGCGGGCCCGATCGACGTCTGCGTGCAGTCGAGCAACTTCGGCGTGGACTACGTCGAGCTGTCGGGCGTGTGATGGCGCCACGGTAGCAGCGTGCAACGAAGCCCGGCCGGATTCAGGCCCGGCCGGGCCTTCAGGAGACACCACAAATGAACCCGCATACCGCGATCATCCGCTGGGCCGACACCGCCGCCTTCCTGCTGGCGGCAGCGGTCCTCGCCCTCGGGCCGGCGATCTCGTCGGCCGCGCCCAAAGGCTCGCCGTGGAACGCCACGTACTTTCCCGATGTGACCCTGGTGAACCAGGACGGCAGGAAGCTGCACTTCTATCGCGACATGGTCGAGAACAAGGTCGTGATGATCAATTTCATGTTCGCGACCTGCGAGGACGCCTGCCCGCTGGAAACCGCGAAGCTGCGCCAGGTGCAGGAACACCTCGGCGATCTCGTGGGCCGCGAGGTCTTCATGTACTCGATCAGCATCACGCCGGACAGGGACACGCCGGAGGTGCTGAAGGAGTACATGAAGAAGTACAAGGTGGGCCCCGGGTGGGAGTTCCTTACCGGGAACGAGGCGGACATCACCGCGATCCGCCGCAAGCTGGGCCTCATGGAAGAAGGCGAGAAGCCCAGCGAGCACACGATGAGCATGATCATCGGCAACGACCGGTCCGGCGTCTGGATCCACCGCTCGTCGTTCGACAAGCCGAAGCAGCTGGCGCTCGTGGTCATGAGCCGGCTCCTGGGCAAGCCGGTCATCGGCGAGAGCTACGGCGAGAAATCGCATCGCTTCGTCCTGGATCCGGGCGAGGATCTCTATCGCCGCCGCTGCCGGGATTGCCACACCGTCGGCGCGGGCGACGCGATCGGTCCCGACCTCCTCGACGTGACGAAGAACCGCGACCGCGCCTGGCTCAAGCGCTACCTGCAGGTGCCCAACGAGGTCCTCGCCGAGAAGGATCCGATCGCCATGGCGCTGCACGAGAAATACCGGAAGGTGCTGATGCCGAACCTGCGCCTCGGCGACGGCGACGCGGAGCTGCTGATCGGCTATCTGGAAAAGGAAAGCCGCCGCGTGGACGGGGCGACGGGCGCGCAGGCGTCGAACGAAGACCCGCACGCGCACCATCGACATGGCCCCGGGCATGGGCATTGAAGCCTGGCCGGTTTCATCGGGGCGCTCCCCGGGTCGCCGCCGCAACGCATTCGTTATATGCTGCGGTGGCCCCGGCCCGTGAAACGGCCGGAATTCCAGCAGGTACAGCGAGCGCAACCGGGGGCCGTGAGCAAACTCTACGATCAGCTGAAGAACGCGGCGCGCGAGCGCCGCGAGCTCGTCGCGCGCCCCTCCCGCGCACGCGACGGCACAACTCCTCCCCAGCCCGATCTGAATGCGCTGGCGCGCGCCGCGGAGGACGCGATCCAGTCGGCACGCGCTCGCGAGCACGAAGATCGCGAGGCGGCTGCGGGCGCGCAGCGGCGCCGCGAGGAAGCCGTGCGCGCCGCGCGGCTCGCCAGCGAGCGCGCCGAGGCCGAGCGCAGGGCGGCCG